>JBDGXD010000042.1:0-26321 GCA_039584755.1 Gemmatimonadota bacterium
GGTGAGGATCACCTAGGGCATGGTGCCACACCGCATATCCCACCATCGGTTAGAGATCGAGTGAATCTCGTAGCTGCACCAAGTGTTCGTCGCTGAGCTGGCCAGCCTCAAACAGCGATACACCTGACGCGCCGGCTCGCACGGCGTGCCGCACGGCCTGTCCAAGTTCTGCCGGGGTCAGCTGGGCCAGATAGAGGCCGCTGTACAAGGGTATCTCTCCGGACAGCGCCGCTACTCCTTCACTAGTTGCGCGACCTATCCACGGCACGTCCTCGTTGTAGAAGCGCTGGTATATCATCGGGAACACCGCATCGAGCATCCACTGATCCCAGGCTTGTCGTACCAGCCGTCGGGCAATGACCGGCGTGGGAAATACCGCAGCCGAGATGGTCTTGCGTTGGTCGTGAACCGCGTCTACCAGGATCCTGACCAGCTCCGTGACCGCATTCCAGCGGAACGCGCGCCACTCTCCGTCACCGGGCGGATCCTTCAGCTCCAGCGGATCGCGTCCCGTCTGGGCTAAGAACGCCTCGCGACAGACCTCACAGTAGCAGAAGTCGAACTGGGGGTATTCCTGATCCTGCACCAATTCGTATCGGCTCCACAGTCCAACCGGTAGGATCACGTCACTGTGCCGAATGTAATCCAGGTGTACGCCGTCGATTTCCGGCCTCCGGGCCACGGTTTCGACCTTGCCCCTCAGATATTCGCGCACGGGACCGCGGGTGGGACACAGCCAGCGGTAGTAGCCCACGTAGGGCGGGTGGTCCAGGCTCGATTTCCCCTCGCGACTGATCGTGAACCACTCTGGGTGGTTCTCTCTGACCCAGGCATCACCGTTCCGATTCAGGATCCACATCCAGCGGTGGAATTCGAGTCCTTCGTCCCGCGCAATCCGGGCCGGCATGTCGCTGGAACCGGATACGAGCACACCCCCGATCCCCGCTGCTCGAAACCGCTGGAACTGACGGCGCCATTCATCGGGCGTCCATTGCCTCCGACCGTTGATCCAGGTCCAATTCCGGAGGGCCTGAGGTCCACACTGCTTGCGCGACGAGCCCGCCGTTGTGCCGGGATACAAGCCCAGGGCTGCAGCCGCGCTGACTACCGTCTCGAGAAACTGGCGCCGTTTCACGCTTGCCGAGTCAGCTGGAATTCGAAACTCATATCCATGCTAGTCCATATATTAAATGCCACGCTGCGGATCAAGTTCAAGAGCGCCTCCGGAGATCGGCGCTCTGACTCAACTACTGGAACTGGATGATTGGACCATTCGATATCCTGTTGGTCGCACGTGATCATGAGATGCGCAGCACTATCTACAAAATAGTCCCCTGGCTAGCGGCAATTGCGGCGTTTCCCTATTGCGTTCGAGCCCAGGAGACGTTTCTCCCGAGTTACACTGAGTCACCTCCGTCCATTGATGGGATCCTGGACGATCCTGTGTGGCAGACTGCGCCATTCTTTGACGGCTTCAAAACGTATGCGCCCGATTACGGCAGCGAACTGGTGGGAGAGACGATTGCCTACTTCGCATACGATCGCGACAATCTCTATTTCGCGTTTCGCGCGCTCGACCCCGAACCTGACAAGATCAAGGCATCTGTTACTAGCAGGGACAACATGTGGCGGGATGATTGGGTGGCAATCAACCTCGACTCGTTTGATGACCAGCAGTCGCTGTACGCGCTTTACATCAATCCGTTTGGCATTCAAGGTGACAGCAGGTACTCGGCAGGTCATGAGGACCGCAGCTTCGACCTGGTGTGGTACAGTGGTGGCCAGATTGACTCCACCGGTTATACCGTAGAAATTCGGCTGCCCCTCAGGAGTATTCGCTACGCCCCCACAGACACCGTGAGCATGGGGGTCATCATGGAACGTCGCGTTAGCAGAGACGGAGAGGGTGCGACCAGTCCTCCGCTTGATCCCGCCCAAGGCGACTCCTGGCTCACTCAGATGCGCCGTATCACCTACCACGCCTTCGATAGCGGAACGCTGCTCGAGTTGATTCCTGCAGCTACCTACAGGTTGCGGCAGTCAGACAACCAAGGCCAATTCGCTACCGACGTCAGGCGCGCTGAACTGAGCATTACTGGCAAGTATGGTATCACCTCGGACCTGATCTTCGACGGTACCTTTAACCCCGACTTCAGCCAAGTTGAAGCTGATGCCGGTCAAGTGGATATCAACCTCAGGTACAGTCTGTACTTTCCTGAGAAGCGCCCGTTCTTCCTTGAAGGTCGCGAGGCGTTCACTGTGGCATCTACCGGCGCATCAGAGAGAGATCCAATCCGCTCCATCGTTTACACGCGTACGATTGTAGACCCGATTGTCGGAGCCCGCCTATCCGGGAAACTCGGTCTCAAGAACACCGTTGCGTCTATCTATGCTGTAGACGAGGTGCCGCCCCCAGAACCTACAAATCAAAACACATACGTTCACTTCCCCATCGTGCGCTACAAGCGGTCGCTCGCGGAGGACAGCTACCTGGGAGCGATTTACGCTGGTCGTGAGTTCAGCAACCACTTCAACCGCGTCGGCGGTTTGGACGGTCAAATCAGGATCACTGAATCCAGCATGTTGGGCTTCCATGGCTTGTTATCGCGCTCGAAGTCCGGCATCCCGGCTGACGAATCGGGTGGCCACTCGTTCGGCGCGAATTACACGCATTCAAGCCGCGATGTCGACTACGACATCGTCCTAAACGACATTGCCCGGGATTTCAGAGTTGAGATGGGATACGTGTGGAGAACAGGGGTGTCCCAGGTCAGCGGGCTGTTGCGGCCCAAGCTATACCCCGGCGGGAGCTTTCTAAGGCGCGTAGACGTGGAAGTCTTCACGGCACAGACCTTGGACAAGGTCAGTGACATGTGGGAAACGTTCAATCACTTGTCGTTGCAGAACTACTTGTGGCGAAACATCACGTTCAAGCTGAAGTTCTCCTATTCTACCGAGGTGTTTCTGGCAGAGAGATTCAACACCGGGGGGTTTCACGTCTACGGCGGTGGTCAGTGGACTAACCAACTCTTCTTCGGACTGCTCTACCGCCACACCGGTGCAGTATTCTACTCCGAGGAGCCCTATCAGGGCAGCAGCAACGCGGTCACGGCAAACCTGACCTACCAACCATCTGACAAGATTCGTGGCGAAGCAACCTACACTTACTCAGATTTCTATCGCTCATCCGACTCGCAGGAGATATTTGACTATTCCATCATCCGTGGAAAGTTGACATATCAGTTGAGCAAGTACCTGTTCTTCCGTGGCATCCTCGAATACAACAATTTCCGAAAACAGATACTCACAGATCTGTTGGCCTCGTTCACGTATATCCCAGGCACGGTGGTCCACGTTGGATTTGGATCGTTACACGACAGGACCGAATGGCAAAACGGAGAAAGCGTTGCGAGTGAGCGATTTCACCAAACGCAGCGTCAGTTCTTTTTCAAGGGGTCGTACTTGTGGCGGCTCTGAGGCAGCCTCTGGCATCCATGGAACGTGATTCGACTGCGCTACGTCAGTTTCGTACTCGGTAACGAGAGGTCCCGACACTCGGTCTACGTGCAGTTGTCGATGCAAATGCAAGACCGCGTGGCTCGTACCGTCCGATGCTGACCGCAATGACAGATCGACAGAGGCATCGATTAGGCCACTAGTGGGATCGAACCTGAGATCAATCGAATAATGGTTGGCATCGCCTGATGAACGCGTCGATGTGCATGAAGCGAGCGCAAGAATACGCAAGAGCTCGCGAGATTACGGCGAATTGACCGTTCACCCGCTATTGCCTTTCCGTTCCCCCACCGTCTGACTCGGGCAACGGCACAGGGTCTTCGTCAGGCACGTCATAGTAGTCCCGCAAGCGACTCAGCATCTCGCGCAGCTCTCCAACCACGTCGGTGTACTCGGCCTCAGCATAGACCGAGCGGAGTTCGTCGGGATCGACCTCCAAATCGAACAGTTCCCATTCATCGATGAGATAGTAGTGTATCAGCTTGTAGCGATCGGTCCGGATTCCGTAGTGTCGCTGCACGGCATGAACACCAGGGAACTCGTAGTACTGGTAGTAGATTGCACTTCGCCAATCGCGTGGCTCTCTGCCTTCAAGCAGTGGTACCAGGCTCTGTCCCTGCATGTCCGCAGGAATAGCCACACCGGCCAAGTCCAGGAACGTCTCGGCGAAGTCGAGATTCTGGACTAAGTGGCGGTCCTCTGATCCAGGTGCCGTCACTCCGGGCCACCGCACCACTAGTGGCATCCGCAGTGACTCCTCATACATCCAGCGCTTGTCATACCAACCGTGCTCACCCAAGAAGAACCCCTGATCTGAGGAGTAGATCACCACTGTCGTCCCGCTCAGACCGCTCTCATCCAGGTAATCCAGCAGCCGACCGAGGTTATCGTCGACCGAAGCAATCGAGCGCAGGTAATCCTTCAGGTAGCGTTGGTACTTCCAGCGGGTCATCTCTTCATCGTCGAGCTTCGCACCGCGCATGACCTCGTTCTTGGGTCCGTAAGCGGCGTCCCACGCCGCTCTTTGACCAACCGTCATCCTGTCGCGCAGAGACTGAGCCGATCGGGTACCCCAGTCCTCCTCCATGCTCTGGTCTGGCCAGACCTTGGAGTCGTAGGCGAGATGTTGGTGCTGGGCAATTGTCATCTCTTGCATCAGCGCAGCCGAGGTTCGGCCTGCATAGTCATCGAAGAGCGTAGCTGGTTCCGGAATCTCCGTATCGTCGTACAGGGTGAGGTGTTGTGGTCCCGGCGACCACTCGCGGTGTGGCGCTTTGTGTTGATACATGAGCATGAAGGGTTGCTCCGAGTTCCGCTTGGTCTCCAGCCAATCAATCACCTTATCGGTGATCAGGTCCGTCACGTAGCCGGTGTCCTGCACCACGCCAGCGGCCGTGCGGAACTCAGGATTGTAGTAGCGCCCCTGCCCCGGCAGCACCTCCCAATAGTCGAACCCCACCGGGTCGCTCTTGAGGTGCCATTTGCCCACGATCGCCGTCTCATAGCCGGACTCCTGCAACAGTTGAGGAAATGTCACCTGGGATGAGTCGAACCGCTCGGCGTTGGTTGGAACCGAGTTGAGATGGCTGTGCTTTCCAGTAAGGACCACAGCGCGACTTGGGGCACAGATACCGTTGGTGATGAACGCGTTACGGAAAAGCATTCCTTCACGCGCCAGCCGATCGATATTCGGAGTCGGGTTGAGTTCGGCCAGTCGACCACCATAGGCACCCACTGCCTGCGCGGCATGATCGTCGGTGAAAATAAAGATGATGTTGGGCCGCTCGGGCTCGGCGGCACAGGCTGCGACCAAGACCAATGCAACGACGGCAGGTATCGGCCTATTAAGCATGGTGGTGACTCCTGGTTTCGTTGACCAGTTCTTTGGGACAACGAGTAAGATAGCCCTGGAGCCACCACTGCTGAGAGCCCACATCGGCAGTCGGTCAATTGCCGCATATTTGGGGGATGGGATCCCGTTCGTCAGCTCAGCAAGTGGCATGCAGTTGCGCCGACAGGGAAGTCCACCGTATCATGTGTCCTCACTACGACCGATTCAACTGGAGGCCTCATGTTCAAGACACGCCAAGCACTCAGCACCCTACTTCTACCGGCGATGATGGTCGGTACCGGCTTACAAGCCCAGTCTGCCGCTGATGTCATCAACCGCATGGTCTCAGTCTATGAGGAGAACGCTGAGGGGGTAGACAACTACACGATCGTGCAGGAGGTCATGGGAATGGAGACCGTCAGCTATTTCGAGAAGGAGATGGTCTCGGGTCACCCGGTCTTCCGCCTGCGCCAGACCAGCGCTGCAGGCATGGTAATGTCAGAGCAAGACACTGAAGAGGGCGGCTGGGACCAATTCGTTGAGATGGCCCCCGAGCTCATCTCCCGAGCGACATACGAAGGTCGTGACAACATTGCTGGCAACTCCGTGCACGTGGTCTCCGTCCGAGACCTCCACGAGATAGGGTTTGGCCCGGGCGCTACACAGAACGATGAGGACTTCGAGCCGCAGAGGGCCAAGCTATTTGTCGACACAGATGCATCGCTGATGCGACGAATGGTGTTCGAAGGCATCCTGACACAGGACGGCAAAGCTCATGACGTAACCAGCACCGTGGAACTGCAGGACTACCGTGAAGTCGAAGGCATGCTGCAACCATTCCTCATCACAGTGACAATGGAAGGACTCGGTGAGGCCATGGATGAGGAGTCGCGCAAAGAGTACGAGGACATGAAGAAGCAGCTCGCGGAAATGCCTGCGGAACAGCGCAAGATGGTGGAAAAGATGATGCAGGGACAAATGACGAGGTACGAGGAGATGATGGAGGGTGAGGGTATGAAGATTGAGATGCGGGTCAAAGAGGTTCGGGTCAACAGTGGTCCTCCAGGAGACGCATAGAGAACCCGACAGCTGAGCCCGGTGACCATCCGTTTGTCTGGCAACCCGAGGCCGCCGTCGCACTCACCGCTGCTTCGCGCAGTATTGAGCTAGGGTCAAGTGTACTCCACTCCAGACAGCATTGACACGGCCACGCGCTTGCAGACCGCGCTCGGCAGTAAATACGAGGTACGTGGTCTGCTGGGGCGTGGTGGCTTTGCCGAGGTGTACGAGGCCTGGGATCTCGAGCTCGAGCGGCAACTTGCCATCAAGGTGCTCCGACCCGATATCGCCTGGACCTCAGGAATGCTGCAGCGCTTCAAGCAGGAAACCCGGATGGTCGCCAAGCTGCAACACGCCAACATCCTGCCAATCCATTTCGTGGGCGAAGGTGAGGGATTGGTCTACTACGCCATGCCTCATCTGGAGGGAGAATCCCTCAGCAGCCTGTTGCGACGACGCGGATCGCTATCCCCCCGGCGCGCGCTCGACCTGGCCATCCCCGCGCTTCATGCACTACAGCACGCACATGAGCATGATCTCGTCCACCGTGACATCAAGCCGGACAACATCATGGTGGACAAATCCGGAAGACCAGTGCTCATGGACTTCGGAATTGCCAAGCAGCTCGACGCTGACGGGGGACTGACACAGACGGGATTCGTCGTCGGGACTCCGTACTACATGAGCCCCGAACAAGCCTTGGGACAAGGTGATCTCGATCCCCGTTCCGACATTTACTCGTTCGGTGCAGTTCTGTTTCAGATGGTGACCGGCATTCCTCCGTTCGACGGTGATTCTTCGCAGGAGATTGTCGGCAAGCACCTTGCCGAGCCACCACCAGCATCAAGCGACGTGAACGCCGCCGTCCCAATTTGGCTATCACAGATAATCGGGCGCTGTCTCGCGAAGAAGCCTGACCACCGGTTTCAGTCTGCAGCGGCCGTGGCAGACGCGCTAGGTGCCGGCCGGGATGTGCCAACAATCGAACCGGAAGAGACTCTTGGGGCAGAAAAGAGTGTTGACACCAATGCCGAGACCGAGGTGGTCGAGGGCCTGACGGAACTCGGTGAAGTGTCGACCCGACGTCGATGGCGGGTACCGCTTGTTTCTCTGGGACTCATGTCAGCCACCGTCGTTGTGAGCGCGAGCTGGTGGCTCACGGCACCGCGGCTGCTGTTCGAGAACGCACTGAAGGCACCGGTCAAGCTAAGTCTTGCGGGCGATCAACACGTGGTCGAGCCGGGAGCACAAATGACCTTGCGGCTCCCGCGGCAGGGATCGAGCGGTGTATTGTGGACTTTGGATCGCCCGACCAACGCGGAGGGCACACCGCTTGGGACTGAGATCATAGGTGCAATTGCCCTAGATAATCCGCGCGGCCGCACACGAGTTGCCGCTCAGGCGGCTACCCACGATCAGGCCTACTTTGCCCCACTTGTCACGAACGACACGGGAGAGCCCCTGACTGTTACCGTAAACGCGACCACACCGCATGCGGAGTTCTGCAATTGCACTGTTCCGCCAGGAGCTGTACGCATGCTGATCGGTTATTACCCTCTCTTCAGCTGAGGTGAACCGGCGAACTGGAGTGGTGGGTCTCAAATTCGAAGCAAAGGACCTGCGACTCATACACTAGGCTCGCCACAGGTTGGTGGGTTTTCCAGAAAGTGCCCGACATGACGTCTCAGAAGAAGGCCATGAGAACCGCCAAAGGAGTCCGGGAATACACCTATCTTGGCTGCCCGCTGACTCGCAATCGGTCGGCCTGGTGCTTTCGCATTTGTGTGCCAGACACCGAAGGCCACGGCCACTGTGGCAGAGTTGCCCCCCACGGCCTAAAAGGCAGAACTCAACTGGCAATCGAGAGCCATGATCACAAGTCCCGCAAATCACAGTTGCAGAACTTGGAGTTCCTATATCTCGAGGCGCCTGGCAACGAGTTAATCGATCCTGGGATCAGCGTATCGGAGGGCGAGACAGACATCATGATCCCATTGCCAGCTGAGCTCTTGAGCGCAGGCGGCAATACCCTGAGCACACTCTGCTTCAGGGTGATGAATGATTCAGCGTACTACGCCGTCAGTTCGCTCCTGGGACGTACTTCAGTTGTCACGCTGAGCTTCAACGCTTCATTGACACGTGCGCTACCGTCCGGCGAACTCCTTGCCCGAGGCCGGTTTGTTGGTATGTCAGGCAATCGCTACCTGGCGGACTCGATACTCACCGATTCTAGCGGGACAGAGATCGGCAGAGGAGAGGGAGTTTTCGCGGTTCACGGGAGCGGGGTACCTGCCGGTTAGGACTTGGTTGGTTCAGCCCCACTCAACCACTGCGAATCGCTCCACGCATCAACTCACTCCGGTACATCCTCTCAGCATGCGATCCCGCAACCACTGATCCCGGCGCTGACTGAACAGACACATTCAAGACGTACCCCTGGCCCAATGCCCTAAAGCATTGTCATTGCAGCACTTGACCCATGCTTGAGGGGTCCTGGTGATAGTCCGGTACGGCAAGAAAGCACGTCACCCTTCACCAACCCGAGTCCTGAAAAGGAGGACTGAAAGGAGGACCGCAATGGAGCAGCGTAGGCCCAAGAGCCGTGCGTCGGTTGACATTTCAGGTAGCATTCGCACGGTGCAGGTTGGCGGAAAATGGTATGTCGTCGGGGGTGACGTGCTGATACCTGCGAGAGATGAGGCTGAGGCAATAGCCGTCGCGGCTGAACTGACAAGCAAGGGGTTCCCCGCGGCAATTGACGAGAAGGATGACGAATAAAGTAACAGGCAGGGGCCAGCGCTACTGGGCTCCTGCCCGCATTCCAATAAGCTTCCCCTAGTGCGGCAGCGATAGGATCTTGCGAACGTTCAGGAGTAGGTTCTTTTCACTGATTGGTTTATCCAAAAAACCCTCTGGCGGCGGCACGGTCCGCTGGTAGATCAGTCTGCGCAACTCTGGCTTCCCTGAGATGATACATACAGGGATCGCCCTGAGTATGGGATCAGCGCGCATCTCCTCGAAGACCTCGCCGCCGTCCTTTCCCGGCATTTGGATATCGAGCGTCACCAGATCGGGCCGCTCCTTCCGGGCGACCTCCACGGCCTCGTCGCCACTGGTAGCTTCGTAGACCGTTGCCCCAGCATCTCGTAGGACGGTCGCGATGAACGTGAGTGTGTCGGGCTCATCATCAACTACTACTACGGAGTATCCAACCAGATCACTCACATCCAATCACTCCGACGTCGGCTGGTCACAATCGATCCTTGCGATGCTCACCGAACGTTAAACCTCACCGTGTCGGTCTGTGAGCCGGGTATTCGGGCATGGAGGTAATCCCCAAGAACCACGATGACCGTATACTCACCAGGCTCGAGGTCTTCGAGGACGTGTTCGCTTTGGGCCAGACCCAGATGGACTATGCCGTCTCCAGCAGGGATTATTGTGCCTTCGGGTGTGAGTTCATGATTGATGAACAGGTGCAAATGACCTGTGTTGGCCGAGTCGACACCGGCCGGCGCAAGCGATATCCCGCTGACGCCGAGTTGGAATCGCACATCGGGGCCATCGACGGTGACACCGGTAACCGGAGCGATAATCTCCGCTGCCGGTATGTTAGCTGCATCAGCCTGCGCACTCTCACTTTGTTGCTCCCCACCACAGGATACGGCGAAGGCAGCTAGGGTCAGGACAGGAATGTCAGTGTACTTGGTAAATCCGGTCATGGGCTCCTCTCGTCTCGCTATGGACAGATTTGATGCGCTGTACCTTAATGTGCACCTGCAACACACACAAGGAAGAGCCCGGCCGCCGCACGGGATCTCGTCACTCACCAAACCAGTCGCACCGCCATCAGCACCAGGGCTAAACCCAAAACGATCCTTATCGGTCTCTCTCCACCCGACAGCGACACACGTGCAGCCACGATGCCGCCAAGAGCGTTCCCGGCGGCAAGCGCTGCTGCCGTGGTCCACGCCACGTTGCCTGTGACGATGAAGAGTGCTAGAGCTGGCAGACTGAAAACCAAGATTATGAGCACCTTGTGGATATTGGCATTGACCAGATCCATATGCAGTATCCGGTGCAATACCAGCAAGATCAGGAAACCGACACTGGCTTGGATGAACCCGCCGTAGAAGCCGATCGCGAAAAAGGCGATTAGCGCCAGCGGGCGAGTGGCACGCGACGTCTCACCGCGTGTAACACCACGCCGCTTAGGAAACAACAGGCCGATGACCGACAGAATCAGCACGCCAGCCAGTACAGTGCGAAACAGTCCCTCGCTCACGTGAATAGCTGCAAACGCCCCTGCGACGGCTCCCGGGACAGTCATCAGGGCAAAGACGACACTAGATCGTACATCTGAATGACCTTGCTGCCGGAAGCTGGTGAACGCAGCCACGTTCTGTACGAGGATGGCGAAACGGTTTGTGCCGTTGGCAACCGCCACCGGCAACCCCACAAAGATGAGTATGGGCAATGTGATGAGAGAACCACCACCTGCCATCACATTGAGGAATCCGGCAACGAGACCGGCAGCAAAGACACCAAGGTGAAACAACACGGCCTGAAGCTAGCGCTTCACACCAAGGTGGGCTATCTCTGATGATACCTTTATGCCCCCATAACTGGCGTAGCTGATATCGACGATGAAACCATACCAGAGAGACACAATGCATTCGAGTCACCTGAGTGCCAAGCCCTTGGCAGCCTACCTCGCAATGATCCTGTGTGGAGCTTGTACATCGAACGAACAGGATGGACCCGTGAATCCACTACACGACTTCGGAATCACAGCTAACAACGTGTTCTTCTACTACGATGATCTGGCCGCGGCAACTTCTTTCTACACGGACACACTCGGCATCGAAATCGTTGCAGACTATGGTTTCGCCAAGATCCTCCAAATAGCCGGAAGCTCCTACCTGACGTTGGTCGACGGCACCAAGGGCATGCACACCACCGATGAGCCCAAGAGTGTTGCAATTGCGCTCATCACCGATCAACTGGACGAGTGGTATTCCTACCTCAGCGGCCTTCCAGTAGAGATGAAGTATGACTACGATCCGGCCTCCGATCGTCCGCACCATGGCTTCGTCATACTAGATCCTGAGGGATACTTCCTTGAGTTTGAGCGCTTCAATGTCCACCCGGAGAACGAGCAACTGACCCCAATACTGCAGCGAGCCGAGACGTTCCTGCCCAGCTCCAATCGGCCAACGACTGTGCCTGAAGGACTGGGATTCAAGGCTACGGTGCTGTGGCTCTACTACAAGGACATGGAGAGCATCCAGCAGTTCTACGAGCAGCGTTTCGGCCTCAGCCTGACCGTCGATCAAGGATGGACGAAGATATACCAGACGTCTGCGACCGGGCTCTTGGGTCTGGTAGACGAGTCCAGGGGAATGCATTCCTTCTCAGAACAGAAGGCCGTGACCATATCGTTCCTTACCGACAGCCTGCCCGGGTGGTTCGAATATGCGCGCGATACGGATGCCTTCGAGCTCCGCTCAGAGGATATCAGCCGGGACGACGAGCGCTTTATTGCGTTTGTCGGCTACGATCCTGAGGGGTACTACTTGGAGTTCGATACCTTTCTTGAACATGCCGACAACCATAGGTTGATTGGCTCTCTGCGCCGCTGATAGTGATACAGCAGGCATCAAGGTGGCCGAGTCTTTCCGGGCTCGGCCACCTCAGCTTGCTTACGTTTCAACGAATCGGGATCGACAACGAAAACTGGTGGGTCAGAACACTCACATCCTGCAGAGTGAGTGGGCCACTCGGCGCGAGCAGAACATCGTTCGCTGTCGCAAAGTCCATTGCCCGCTCTGCAACCGCCCCATCCCAGGCAACACCAGGACGGCCCGTTCCCGTCGTGACGCGACCGGTATAGCGAAACTCCATATCACCCAACCGCACGCGCGCCCCCCAACTCGGGACCCATTCCACCCACTGCTCGTCTTGGCGCCGGGATTCTTCCTCCACATGATCCCACTGGTCGAGGTGATAGTCATAGCTCCGCAGACCCAGACCAACCTGGAAGGCCGCTGGCCCGACCTCGCGGGTGACGCCCAAGTTGGCGAACACGTTGGAGAATTCGAACGCGTTCTCGACCGTCTTCTCACCAGGTGGAATCTCTCCTCCACTCGCTGTTGGTACGGCCTCCTCAGCCAGAGCCCACGTGTCACTGTTACCTGGCTGGTACACAACGTCGATGCCGAATGTAGTCGGTCCCGCCGTCTTGCCTATTCCCACTCCGATCTCAAACGCAGTGCTGTTCCCAGGGTCTCTTGGGATGTTCATAATCTCGTAGTTGGGAATCTTCGGATGTGACTTGAAGTTTGCAGTCAGGATCCCGCCGATCCGCCAACCATGGGCGCCCACCGGTTGCTGATATCCCAGGTGCAGCCCCCATGTGTCCGTCTTGTCCAGATTGGCTTCCTCACGAATCTGTTGTTCCCACTGCCACGTGGTCGAGTCTACCAGCACCCAGTCCACGTAGGCCACGTCGTGTCGCATATCGAATCTGCGATACAGCCCAAGGGCCTCGAGGATTCTTCCCCCAGGGAAGGCTTTGGTCGCACCGAGGCGCAGGTCCTGGATGTCACCCGATTGCTGGATCCCAGCGGCCATTGCATAGAGGTGCTCGACCCCGTCGATCGCGTTGAGGTCGGCAAAGAAACCGGATCCAGCAACGGTCACATCACCAGGCAGCTGCGTCCCCAACATGAGTTGAGCATACTTGTTCGTGGCAGACTGGGCGCCAAGAGCATTCGGTGGCAACACTTCATCCCACAACGGCATTGGCCCGAAGAACTGGTCGCCTCTCTTCAGCTGCTGGAGAGCGACCATTCCACCACCAAACCACTTGCCGCTGACGAGGGCACCTGCCGACAATGTGCCACCACTGCCGGCGTTCTCACTCACGTTGTAGTAGACAGGCGCCGCAAACACCTGTGCCTCCGGGACCCAGGCTCCCTTCGCCGGATTCACGAATGGATCGAGAATGGTGTCGTTCAACGCGATCGTGACGGAACCCATTCCCAAGTTCCTCGAGGGGAACAACAAGAACTGATCACCCGCAGCGACGGGTACGGTCTTGAGTGAAATGAGCTGCGCAGTCGCCTGCGACGAGGCAACCGACAGCGTAATACAACTCACCATCACACCTGACATCCACCACTTTTGTCTCATCTCACCCTCCATTTCGTGCGACTTGGGTCTACCAGCCACCTTATCCGCGACATAGACTTCGTTGCAGACAGACACATAGCGGAGATGGTGCCGTGCTGCATTCGACTGAAAGCCTTGTGACGGTCACTCTGGATACCCTCGGGCGAACGCACACGTCACATGACGGTGCGACACAGCCGGCGATGTGACCTTTGGGACGATCGCTGGGTATCTACGGTATGAAGGGGGAGAGTGATGGGGTCTTGGTTCGGCGAGTGCTGGGTGGTGACACGGAGGCCTACGCTGGGCTGGTAGATCGGTACCGCGATCGCCTTGCCCACTACGCGGTACGCATGCTCGGCAACACAGCGGATGCCGAGGAGGCGCTGCAAGATGCCTTCGTGCGAGGCTATCGCTCCCTCGCCCGGTGCACCGACCCCGAGCGGTATGGCGCATGGCTCTTCGGGATTCTGGTCAATCGTTGCAGAACCACGGGAGCTCGGCGGGCTCGCCGCGAGCGTCTGATTGTATCCGACGAGGCGGCCTTGGCCAATGCATCGGTAGAGCACACCGAGAGCCGTGATGCGGTACGCGAAGCCATCGGGCGAGCCGTTGCACAGTTACCACCTGCCCAGCGGGAAGCTTTTTTGTTGAAGCACGTGGAAGGATTGAGTTACGACGAGATGACACGAGTCACAGGAGCAAAGGTATCCGCCCTCAAGATGCGGGTCGCCCGGGCATGCGAGGTGCTGCGCCGGTTGCTGAACGAGGTAGACGGTGTCTGACCGCGGCGATAAGCTAGATCGGGCAATCGATCTTCTGAAGGAACCCGTGACACTTGATGCCTCGTTTGACACACGAGTCATGAGTGAGGTAGAGTCAGCCCCATCGCCCCGGATCTGGACGCAACGGGTCTGGACTGCGATTGATTGGATGACACGGGGTCGCACTGTTACCGTGAGTCCGCTCGCAGGAGCTGCGGTTGCTGTCGGCGTCGCAATGGTGTTGCTAACGGGACGCAATTGGATCTCGCAGGACACCACGGAGCCGACCGGTTTGGCTGAGCTTGCCGGCGTGCAGTTCGTGATTATTGCACCGGCTGCCACATCTGTATCATTGGTTGGAGACTTCAATGATTGGGCTACGTCCGCGACACCCATGCAGCCCGTCGAGGGAAACGGAGTGTGGTCGGTGACCGTGCCACTTTCAGCTGGCCGTTATCGCTACGCATTCCTCGTGAACGGAGACACGTGGTTGAGTGATCCCTCCGCACCGCCAGTGTTAGATGACGAGTTCGGACGACCGGGGTCGGTCCTGACCATTGGGGAACTATGACCAAGCAAACGCGAGCCAACTCGATAATCCTGGTTCTGACTACGCTGCTCAGTCTCACTCTCACCGCCGTTGTCGTAGCTCAAGAGCCACGACTGGAGAGCAGGGTACCAGATCCCCCGCGCAGCGAGATCAACGCGATTCTCGACAGCGCGCGGGCAGTGGGCCTGCCGACCGAGCCATTGGTCGACAGGGCACTAGAGGGAGTATCCAAAGGAGCGGGACCAGATCTAGTTCTCGAGGCCGTTCGCCGATTGAACACAGAATTGGTTGCGGCCCGTGACGCACTAGGAGATCAGTCTTCCGACGCCGAGATAGTCGCCGGAGCCAGCGCACTCCGTGCGGGAGCCAGCCCTGAGGATCTGACGTACCTACGTCAGCTGCGTCCGGACCAACCGCTCACCGTTGCTGCAGCAGTACTGGCAGATCTGGTTGCAGTGGGCGTACCGCTGGATACGGCGGTGGCAGCAGTCGTCGCGCTGGCCGAGCAAGCAGCCGACGCCGAGTACATCGCGTTCCGGAAGAACGTGGAGCGCGATATCTCGCTGGGTGCCTCCCCGGTGACCGCGCTCGGTGTTCGGCTGGAAGCTGCCGCGGATCATCTCGATTTGGGCAGTCGGAATCCAGCACCGCGGCCCCGAAAGCCATAGGTGACTCGCCGTTGGTGAGTCGCCGTGGGCACCGTGCCGCGGCGATGGTTACCGCCTGGGTTCTGATTGCCGGGAACCCACTCGCAGCACAGACCACGGGATCTGTGAACCTGGGAGCTTCGTGGGGCGACTACGAAGGGTACCTGGGATCCGGTGCCGCATACGTAACCCCGACTCTGCGATACAACGCGCCTAGCCTGTCCCTCGGTGCGAGCGGGAGTCTCGTCATATTCGAGAGTGGCAACCGCATCCTGCAGGGCCTGGCCGCAGGCGCATGGCGTACTCGGCTGCATGGACGGTTTCGTGCTGAGATCTCAGGCTCCGCCGGGGTCAATGTGTATGCCGATAACCCGGGCTACGGCCACTTGCTGGGACGCGCACGTTTCCACTTCGATGAAGCGACAATAGGTGCGTGGGTTGGCACGTCGACAGGACAGTCCTACGTTGGCGTCACTTCGACCACGCCGTTCCAAATCGAACTCGGTGGCTGGACTGTGTATCACGGTGTTGCCGTAAACGCCGTAGCCACACGAAGCTGGTTTGCCGATACTGCATATCTCGATATCGTTGCCACAGCCATCTGGAGCGACCAGCAATTGAGCATCGATGGCTCGTTGGGCTTTCGGACTTGGAGCAATGGTGGTGGCAACGGGGTTTATGGAGAATTGCAGCTTGGCCTTCCTGTGAGTAGGCGCCTGGTTGCGCTGGTGGCCGGCGGGCGTTATCCATCCGATCCGATACGCGGCGTCATCGCCGCGAACTACGTGAGTGTCGGCCTGCGAATCGAGGCATTCAACGCGCGCAGTTCGTCCCCGACCAGGGTGCCTCGCACGTTCCTACGAAAAGGAGAGGATCCCCCTCGACCCGCTGCCGGCGAAGCGCACCTGACCATTGGGACTTCGTCGGAGCATCTGAGGAGCGTGCGTATAGAGGCACCCGGAGCCGAGTCGGTCCAGCTGAGCGGCGACTTCACCGACTGGCGTGCAGTATCACTCAGCCGTACACGACAGGGGTACTGGGAGATTATGATTCTCATCTCGCCGGGTGTACACCGCGCTAACGTGCGACTGAACGGCGGTCCATGGATTGTGCCCCTCGGACTCAGGGCAGAGGAAGATGAGTTCGGAGGACATGTCGGGATCCTGATAATCCCATAAGAGCTTCCAACCACGACTCACGACAAACTCTGCTTGACTTGCTGCAATTGAGATGCGTAACGAGGACAAACGAGGAACAGAGCAGACGCCAAGCCGTCTGAATGGAAGCGAGCCGACGGTCATACTCTCCGGCCCTGCACGTTGGCTACTGATATTCAGTGGCTTCATCTGTGTCGGCCTCGGAACGATCGGCGTCGTGTTGCCACTGTTGCCAACCACTCCCTTTCTACTGGTAGCAGCCGCCTGCTTTGCACGGTCCTCACCCCGCTTCTACCGTTGGCTGCTTACGAGACCCGGCGTGGGACCAGCCATCCGCCAGTGGCGTAACACACATACGATCCCAGGCCGTGCGAAGGCCTCAGCCATAATCATGATTGTGCTGGTGGGTGGTAGCTCGATCGTGTTCTTCGTTGGCAATCTATTGGCCAAACTCATAATGGGCCTCGGCTTGCTGACCGTTATCGGTTGGCTTGTCAGTATCCCGACGAGTACATCAGACAGTGCATCCGGTAAGGGAGGTTGAGGAGATTAACCCACTCCAATGATGTGAGTCGTCCTAAAGCGAGAGAATCATGCAATTCGTTTTCGAGCAGATCCGGACTGGTGGAGACCGCAACTTCGCCTATCTGATAGGTGACCGTGCCGTTGGCACAGCAGCCATCATCGATCCTTCGTATGCGCCCGATATGGTAGTTGCCCGAGCCGATGTCCAAAAACTACGAGTGGAGTACATCATCAACACTCATGGTCACTCTGATCACACCAACGGGAACTCCAAAGCGCAGGCTTTGACCGGTGCGCATTTGGTGGCACATGGGAATTCAAGACCGCGTCCCGACTTGCCTGTCGGCGACGGACAGTTCCTTGAGCTAGGCTCATACAGACTCGAGTTCCTGCACGTACCCGGCCATAGCAACGATCACATCGTGGTCTACTTGGAGGCCCAGCATGTTGCCGTCACCGGTGACCATCTGTTCGTTGGGAAGATCGGAGGCACGGCAACAGAGAACGAGGCTCGGACCGAATTCGACAGTTTGAAGAAGTGTTTCAACAAGTTCCCTGATGACGTGACCATATGGCCGGGGCATGACTACGGCTGCAGACCTTCATCGACCATCGCCCTCGAGAAAGTGACGAATCCTTTCGTACTCCGCATGGACGACATTGATGAGTTCCTGCGACTCAAACGTGACTGGGGTAGTTTCAAGATCGAGCAGGGACTCATATAGGAGTTCGTGATCTAGAACTTCTTCCCCTTGGTGGTCAGGAACGCGAGCTTGGACCCAATGTCCAGCAGCGGTTGGGTGGCGAGTTCTTCAGAGATCTCTCGCAGCACCTGGTTGAGCGCCAAACCACTCACGATGGAGTGCCTGTACGCCACCTTGACCAGACGTTTGTCGACGTGAGCGTGAGGTCGTTCAGCTAGTGTATCGAGGACGGCATTGATGTTCCCTCGAGCAGATGGCTGCATGATTGCGCCAAGCCCTGAGAAGTCTACATTAGACTGCGTGATACGGGTTGCCTTCCACCCATCAGTTCCACTGGTATAGAGGTCCAAGAACAACTGACCTGGTTCTGCCGCCCGTGAACCACTGATCCGCTTGGTCGCCGCATCTTTAGCTTCCTGAGCCATCTTGTCCAGCCTGTTGGTTGCCCCGTACCCGGCTATTCCGGCAGCGCTCACAATTCCCGATGCAAATGGCATGCTGCGCACCGGGCCATGTCCCGGCACCTGCTGCGTCAGCACCGAACCCGAGCTCCTTGTCGGCCGAGCATCCTGCTGTGGAGGCTCACCCAGGACGGTCACCACAGGGTCCCCTTGGGTTATGGCGACCTCACCCGCCGCCGTGGTCGCCAACATGTTCTCGCCGTCAAGCGCAATCGAGGTCGCAGGCAGGGCCGGCGGTACTTGAGCCAGGACAGATCCGGGAATCCACGCGACGTTGATTCCCGCCCCGTGCAGCGCGTTGGCGACCTCACGAGCGTCACCCGCGTCGGTTTCCGCCAGCCAGATCTCGGGCGCCGGAAAGTTCAACTTCATCTTTAGTTCGGCTACGGCGCACTTCATGTAGGGCGCAGCGGCCCGCGTATCAGGGGTGCGATGGGGAGGATTGGAGACGATCAGATGGTACTCTGTCATGACGTCCTCGCGTTCCACAACAACGAACACTGCCCTTTATCGCCCAGACGTCAAGGTCAAGTGTCACAAGCTGCCTACGGCTAGCGCATCAGCGATGCATCGGAAGCCTTGGATGTCGAAGTGGCCCCATCCCATTTGGGCCATCCGAACCAGCTCACCTGCTCTTTGGAGCCGGCCGATCACGACACTCGATTCGACCGCATCTCTCCGACTTTCGATCAGGTGGCACACACGGGACTGCAACAGGACTTCACGATTGAGCGGTGCATAGCTCCCCAGCGAAGGTCCGATCAGCAGCATGGGGAGACCCAACCCCATCGCCCAGTTCGATCGCTCGTGAGCTGCCGAAACGAAGTAATCGAACATCCCGAACAGCCGTGCCGTGAGCTCGTTCAGCTCGCTTCGATGCGAGTAGAGGCAAAGCAGGGCGTCTGGTATGTGACGAGGAACCTCATCTAGGGTCCTAGCGCACACCAGTTCCACTCCCGTGGCGGTGAACTCGGTCTCAGCTCGAGATGCGAGCTGCCCCACAGCACTCGCGAAGATCAGGGCAGTCCCGCCCGCCTGCACGACGGAGACAGCAGCAGCGACGAGTCTGGCTATATGAGGGCGTGGTTCCGCACCAGTCGCGAAGAACGCACCGCAGAGCGGCGTTGGCCCCGCGAGTCGCTCGATCCTGGCATGGAAAGCGGCTTCTGCCTGTGTTAGCAGGGCAGGCTCGATACAGAGCCCTGAAACGAAGATCTGCTCCCGGGTGAAACCATTGGCCGCCAGCGTATCAGCCACTCGCCCGGTTGGAACGACGATGCGGTGTCCACCCCGAACCCATGACTCACGCGGTGCTACGATCTCACCGTGCTGGTAGACTAGATTGGGCTTTTCTCTCATTAGTGCAACAATCAACGGATGGGAAACCACTAGCCTGGTCTCATCGTCCAGGTAGTGACGCCTCAGTTGACCACCCAGTATGTGGTGCAAGCCCCAAGACCGATTGTAGTCCGCATGCAGTCGCAAGCGATTATAGACCGTGGAGATGGGTGTACCGCTGCCCGATCCTTGGTAGGCAAGACGGACCACATTCCACGCTCCGCGGGAGAGCCCGGATGTCAGCCCGAATACATCAGCCACATCCCCCACCGCTTCTTGCCGCATGCACTCGACAATACCGTCGAGGTAGTGAGGATGACCTCGACCGATGTTGATGTACAGAAAGTTGACCGGATTGCCGCTGCCAGAGTTCACTTGCTGTAACCGAGTATGACCGGGCCTCCGTGGTATCTTGGCATGTTCACACCACTAGTGCCATTCGGTCCGCACGGTGATCGGTTCGAGATCGAGACAGGATTCCCGTCGCGTACCGGTCGAAACTAGAGTTTCGGCAGCGAAACCACCAGGCCATCTCGAAGACATCGGAGTACAGCCGCTGGAAGAAAGTGGTGCTCCATTGACGCACAGTTGGTCTACAACCACACTTCAGGAGAAGAACGAACCGACCTTTCAGGAGACCGACTATGAGATTTGGCATGACACTCGCACTGGTCGCAACGAGCCTGACGTTGTCAGGAGCTACGTACATGCATCTGACGCTGGTTGACAGTCGACCCAAAGAAGCATCGGTGATTGCCGAATCGCCTTCCGAGATATGGCTACGGTTCAATCAACGACTCGATGTCTCAAAGAGCAGCATCGCGGTGCGAGGCCCTGGCGGGGCCGTAGAGCTCGACAAGCCGTTGGCGCCGGACTCGCTCACCTTGTCGGCCAAACTTCTGGAAGCTCTGGCTCCGGGTGACTACACCGTTTCGTGGCTGGCCACCCCTTACGAGGACCATGCCGTTCGCGGCCGCTACAAGTTCACGGTAGAGGGACACTAACACGCCGGGCTGAGTTTATCCCGGGCCAGCAAGAAAACGACCCCCGAGTGATCTGCTCGGGGGTCGTTGCTCTTCTTTCTCAGGTAATGTTGCCGATTCAGCGTAACTCAAACGCCAATGTGGCCCATTTGGACTCATAGTCGAGGTCCTCCACCGGCGAGGCCACCATGTTGATGAACTCGACATACCACCTGCCCGGCGAGTCGATCACGAACGAAACTTTGCCATTCGAATCAGTTCGCTTTCTCTGCTCGTCAACCAGGTTCCCGTTTGTCTCACCGCCCAGCAGCACTGGTTGGTTTGCGGCCGGTTCCCCATCCACCAGACAGAGGAATGTGAACTCGTCGCCGACTTTCAAGCTGTATGGATTCGCCAAAGGGACAATCTCCGCTGGGTACCCGAGACGGAAGGAATATGAGTCATCTCTCTTGTCACCGACCTGGACCACCGCCTTGACATGCTTGGCATATCGCTCCCACACGTCCTTGTCGAGCTCATTGTTCTGCTTCCGCCCTTCGAGAACGTCGGGAATCCAATCGTGCTCCAAATAGTCATTGAAGCTCACCGCTTCCAAACCGAAATCCCGGTGTCGTGTGGAAGCGCCGATCACGTACGTACCTGGGTCACCCGTCTCAATCGTGAGGAAGGTTGTGTCAGCATATGTGGTGTCGCCCCGCCAATTCGTGGTGTCGATGCGAGTTCGACCGTCCGCGGACACAACGCTGACATCAATGACTCGATCGCGCATGATCGCGTTCTCACTCAACACGAAACTCCCATTGAGTACAGGAATCGTCACTTGTGTGTTGGGATTGAGGAAATAGCTCTCGAGCTTGATGAACAGGTCGTGAGCGCTCAGCAGAGACGCGAACCCAACAAGCAGGCTCGAGGTCAGGATGATACGGAATCTCACGGTTACTCCTATGGTTTGAATGAGAATGCCGGTGCACAAGATACACAGGCGTCGCCGGCGCGACAGCTTACAGCCAGGCCACGTCCTGCTCCGGCTAGTCGGACGCCTCGCTGCGAAGAAGTTGTGCCATACGGCGGTTTGTCGCACTCAGTATCGCGCGCACCGTGGCACTGACCGGGTCGTCAGTGATGGCACAAACCCCCACACTGTATTGACTGACATGCGGTGTGCTGATCTCCACCGCAACGACCGCCAGCATCCGGCCTACGGCACGCACGGCCTCACTCTGCAAGGATTCGAACTTCGCGTCAGTCTCCGCGACTACGGCTTCCAGTGCTCGGCAAGTCGCATCCGCAGCACAAACGAACTCGGCGTTTTCGTGCCAGGTTTCCTCCGCCGTTCCCACGTAGGCGTCGCCGTTCCACTCCAATTCGACTTGAACACGAAGTCGGTTATTCGGCAGGTCTCCAAGGCCCACACGCGTCAACCTTACTCTTCGCTCTTGCATCTCGCCAGTCACTCCTCGGCCGCCAGGAACAGCCGCAGCCGGTCGAGTCCACGGGTCCCTGACCCAACAATGTACCAATCTCTCCGGCAGAGTCCATTGACGACGTGGACCCAGTCTCCAACGCCTGGTCTTCGAATCTCGATGGGACAGACGCTTGATTGCAGATTCCGCGTTATTCTGCGCCGACCGGCAAAGCTTCGGTGAGGCACATTCACACCGCCACTCTCATCTTGGCCCTATGATTCGCTTCGAAAATCTCGACTCCTGGAAGGCATGTCATGCTCTAGCTCTCGGCGTGTACGATGCGACCAAACCTCTGCTCGAGCGGGATCCCGAGATCGCAGAACAGCTTCGTTTGGCAGCGCTGCTCGCCACCTCAAAGCTGGCACGCGGTGCGGGAATGGGTACTCGAAGAACGATGCGGCAGTGTGCTGAATTGTCAGCCGGATATCTCTCGGAGGTCGGCTACCACCTCAAGCTGGCTGGCGTGATGGGTCTCATCCCACAGGAGACTTGTCAGAGGTTGGACTCGCTGAGGGGACGGGCCTTCTTCTACGTCTGGAAGCACCTGCTCCCACAACCGGGTCCCCACGGGCAGCCGCCCAACGCAGGCTCAGAGCCACAAGTCAACTGATCACGCAGGTATCTCGAGAGTACGGTGTTGGCTGCCGCCGTACCGACACCATCACACAAGCGGTTCGACTAGCTCTGCCACTGACACTGGTTGTGCACCAGTAAAGTGTGATATCTGCTGACGACACGAGAAACCAGGTGTGACCACCATTGTACCGGGCTCCTGTTCACGGATAGTGGGAAACAACTTGCGCGCACCGACCGACTTGGATATCCCGTAGTGTTCCCGCTCGTATCCAAAGGAACCTGCCATTCCACAGCACCCAGCGTCTGCCTCGATGACTTCGCAACCTGGAATCCGTCGCAGCAGCCTCACCGCCGGATCGGTACCAACCAGAGCTTTCTGATGACAGTGACCATGTAGCAGTACCTTGGCAGGTCCGCTCGAAAGTACAGGTGTCACACCGTCCCAAGATGCAAGAGTAGTCTCCGCCCATTCCTCAAAGGTCAAGCAGGCCGCTGATACAAGCTCGGCTCGTGCCTGCAATTCGCCGCGCAACAGCCGTGGATGGTCGTCGCGCACGGCCGAGTAGCAGCCTGGCTCGCTAAAGACAATGGGCACCCCTGCTTCGGCCAACGGAAACAGCACCGCTAGCACATCCTCCGCCTGTTGCCGGGCCCGATTGAGGAATCCCTTTGAGATGAGAGGCCGGCCACAGCAGATTCGTGGCGGCACCACGACATCAATGCCGAGCTTCTGAGCCAGAATTACCGTAGCGACTCCATGATGCGGTTCATAGTAGTTAGTGAAGGTATCGGCGAAGATCGCAACCGTCGGTCGGCCTTGTCCCACCCCTTCCCCGGCAGAGTAGCGTCGCCACCAGTCAATGAACGTGCCGCGCGAATATCGGGGAAGGGGTCGCCGACGGTCAATACCCAGGGTCTTTTCATTGAGCCAACGGACAAGGCTGTTGTTCACAACCCAGTTGGATAGCGGCGCAAACCTACTCCCCCAAATGGCCGTCCGCTCAGCGGCCGCAAGGACGCGAGACCGCAAAGGTGCCCCGCGTTCCTTGTAGTAGTGGTGCAGGAACTCACTCTTCAACCGTGACATGTCGACGCCGGTGGGACACTCCGACTTACACGCTTTACATTCGAGACACAGGTCCATGACCGGAAACAGTTCGGGATCGCTCAATCCCGTGAACCCCAGTTGTCCCGAGATGGCTAGCCTGAATGCGTTGGCTCTGCCGCGAGTGCTATCTGACTCGTCGAGAGTGGCCATGTATGACGGGCACATGGTTCCCGTCAGCGTCTTACGACACGCGCCGACCCCACAACACTGCTCGGCTGCGCGCGAGATGCCGCCGAAGTCGGAGAAGTCGTAAACGGTTTGCAGCTCTTTCGTCTGGTATTCGGGGCCGAACCTCAAATTCTCAGTCATCGGCCCGGCTTCAACGATCTTGCCCGGATTGAACAACCCTTCTGGGTCGAAAGCATGTTTGATCTCACAAAAAGCATCGTAGACGACCGGACCAAACATCTTGCGTTGAAACGGTGAGCGTACGAGACCATCGCCGTGTTCGGCTGAGAGCGCGCCGCCAAACTCGAGCACCAGATCGGCAACTTCGGTCGCGATCCGCTCGAACATGGCGACGCCTTCCACCGTTTTCAGATTGACTGCCGGCCGGATATGCAACAGTCCTACGGAGGCATGAGCGTAATAGCTCGCCGTCGTTCCGTTCCGCTCGACCAATTCGTTGAACCGCTCGACGTACTCTGGCAGCCGCTCAGGTGCGACGGCAGTGTCTTCTACGTAGGCTACACCCTTGATGTCTCCGGTTTCGGCCTGCGCCAAGCCGAGTCCGGCCTGCCGCAACTTCCAGATGCGAGCCTGTGAAGCTTGTCCGATTGCTCGGTGAACTTGATCGCTCAGTCGCCGGTCGCGCAGATCTGTTTCCAGCCGATCGATTCGCGCTGGCAACTCGTCGCTCGATTCGCCCATGAACTCCACGATCAGCATCGCCCCAGGGTCGCCCACGATGAAATCGCGCAGCGGTTCGAACTCGAGCTTGCCGCGGGTGTTGTCCAACAGAGTGCGATCCATCAGTTCCACTGCAGATGGCCTGTGCTCCAGAATCATCGATGTGGCTAGCATCGCCGTGTGTAGGTCCGCAAACTGGGGTACACACAACACCTTGGCGTCGGGAAGACCTACCAAGCGCAGCTTCGCCTTGAGCACCAGACCCAGTGTGCCCTCCGAGCCGACCATGAGCTTGCAGAGATCGAACGTATCGTTCGACGGAATGAACTCGTCCAGGTTGTAGCCGCCCACGCGGCGCAGGATCTTGGGGTAACGTTTGTCGATCTCGTCCGCGTGCGTCCGGGCCAAGTGCCGCACGGTCTGGTAGCAGCGGCCTTCTAGATCCCCCTGCCGGCATTTCGCCTCGAGTTCTGCGCCATTCCGCGGCCCTAACTGCACCACGCTCCCGTCTGCCAGCAGCACCTCGAGTTCCAACACGTAGTTCATCGTCGTGCCGTAGATGATCGACCTGGTGCCCGAGGAGTTGTTGGCGATCATGCCGCCGATCGTGGCGCGGCTGGCGGTAGAGAGGTCGATGGGAAGCTGCAGTCCGTGCAGCTTGAGTTCCTTGTTCAGCTCATCGACAACGATGCCCGGTTCCACGACCACCGTCGCCGCATCGGCATCGAACTCCAGGATCCGTCGCATGTACTTCGAGAAATCGATCTGTACACCCGCTCCCACCGCCTGCCCGCTTTGCGACGTCCCACCCCCACGCGCCGTGATCGAGACACCATGCTCGCGGCAAATCCTGAGCGTACTGATCACATCTTCGCCGGTCCGCGGAATCACCACCCCCGCAGGCATGATCTGATACACACTGCCGTCCGTGGAGTAAATGCCCCGCGACACTTTGTCGAAGCGGACTTCGCCGCTGATGGCGTTCGCCAGTTCTCGTCGCAAGGCATCTGCTGAAGCGGTGTGGTCTGGCAAATGAGATCCTGGGTTCAGTTGGGCTGCGTGGTCCTTCGTCAGATTATAGCACGATGCGAGTCGCCGGCGCGATCATCACTCTGGCCCAGTCACAGATCAGGAGAGAAGGAGGGAAGGAGATGAGGAGGGTGGCGGGTTGGACGGACCGACACGGACGAAAACGGGCGAAGACGGACAACACCGGTTGCAGCCGGGATTCCGTGACACCGGGAAACCGGACTGCCGGGCTCCAGTCGCTTCAGCGACGGACAGCCGAGCCGCGGGTTTACCCGCGGAAAGACGTCGGAAATCGGATTTGACCACACCGAAATCGAATTTGCTCACGGGCAAATCGAATTTCATCACGGGCAAATCGAATTTGATCACGACGAGATCGAATTTCACCACGGCAACATCGGATTTGACCACACCGAAATCGAATTTGATCACGACGAAATCGAATTTCATCACGCTCAGATCGAATTTCACGGGCGTGTAGGGAATTTTGTGTGTGAGCCCCTCATCGGTCAGTGATGTTGAAGCGTTCGCCGAACAGGATGGCGAACTGGCTTCGGGCTTTTGCCCAGGGCGCTGGTGGTCCTT
>JBDGXD010000043.1:0-18472 GCA_039584755.1 Gemmatimonadota bacterium
GATGCGCGCACCCTGCGGATTCACCTTCTGCGCCTGGTTCGGTCGCTTGATGATGATGTTGTCGGTTACACGCACGAAGATGTATGGCCGAATCCGACTGACAAACTCGTCAATCCACGAGAGGTCTGTCACTGGCGCCGCTGCGGTCGACATCAGTGCGAGCTCCCGCTGACACACGCCGAATGGCAGGCCGAGTGACAAGCAGAATGACACGCCGAGTGGCACGCCGAATGGCAGGCCGAGTGACACGCATCGTGACACACATTCAGATTCATTTCCAGAGCCGTGTCGATCGGGCCATTCAGGATGTGATCGGTCTGTATCGGGATGTCGACTTCGTTCACGAACGGATCGCGCTCGTGGTGATAGCGATTGCGATAGTAGCCGTGGTGGTTGTGATACCACCAGTACCATGCCCGGTCGTCGCCTGGTGCCTCACGGCTCTGTTGCTCGGCATGATCCAGCACGAGATTGCGGTAATGCGCTTTGGTCGCCTCGATATCACAATCCCACGCCTTCTTACGCACTGTTTCCACAGCAAGATTCATGAGATTCTCGAGTTCGAGCTGAGACAACTTGCCATCGTCAGCAAACGACTCGAAGAACAGCCGCTCGTACTGATCGAGCTTATCCTTCTCCGGTTCTCTTACGACTCGGGCACGTAGTGGGTTGCGGGACGTAACCCTGAGGAAGCCTTCGGCTACCATCGAGTTCAACATTGCGCTGACGATGCGCTTGAACGGGATGGCCAAATAGAATGCGGCCTCGATGGCGTTGAGATCTTCACACACCTTGCCAGGTGTCCTGAAGCTGGAGAGCACGAGCTTGGGTGGTGTCCAGTCCAACGTGTCCCAGCGAACCTCATCGAGACCGCGCTGCGCGGACACCATCGAGCGATGCTTGCCGGTAACCACCAGAAAGAACAGCCCCACCATCAACAGCACACCGCCACCGATGTAGTAGTTGATAGGATGCAGGCCCGACCGCGGCGGCGGCGCTTCGGCAACACCGGTAAGGTCGAACCAAGCTGCGGGCAGGTAGAACTGCGTGCGCATGTCGTAGTTGTTGTTTGGTTGATCCCTGTGGAACACCAGCCGCAGCCGGTCTGCCTCTCCCCGTTGATAGTCGATGCGGAACTTCTCGTTCACCCAGACCTCGGTCAGCACCAATTCGTTGTCCGTCACGTACTGGCGCGCATCCACATCGGCTTCCAGTACGTGGGGTGTCAGGATACTCAGGGTGTAATGATCTTGATTCTGCGCCTCATCCCATTGGACCGGTGACCAGTTGAACACGGCGAGCCTGCGTCCATCTTCCGCAGTCGTAGGAGCGACGTACCCACCAGTGACAAAGTTGGTGGCAAAAGGAAAGACGAAGGTGACAAGCCTACCAGCCGCGACTCCTTGGCCAGCTGCCAGTACGATGTCCCAGCGATCCGACCCCACCAGAGAAATCGACAAGTCGTAGCGCTGCCCTCGATCGTCTATTGCGTACGCATCGGCGGTGGCCATCTGAACTGGGAGCCTATCGTTGCCCTCGAAGTAGAAGCCGTGGAACTCGCCCCGCACCACCGCCCACTGGACGGTGTAGAGCACAACCGCGGAGCCATCGCGCCGCAAGTCGACTGCGGTCTCTACGAAGCGAACTTCACCCGGGCCCTGGATCGCCCCGGATGAGAGGGATAGGCAGATCCAGCTGGCGAGAATGTTCAACATGAGCGTTGTCTCGGTGAGTCGGACGGAGTGCCTGACGCCGTCACCTGACAATTCCCATCCGCGTACCTAAAGAACCCGTGAAATCGCCGTGAAGCATGGAGGTCGCGAAGGAGCCCTAACCGACCCCGCGCATCACACCGCATACCACTCCAGCGCACTGCCTATCAACAACAGGACTATCAAGACGTTTATCACAACCCCAATGCGCGATTCCGGCCAACCCAGGATGGTTAGGTCGAAAGAGATCAGTGTAGCGCCCATCGCGAGCCAAATCCACCACTCTGTTTGCACGGCCACCGCGACTCCGCAAGCCAGAAACGCCGCTGCCGTTATGAGCCAAAGTACGCCGATTGCCCGGATACCAGCGTCACCCACATCCACCTTGCCATTTAGAATGGTTGTCCTGTAGGGGGTCTCTTCCAGCGTGGCGATACGCCAGGGTACCACGAAACCGACCAGATGTGCCACACCATGGATGATGAACAGGGCTGCGATCGCGAAGTGCATCGCTACTCCAACATTGACGTGAGTGTTACAGTCGTGACAAGACCATACCCGCCAGCAGGAACACCCAACCAACGAGGAGCAGTCCATTCATCTGGCGTCGGAGACGTTCACCCTCTGGCGTGAAACTGCCCGGTAGCCAGGGAAACCACGCCTGCGCCTTGCCGATTGTGAGATCAGTCCTTTGTCGCCGCAGACGCGGCGCCAACATGAAGAACCTGACAAATGCCACCATCCCTGCTACAAAGCACGCAAACGCCACAGAGTCGATCATCGAGCACCTAGTTCGCCATCTTCACGGCCGCGAGTTGCTGTACCGGCGCGAGATCTATCTTTGCCCAGACCTCGAGACGAGCTCCGCAAAGTGTTCCACAGCCCCGTCGCGCGACACAATACATTGGCTACGCCCCAGTGGGTAGGTGTCTTTCCTTTGTCATCAAGTGCGCTCAGCGCCATCGCCACCCCAGACATTGCATGTGCACGCAATCTACCCGCCCAGCCTCAGGATCATTTCGGCGGCAAGGACAGAGTGAATTGCTTAGCTCGCTCCACCCATGCCACGAGGTCCTCGTCGCAGGTACACGCCTCGGGTGCAACGAACACGAATCCCCGCAACGGCTTGCCGGTGAAGTCCATGGGCGCCGCTCCCGGTTGCTTCAACGCATCATCGTATCGGTCAGGACCAACGCGTATCATGAGTTTCTCGCTAGCGACTCCACAGCACATATTGCCTTGCAACATGAACGTGAGACCGCCGAACATCTTCTTCTCCACCACCTCGTCTTGATCCCCCAGAATAAAACGCACCCGTTGGACCAACCGCTCATCGTATGCCACTGGTGTAGGCTCCTTGGTTAGATCTGACCATCGCTGGCGTACCTACAAGCCGTTTTCGGCTATGCCCTCCATCACGTCACAGAAGACATTCAGCTCGCCGAGCGTCGTTTGCAGACCGGGGCTCACCCGCACACCTCGTATGTTCTCCGCGCGCGGGGTTGGATTTGCCACCCGTATGCGGTGTTCTTCCCAGAGATGATCGAGTAGAGCACTCGGATCAGCTCCCTCGATGTCAACGGTCGCAATGGCACAGCTCATGGCGGGATCGAATGCGGTCATGAACTGTATCTTGGGATGCGCTTGGAGCCGGTCGGCCCAATAACGCGTGAGATAGCGCAGCCGCTCCTCGATGCGTTTGCCACCGATGCCGCTGTGGAAAGTGATGGCCTCACCGATGGCCAATGACGTGGCCGGGATAGTGCCCAGCGCCTCGAACTTGCGCACATCATCTTGGAGTTCGCTCGGCGGAGGCAGCAGCGGCCACGTGTCAGCGATGCGATCGCGGCGCACATAAAGCAATCCCGTGCCCTTCGGTGCCATGAGCCACTTGTGCAAGCTGGTGCCGAAGTAGTCACAGTCGAGGTCTGCCAGTTTGAAGTCGAACTGGCCGAACGACTGGGCCCCATCGACCACAACCTCGATACCACGGGCATGCGCCATGTCACAGATCTGCTTCACCGGGTATATTTGGCCGGCGAGGTTGACCTGGTGCGAGACCAGTATCAGGCGAGTCCGTCCTGTGATACCGCTCTCGATCGCCGCCGTGAGTTCGTCCATGTCTCGCGGCACCGCTGGTACGGGCACGTGCGCTACCCGAACCCCATCGCGGCGCCGGCGCTGCTCGAGCCCATCCAGCATTGCCCAATAGTCGTGTGTGGTGGTGAGGATCTCGTCACCCGGTTCCAGCTCTTTCCCTAGCAGCACCGTCTGCAATGCCTCGGTGGCATTGCGCACGATGGAGACTTCTTCGGGATCGCAACCGAGCAGCGTAGCCAATTTCACTCGCACTACCTCGAGTCGTGGAGGTAACGTCGTGAACGCAGTGTACGGTGGAAGCTTCTCCTGTTCCATCGTGAGATCCAACACGGCGTCGGTAACGAGCTTGGGACAGGCACACAAGCCGGCGTTGTTGAGGTTGATGACGGCGCGACTAACGCTGAAGCACTGTTGTACCTCGCGCCAGAAGTCCTCGTTGCTCGCCACCTGCCGTGCTGATTGCCCGGCCAGCATTCGTGCAGCAGCCTCGATTCGCTCCAAGCCGGCTCGCGCTTCCCGCATCGCGCGGGGCGGTGATGTGACACCACGCTCCATTTTCGTCTCGACAACCGGCGGATCTACGATCAGACCCGCAGACGCAAAGCCGAGGCCGTTTACGAAGTCCCTTCTATGCACGGTATGTCCCTCCGAAGACACCAGTTACTCAATGCGATGGTCGTTTCACCGGCCCGGCTCACCTGCCAATCGTCGCAGCGCCAAGCGGGCCTCTTCTACAAAAGGTTGCAGCTCCACGTCAGCGTTACTCCACGCGTCTGCCACATAGGAGAAGGCCCTGATTGCCGCCTCCCGATTACCCAGCCGTTCGTGCACTCGGCCCCGCTCCAGCGCCGCGACAACCGCTTCCGACGCCGGTGCAAACAACCGCTCGAACGGCATGTGATCCAGCAGTTCTGCCGCTTCGCGATCACGGCCGAGGCGCACCAGAACTCGAGCGCGAGTGAGTCGACGATCGTAACAGTAGAAACAACCGGGCCATTCAGGGATGTCCTTCAGCTGACCTAACCCCTCCAACGTATCCCCACGAGCCAAGAGGGCATACGCGCGTGCTGTGCGGGCTAGATCGTATATCGGTTGCTGCAGCACACGCGTCGCATGCGGCCGTATCGAATCCCATCTCGCCGCTGCGCGCTCGAGCGACACCGTATCCCGCTGCTGCATCCACCATGTCAACGCCTGGTAGATACCCAAGCCGTTGCCTTCATCTAGCCAAGCTGCAAACACGGCCTCCACGGTGTCGGCTGGCACCGCTCCCAGTCGCGCAAGTGAGGCAAACAGTGGCGGTAGCCTGCGACCCTCGAGGACCAGCGCCTCTTGTAGGTGACCACGGTAGGCAAGGGTCACGGCCAGCCTGTTACGCCCGCCCAACGTCGTGTCGAACTCCGCCCACACGCGCGCGACACGAATGGCGGTCTCGTTCGAGTCGGGCCACCACTTGAGGTCGAGCCAGGTTTGAAATACACCCTCCAGCGTCAGGCCCCTGAGCGCTTCCTCTGTCCCAAGTCTTTCGGCACGCTCCGGATCGAGCAACGCGTAGGTCACTCGAGCAGCATCCAGATACACACTCGAGTGCGCCCGCGTGAGGTATTCTCGTGCGACGCGTTTACCTGCCTCTCTTCCCCACAGTAGCAGAGCCAGCTCGATCATGTGCCGGTAGGCGGGAACGAAAGCCGAGTCCAACTCCACCGCGCGACTAAGGGCCTCGTACGTCTGTTCGTCGGTTATCCCGATGTAGGGGCCCTGGTGGTAACGCGCCTCACCCAATTGGTACCACACCTGTGGGTCAAACGGATACTGTGCGGCGGCGAACCCGAGCGTCGTGAACAGGCGGCGATAGTCGGCCCAACTGGCCGAGTCTCCCGCAAACCGGCTCAGCGCACCGCTAATCGAGTCGGCCACCACCAGGAGGCTCTCGCGCCTTGCCAGCCCATGATTCAGTTCACCGGCCCTGAGTTGTGACGCGACGAAATCGGGCTCACGGAAGAGAGTCCAACCGACGGCCCACGACCTCCGGCTGTGTGCCAGCGCAAAGGAGCTGTCCAGCTCGATGGCTCTGCCGTAATACCACTCCGCCGAGTCCATGTTGAATGCGCGGTAGTAGTGCTCGCCCCGCAGGAACACGCGCAGCGCAGCCGGCGACGACGAGCCGAGCGAGCGGAGTTGCCATCCAGCCAGGCGACGATCACGACTGAGGCTACCCATTGTGCTGACAGCCAGCGAGTCGGCCAGGCGATCGATGCGGTCGGCGCGGTCGCGTAGTTCGAACTGTGCAAGCGTGCGCCCATCGATCACATCGTACAGTGTGGCGAGTACGCGCGCTGAATCTGTTCCTGCACCCACGAGTTGCCCGTAGAGAACCATTCCGGCCCCCAGGTCCGCGCCTAGCGACGCGGCCGATACCGCATCGGCACGACCGTCCCAGCGTTTGATCACGACCGACGGCGGAACGGTGCGCAGCGGGCCGGCTCCGTCCAGACTCGCCGAGAGCAGATCAACCAGCCCTTCGCTCCAGGTCGAGAGTTCACCCCCGAGTACGTCGAATGGCGCCACCGCAATTAGATCGGGATCGAGACTCGGATCGGGCCGGAAGCCGAATCGCCAGATGGCGCTGGCGGCGACAACGAGTACCGCGACTGTCACGACTCTCCGCAATCGTCTGCGCGGCGGGGATCGAATGGGTGCCGTCGCAGCGGCGGCCGTGATCACCCCGGTGGGCGTGGCGATCGCGCTGGCAAACTCGTTGGCGCCCGCGAACCGCTGTTCCGGAGATTGCGCCAGCGCCCTGACGAGCACGTGCTCCACCGCGTCAGGCAGGCCGTCCAGTAGCAGCCGTTCCTCCGCCGGAGCGTCGGCAATGCGTCCTGTTGTGAGCGTAGTGTCGTTCAGCCAACGGCCCGGCGGTCTCCCGAGCAACATCTCGTGCAGCACGCAGCCCAGACTGAAGATATCGCTGCGGCCGTCGACGTCAGGGTTACCTGCCGCCTGTTCTGGGCTCATGTAGCCAAGCGTCCCGAGCGACACGCCCGGGCCGGTGAGCGACTGGCCTCCAGCCGCGCTGATTGCCCGCGCGATGCCGAAGTCCGCAACCACGGCAACGCCACCCGACAGCAAGATATTCTCCGGCTTGATATCGCGATGGACCACGCCCTGCCCGTGAGCATAGCTCAATGCCATGGCAATCTCACGTACAATGCGGAGGGCACCGTCTAGCGACAGCTTGTGCTCGCGGTTGAGCAAGCCGCGTAGCGTCTCGCCCTCCACGTATGGCATGGTGAAGTACAGCAGGCCATCTACCTGTCCCGAATCGTAGACTGGAACGATGTGGGGATGATTGAGATTGGCCGCGATCTTGATCTCGTGCAGAAACCGCTCGACCCCGACGACCTCGGCAATCTCGGGCCGCAGCACCTTTATCGCGACCTTGCGGCCGTGCTTCAGGTCCGCGGCGAGGTAGACGGTCGCCATGCCACCACGACCCAACTCACGCTCGATCTGGTAGCGCTTCGCCAAGGCGGACTCGAGACGATCCCGCGGATCAGTCATCGATCATCACGGTGTGATTGCCGGAATGAAATCGTATAGCTCGTTCACTGCCGTCCTTTGCGTGGACCAAAGCCCCAGGCCGGGCGCCGGTGACGTGCCCTGAATGACACTACGTGCCTGTGTCAAACAAGATGCAGCACGGTGCGTCCACGTTGCGGTAGCCCGCATGTATTCCCCGTTGCAACCTGGGCTCGGCGGCTGCCGGGATGTGCCCTGAAGGCCGCTATCGGCTGCGTCTACCGAGACGCACTGAGGCAGTAGCCGCTTCTCGACATATAAGATGTGACGTGGCGGGTTGTGGCGCGAGGAGCCAATAAGAGCACCCTGACACACCAAGAGAGCCGGGGATTCTGCTCCTCGGCTCTCCAGTTCAGGCAAGCTCGGTGCTTGCTCCGGATTATCGGCTGTAGGGTCCCCCGTAGCTGTACCAAAGCCTCACAGGGATCCTGAGATCAGCGCGACCACGGCGGGACGACGCCGTTCATCCGCGCATAAGCGATCGACTGGCCCACGTGTTCGTTCATGTGTGCTATGAGCTGCAGCAACACCGCCCACACGGCGACCTGGTTCCCGTAGAGGGTCGTCTCGCGTGTCAGTTCTGCATCACTCATCTCGTTGGTCGACTGCTTCACGTGCTCAATCGACTTCCCCAGCAGTTCGATAATGACAGCTTTGTCCGTGATCGCCTCGAAGTTGGGCCAGTCGACGCCGGAGGGTGCCGGAATCCCGAGGTTCTCCTGCAAGTACATGTAGTTATATCGCGCGATGTGCATGTAGACCTGAGCGATCGACATCACGCCCTCACCAGGGCTCCAAGTGTACAACTCCGCCGGAATCGCCTGTGACAACATCTGCAGCTTGCGGCTGGATCGATCGAAGTGCTCCAGCATCTCATTGCGGTAGTCACCAGGTAAGCTTTGTGCTATCCCAGGTGCTGTGACCAGCAACGCAGTTGCGATCAGAATCAGATTGGTTCGGGTTTGGATCATTGGGACTCCTTGGGGCTGCGTTCTCGGCTCAGCCAATCGAACAAGTCATGTCCTGACCACAACACATTGGCGACTTGATCTTGCCGTGCCCGTCAGGACACTCGGAGATGTGCACGGTCGCGCCATCGTCCTTCGTGAGGGTGCTGTGCACCAGATCTTTGCCACACGTGCCACAGGTCATCGTGCCCACGCTCATGCCACACTTCTCACATGTATAAGCAGCCATAGTTCGGTACCTCGAGTCAGAGAATCGGATGGATGTCACAAGAACGGTCCCCAAATTAGCCCCGGTCGACCACCGCTTGTCAAACACGGTCTCGCGGCTCCAAGCCGGGCCAGTATCTGCGTCTGCCTGCCCTCGAGTGCTGCCACATGAAACCTTCGGCCCACTTACAGCGTCAAATTGAGCAGGGGTCTGCCAGCGCGTGGCGTGGAGGACACGCGCAGATGTTGGAATCCGCCCCTCTGTGCGCCCGCCAGGAAGCGAGAACGAAATCTACTGTTCACCTGGACTCTCCATCGTACCGTTTTGGGTGCCACAACCCGTTTGCCGGAGGAGTTCAATGACACGCCTCATGCGACCCGTGGGAGTCGCCCTGTTGCTTTCCACGTTCCTGCTAGCCCCCCTAACTTCGACAACAGCCCAGAACCCCGGAGCAACCGTCCCGACACTCGAGCGGCCCGTAGCGAACCCGGTGGTGGTTTCGCCCGGCTTCCAGCGAGCTGTGGCGCGCGAGACCCGGACCATGGAGGGAGTCCCCGGACCAAACTACTGGCAGCAGTCGGCCCACTACACTATCTCCGCCCGGCTGGACGTGGTCGAGAAACGGCTGGAGGGTACTACGCGCATAAGGTACCGCAACGCTTCACCAAACTCGCTGACACGGCTCGTGGTGCAGCTCATCCAGAACTTCCATCGTGACGACGTACCACGGATACGCTCAGCCGAGATCACCGGCGGTTACACGATCTCGCGCGTTGCCGTTGCGGGGCAAACGCTCGCGGAGGGCCAGCTGCGCGGACCCGGTTACGCGATCAGCCAAACGAACCTGCTCATCAACTCACCGGTTCCGTTGCCCCCAAGCGACTCGATCTTGCTGGAGCTGGATTGGAGTTACCAGATCCCGCAGGTCGGCGCCGGCGGGCGCATGGGCTGGAACAGCGACGATTTCTTCTTCTTGGCCTACTGGTACCCGCAGATGGCAGTGTACGATGACGTCGCGGGTTGGCATGCTGACGCGTTCTTGGGCCAAGCAGAGTTCTATTCCGGCTTCGCCGAGTATGACGTCACACTCGACGTACCGCAGGGCTGGCTGGTCCAGGGTACTGGCGAACTCACAAACGAGGGGGATGTGCTGCCCGACCACATTATCGAGCGATTGCGCCAGGCCGAAGCGAGTGACACCGTGGTGCATGTCATCACGGAAGCGGACCTCGGCACGGAGTGCACCCGAGCGAGCCCGGACGGACGGCTCCGCTGGCACTTCACCGCCGACTCGGTGCGCGACGCAGCCTATTCGGTGACCCGCAGTTCGCTGTGGGACGCGGCGCGTACGAGCGTCGGCGACCGTGATGGCGACGGTCAGCCCGAGTACTCGCGTGCCGAGGCAATCTTCCGGCCTGCGCATGAGCGTTGGCGGCAGACGGCCCGCTACGCCCAGCACAGCATCGATTTCCTCTCACGCCACACCGGTCTGCCCTACCCGTACAGCCACGCAACTGCTGTGGAGGGCACGGGAATCATCGGGGGCGGCATGGAGTTTCCGATGATGACGATCATCGGTGGTTACGACCAGGCGAGTGACCGCGCAATGTACTCGGTAACGGCCCACGAATTGGCCCACAACTGGGTGCCAATGATCGTCTCGACCGACGAGCGGCGGCGGGCATGGATGGATGAGGGGACCACCGACTACAATGGCGACCAGGCCATGGCCGAGTTCTACCCTGGTTACGATGGCGAGAGCGGAGAGATCGCCGGGTACGTGGGTCTGGCGCGCACCGGCCACGAGGGCGCGTTGATGCGATACTCGGACTTCCTGGACATGCCGGGACACTACGGCGTTCACGCCTACAACAAGCCCGGCACGCTGCTCATCACCCTACGGACACTGCTCGGCGAGGAAACGTTCACGCGCGCCTATCAAGGGTACATCCGGACGTGGGCCTTTAAGCACCCCAAACCGTGGGACTTCTTCAACTACTTCAACACGTCGACAGGGCAGGACCTCGACTGGTTCTGGCGGACCTGGTACTACGAGACCTGGACGCTGGACCACTCTATCGAGAGCGTTACTGCAGGCAGCAATGGCACCGAGATCGTGGTACGCGACCTGGGTGACGCGCCCATGCCGGCCCGGCTCACGATCACACTTGCGGGCGGCGACAAGCTCGAGTTCGAGGTACCTGTCACCACCTGGTTGAGTGGAGTGAGGACCGCTACAGTGACGGTGCCCGCGGGCCGGGAAGTGGTACAGGTGGAGATCAATTCCAGCGGTAAGTTTCCGGACGTGATGGGCAAGAACAACTTCTGGGCCGTGGAAGCGGACGTGTTGCCGGCCAGCATGGCGCTGGCCATTCGCAACGACCTGGTTCGCAGACGCGGTGCACTGCTCGAGCTGGGCTACCGTGCCGAGGGTGAGTTGCTGAGCGGTGCGGTTGGTGGCAGTGCAAGTGAACAGCGTACGATCACTCTGGAAGGTGGAGTACAGTACGCGATCCTCGCAGTGTGCGACCAGGAGTGCCGGGACATCGATCTCCGGATCACGGACTCATCCGACTCGACGCTGGCCGAGGATGTGCAACCGGACGACACACCGGTGCTCGAGTTCACGGCACCTGTGTCCGGTCAGTACGACCTCGACCTCATCATGTTCACCTGCCAGGCGAGTGAGTGTGCCTGGGGTGGGCAGATCTTCCGGCGCCGTTAGTACCCGGCCGAAACGCCGGTCACTACATCCTGATCAGTCAAACCGCGGCCGCCTCATTACCGAGGCGGCCGCTCTGCAATCTTGCCGAACCAGATACCGGCCGTACCTTTGCATCCATGGACCCGTCCGACACCAACTCACCTGAAGACCGCCTCGGCAAACTAGAAGCATCCGTCGCGGATCTGCAGCGCAAGTTGAGCGCTCTCACGGAGGCTCTCGCAAGCCGCGCTGAGCCTCACGAACGCGAGCCAGTTCGAGTTGCTCCGGCACGAACCACTCAGGACCGCAAGACACGGCCCCGAGCCATGGGAGTAATGGCGTCACCAACCGGGTCAGCAGTCTCGCGACGGCGCACCAGGCCGGCCAGCGAGAAGACAGCGTGGCAGCTCCTGCTGGATCGCGGCCCCCAGTTCTGGATCAGCAGACTGGGGATCGGATTGGTGTTGTTGTCGGTCGTCTTCTTGTTCGACTACGCGATCGACAGAGGTTGGCTCACACCTCCCATACGTGTGGCATGCGGACTGACTCTCGGTGTCGCGCTGGCGACAATCGGCTTGATCGTTCGGCGCAAGGAACCGTGGTTCAGCCAGGTCATGTTGGGTGGGGCGTCCGCCAGCTGGTACATAACGGGGTTTGCCGCGTTCCAGCTGCTGCACGTGTTCAGTCATCCCGTGGCATTCGCCTTCATGGTGGCGGTGACGGTATTCACCTTCTGGGCAAGCATACGCGAAGATGGTGCGGCGCTCGCCGTGCTGGGTGCCATCGGCGCACTCGGTACACCGTTCTTCCTCTATACGGCTGAGGGCTCCGTACCGGGATTGGTGGGATACACCTGCCTGGTCCTGTTGGGTGCGAGTGGTATCTATCTCGTGAAGGGCTGGAGATCGTTGCTATGGACCTCGGTAGCCGGTGGTTGGACAGTGTTGTTACTCGCCTATCTGGGTGCCGCAACGAGCGACCGGCTAGCACTGCAGCTCGGCATAGTAGCCACATGGCTCATGCTCGCGGTGGTGGCCGTGGGCCGCGAGTTGTTGGCCAGTGCAAACCCGGACAGATGGCAGCTGCCGCAGTCACGGCTGAGAGCCTACTTGTCCCAGACCGGTAACGCCGCTGATCCACAGAGTGACATCGCGCTGCTCACGGTGGCAACACCGCTGGGCGCGCTGTTTTTCTCACGTGCCATCTGGGAATCTAGCGACGCGCTCTGGGGCGCGATCGCACTGGGCGTGGGACTGTGCTACGCTGCGGTCGCGACGTTCATCCGTCGTAAACCCGGTCTCAGTGTGTTGACGTCAGCCCATATCGTGGCTGTTGCATTCCTGGCGGTAGTCGCCGTCGCTTTGTTGTTTGGTGACGACTTGCAGATAGTGCTGTGGACAGCCCTCGTGGTAGCGTTCCTCTACCTGGCGCAGAAACTCGACGAGGCGACACTCCGTCGGTGTGGCCACATTCTCGCTGTCATGGTCGCCGGTTGGCTGTTGCAACGGTTGACGGGCGAGGGCGGAGCCGAGACGGCAGTGTTCACAGCCCGAGGAATCAGCGATGCCGGTGTGTTTCTAGGTTTGTTGGTGGCCTCCAGGTGGAGCGGCAGTGATGTGGCCAGGGGATATCAATTCGCCGCGCACGCGGCTTTCCTCGGGTGGTTGTGGCGCGAACTCTCCGCACTGCCTTCGGGAGACGCCATAGTCACCGCCTCGTGGGGTATCTACGGACTGGTGCTACTGACAGCCTCTGCCAAGACACGCAAAGTCGGACTCGCCACCCTGTTGATAGCCGTGGCCAAACTGTTCCTGGTGGACCTCGATCGGGTCGATCCGTTCCTCAGGATATTGCTGTTCCTGGGCTTTGGCGGGCTGTTCCTGGCAATCAGCTACTACTATCGCGATCGCTGGCAGAGCGGAGATACCGACAGCAGATCTCAGGAAGAAACAGACACGACATCTTGAATTACGACTGCGGCGTGGCGGTCACGGCACGTCGCCGAAGGCCGAACATCGGACGCACTGCTCGAGTCGATCCTACATACCAAGTACTTGCTTGGACACGTGCATGCTCACCAGCACATGGGGCACATCCACAACCTCCGCAACCTTCAGGTCACCGGCCAAGGAACACAGCATGTAGGCCTCGTTCCGATCCATCCCATGCTCGGCGACCAAGTAGTCGACCATGTACAGCGCGGCTTTCCGTGACTCCATAACGATCCGCATGGGAGCTTCGTAATCAGGTAGTCCCAAGACGGTGTGAGAGGTCGAGAACGGTCAATCCAGAGACGGACGACGGCCAGATCACGACTTGCCTGCACCTTCGATGCCTGCCAGATTCAAGCGTGCCTCAGGCGTCCAGTGAAGCTCTACCACTTCAACTGACGAATCGCATACGGTTCCGGTGACAGACGAATCATCGCCTGCCTCAGATCCCAAGAAAGCGGCGACACGACACTCTCTGGTTCGTGCTGCTCTTGTTCCCGCCCTCCTGTTCGTCTTTCTGCTAGGTGTCAATGGCCTGAGCGCGGGATTCGGGCTCGCGGGCGACCGCTTGCTCAAATCTTTCTTCACAGCCACCGAGAATCCGTTCATTGCGCTCATGATCGGAATTCTGGCCACCGCGTTGATCCAGAGTTCGTCGGTGACCACGACCATGATCGTGGCATTCGTGGCCGCGGAACACAACGCTCTTCCGCTCGCCAACGCCGTGCCGATGGTAATGGGTGCCAATATCGGTACGACGGTCACCAACATGATCGTGTCGATGGCGCACCTCGGTCGGAGAGAGGAGTTTCGCCGCGCCTTTCGGGTGGCCACGTGTCACGACTTCTTCAACCTGATGGCCGTGGCGATTCTGCTGCCACTCGAGCTGCTGACCCATTACCTACAGCGTGCAGCGACGGCACTGTCGACGGCGTTGACGGGGATCGGGGGAGTAGACTACGACAGCCCGATCAGTGGGGTGCTGAAAGCCACGCTGGGACCTATCAAGAATCTCATTGACCTGATCACTCCGTCCGAGCAAGTCGCCGGAGTGGTGCTGGTTCTCTTGAGCGGCGGGATGATCTTCACCGCCCTGATGTTGCTGGTCAGGACGCTCAGGTCGGCACTGCGAACCCGCGTTGAGTTGGTCGTTACCAAGGCGTTCGGACGGAGTGCGGTTGTGGCGATGCTGCTTGGTCTGATAGTGACGGCCATGGTACAATCCAGCTCCATCACCACGTCGCTGCTGGTACCGTTGGCAGGTGCCGGATTGATCACTCTGGAGCAGGCCTTTCCGGTGACTATCGGGGCCAACATCGGTACGACAGTGACCGCTCTCCTGGCAGCGCTGGCCGCCACCGGTGGGAATGCCCGGGCCGGGATCACAATTGCCTTGGTGCACTTGTTGTTCAACCTTAGCGGTACTTTGTTGATATACCCGGTGGCGCGCATCAGGGAAATCCCGCTCGCAGCCGCACGCTGGCTGGCCGACACCGCCTCCAACTCACGCCGTTGGGCGATCCTCTATGTGCTCTTGTTCTTCTACGGCCTGCCAGCAGTGTTTGCCGTACTCAACAACATTCTCAAATGATCGGGGGGCTCCATGCTTCGTGAGTTGATCAAGATTCTCCGGTCCAGTGACCCGCTAGCTGAATTGGGTAAGCTCTTCGTCGAGATGCTCAGCATCGCAGAGCAAATCACGCTCAGAGCCGGTGAGATCGTCTTTGAAGGCAAGGCCTCACCTGAGGAGCGGACATGGGTCTACAAGCATGACGTGCAGGTGAACAAGTTGGAACGTCTGATTCGCAAGCGGATCATCGCCCACCTGTCGTTCTCCGGCAATAGCCTGGACTTGCCGTACTGTCTGCTGCTAATCAGCCTCGTGAAGGACGTGGAGCGCATAGGCGATTACGCAAAGAACCTGGCAGAGATAAGCGAGTTCTTTAAGGGTACCCTTCCAGACGACGAGCTGGTCGCCGAATTGCGGCAGATACGGAGCGGTGTTGAGTCGGCGTTTGCGGGACTTGCCGACGTGCTCGAGCAGTCTGACAAAGAAACGGCTCTCAACTTGATTCATGAGGGAGCAGGATTGGCCCACCGTTGCGACATGCTGGTCACAAAGGCTGCCCACAGTTCCTACGACGCCAGTACCACGACGGCTGTAGTCCTCGCAACGCGGTACTACAAGCGCATCGGCGGCCACGTGATCAACGTGCTTTCCAGCGTTGTAATGCCGCTCCACAAGGTTGACTACTACGACAAGGACTCAGTTCCCGAGGAGTACAAGACGCAGCACTAGCTGGTTGACCCGCCAGCTCGTGACACTAGAGACTCGACTGCACTGCGGATTCCCGTTCGTCTCTGCACTAAGTGCTAATCAGAATCGGCGAGAACCCAGCCACCGCCGAGCGGTTCACAACCATGTACGGCAGCCGCAACCACTCGGTGGGCTGGCCACCCAATCCTATGAAGGTCACGTCGCGCATGCAAAAACTCTCCGACACTTCGTTCGCTTCTCCGATTCGCGCTGACTCCTGCCAAGCCTGTCGGGCCTGCTCGACCTGATGCTCCGAGATTGGACCGATCTCCGACCGAGGCAGGTTGCGCTCGCCGAACGTGGCCCTGCTCGCGATCTCTTCCAACCATGCGAGGTACCGCGCCGTAGGAGTCAGGTATCCGGTAAGGGTCATCCCCGACACCATCAGCGTGATCGCCGTCTCGGTACCGACGCTGTTCACCTCGGTTATCCAGCTATCTAGTTGGTCAAAAGTGTTCATAGAAACCTTTCCAGCATCCATAGACGCATCGGTCAGTGCAAGCTATTTCGGAGCGGTCAATTGGCAGTCAATTCAAAGACAGTGGAAGATCGCCCTCGGCCTCTTGACTCGCGCTTGACACCTCTCCTCTAACTTGGCCGAAGTATAGACAGGATCAGTTCTAGTCCCCCACAGGAGCTGTCCGCCATGCAACTCGGCCACGTACCCTTGGCTCTGTCCATCGCCACGTTTGATTGGAATCCCAGGACTGCGGCATTCTGCTTGGCGATGCACTTCCTACCCAACGCGGATTCTCTACTCGAGCGGTCCGGTCTGGTAGGTCCCAAGTTTCACTGTACAGTAACGCACACCATAGCGTTCGCTGTAGTGATCAGTGCCCTGGTCGCGATTTGGTCACCGCATTACGCCGTCTTCGCCTTCGTCGCCATCATGCTGCACTTCATTGCAGACATGGGCAGTACGGTCGGTATCCCGTTCTTCTGGCCGTTCGTCAAGAAGCGATACACCCTCGCCCTGTTCAAAGATACGGGATACTGGGGCAAAGAGATGTACTTGGGCTACTACAAACAGCCGATGGCATGGGTACTCGAAGCGGGTGTGATCGTCTTCTTCGTGCATAGACTGAATCAGATCGGAGTGTTATGAACAGCTAGCGCAACATCAAAACGAAGTTCAGAATCGGCAACCGCGATCTCACCCAGTGGGATCGCGGTCTCGTTTTCTTGACGCTGGCTTGATACCCGCAGCTCATCTTGATCTTGAAGTCAAGAGATGAGGGCGGCCATGAAGCCCCACGATATCAATCTCGTTCAGGCCATCGGCCTGCTGGCAGTACGTCGAATCGCCCCCGCCGGGTGGACTCTCATGTTGCGCTGCTGCGGTGTCGCTGCGCTGTTGGCTCTCCTCCTGTCCGTGCTGGTACCAAGTACGTCTGATCTGGCTGCGTTCTTCACCATCATGCTGTTCGCCTGTGGACCTACCTCCGCATTCCTGCCAGCCGCATCGGAACCCGTTCTACTGGCATTTGGCTCGTTCTACCCTCCATTGCTGCTGGCAACCATCGGTACAGTTGCAGTGTTCACTGTGGAGTTCCTCAATTACAAGATGTTCGACGCGATCCTGCACTGTAACCAACTGCAGAAGCTGCGCGATTGCTCGACAACGTGTTGGTTGATACGCTGGTTTGAGAAACTGCCCTTCGCAACGGTGGCTACCGCTGCCTTCTCACCCATCCCGTTTTGGATCGCTCGCACTTGCGCAGTTCTGTCGCACTACTCGATCCCGCGCTACATGTCCGCAACTGTTCTGGGTCGGTTCCTCAGACTATACGCGATATGTGCTATTGGGAGCGCGCTCTCGGTGAGTCCTGCAGCTGCGCTGTTGGTCGCAGCCGCTCTTATTCTGGTCGTGGGTGGAATTGCGTTCATCCGTAAGACACTGAAGAAACAAAGCAGTACCGTCATATCCCTTCGTACAGATCAGCCGCCAGTGCTGACAGGAGGTAGACATGCGTACCAAGAACCTGATTCTACCGTTGTTGTTGCCGTTGCTCCCATTCGGGACCTGGCACAGTGAGCATTCGGCGACCGGCACATGTGCCCGCAGCGATGGACGCAGCGGCGACCACGCAATAGCTCGCGAGATATTGACTCACGACTACGGCGTGAAGGAAAGAGACCTCACGCAACTGTGCAACGGCAGGATCATTACCGGGACTCTACCTACTCAGGGCAAACATCAGATGACCCTGATAGGCATCGTCAAGCTGCGCACGACACCGGCACAGTTCGCGGAGTACGCGGAGGAAGTAGAGCGGTTAGTCGCGACCGAGCACGTCAGCTTGCTGAGTCGGATCGACTTCTCGGATCTGCAGGCAGCACTGCAATCATATCCGGTGATGCCGGCCGATATTCGCGAGGTGCCATCGTGTGAGGTGGGTGACTGCGATGTAAAGCTACCGCGCGGCATCATTCTCCAGCTGGCACAGCTGAATCCTACCGCAAGTGGCTACGAACAGCGAGTCGGAGTGGTAATCAGACAATGGCTACACCAGTACCTCTTGGACTACCAGAGGGACGGCAATGCGGCTCTCGTCGAGTACGGCGACAAACATCCACCGCAGTCACTCCAAGATGGATTCAATGAACTGATCGCGAACGCACAGGTACTCGCGTACCGAGCCCCCGCACTGCACGATTATCTCAACGGGACTATCGATCGACAACCCGATGGTTCACGCGAGAGCTTCGTATGGTCGGTTGAGAAATTCGGCATGCGGCCGCTCACAACGGTTACCCACACTGTCGTCGATCGAAACCCGGGTGGAGACCACGCTGACGTCTGGGTTGGAATGAAACTGCTGTACGCCAGCCACTATCTCCATGCCTCGCTGCGCTCGATGCGTGTCATCAATGATTGGAGTTCCGCCGAGCC
>JBDGXD010000044.1:0-18256 GCA_039584755.1 Gemmatimonadota bacterium
AGAACGCAACTTGCCTCACGCCTTCGCCCAATCGCCGGCGCAGAGCGTCGCTGTCCTGATTGACCGAATCACGACTCAACTCGGGCAGAGCAACCGCAGCAACGCTCACGCCAAACAGGGAGATGGGAAGTACCTGAATCAATTGCGCATACCTCAGGGTCGCCACTGAGCCCGACTCTAGAAGCGACGCCAGCTGAATATCTACGATGCTAGATATCTGCACTACACCGGCGCCAAAGATCACTGGAATCCAAGCCGTAACGACCTTGCGAACTCCTGCCAGGCTTATGTCCAAGCTCCAGACAACACGCCGTACGAGTCCTAGTACCACCGGCAGTTGTACGATGATCTGAAGCACACTTCCCGCGACTGCACCCCATGCCACGGCAACAGCCAGCGAAGCACCCATCAGCCTGCCGCCGAATGCCAACAGGGTCACGATCTGCGCAATGTTCCACACAGTCGGTGCTGAGTATGCCAAGAAGAAGCGACGGTGGGTGTTGAGAATGCCCAAGCACCAAGCCGAGAGGATCAGCGCACCCGACATCGGGAACAGAATGCGTACTAGGGTTATGGTCAGGTCCCGTTCGCTGGCCGTGAAGCCTGGTGCCACGAAGTCGGTTATCAGCGGGGCGAATGCGATACCGAGCAGGGCCGCCACCGCCGTAAGGAGGACAAGCAGCGATGCAATGACACCGGATAGTCGTCTCGCATCTTCGACCTCGCCACGCTCGATCATGCCGGCATAAACGGGAATGAAAGACGCCGAGAGGGTGCCTTCACCTAGGAGGTTGCGAATTACGTTCGGTATCCGTTGTGCCGCGCCCCATGCGTCAGCTTCGACGCCAGTTCCAAAGAAATGAGCGAAGAGCCGTTCCCGGACGAGCCCGAGGATGCGGGATAGTAGTATGGCAGATCCGACTCTGGTGGCGAGCCGCCCCTGAGACGGACGCATTCAGCTATTCTGGAGGCGAGAGTTTAGCGGCCGAGTCCGGATTATCAAGGAGGCGTTGAACGAACTGCGTCTCCTCCCGAAGTTCCTCGACCGATTGAGCCAATTGGGCAACTTCATCCTCGAGACCTCTGATCCGATCTGTGATCTCGTTGGCGGTTTTCGGATCCGTACGAAAGAAGTTGCGAGCAACAGGAGAATCGAGCACGATCGCTAGGATCGGAATCAGCAGAGCCATGAACAGTATCAGAAAGCCGAGTGCCCAGAACATACGCGGATTCTACGTATCGCTGCTTCCGGTTTCAAGTGGCGCGACCCATTCCTCACAGCTCTCGACTGCCAACTTCAGGAATGCCTCACCGTAACGGACGAGGAATGGTACAACGTTGAGGACTCTCTCCTGAGGAATCCCCAACGGCAGCAGGTTTCGTCGAGCCTTCTCCAACTGTTGAACCACTGTGGCGTTCTGTTTCTTCAAGTGTGATATGAGCCTCTTTTCGATGTCCGCCAAAGACCGCAACGAGTTTTGACGACTTGCGCGTACTGGTTTCTCCAGCGTGACATCGACCTGACCAACGGCAGTAGCAAGCTGTTCGTAGTCCTGTTCGAGCACGCTTCGAATGCTCGCTATTGCCGCTGCCGCACCCTCGGGTATGTCATCCCGCACCAGGCTCGCCTCCAACTGTCCTTCGGGTGCGGCAAGGTCCTCTACCGTCACGCCAAACTTGGTGAGAATCTTGGCCACACGCCCCTCGACTACCCGGGCAGACCATCTTGGAATGGTTGCCTGCGGACTCACTTGCAACGCTTCGTAAAGCGGCTTCGCCTGCGGGATGTAGGCCAACTCTCCCGGGCCAGCAACATATGCCAACGTCGGCAGCAGTGCGGCCTCCACCACAGGGCGGAGTAACACGTTCGCTGACAGGCGTTGCGGCTCTTGCTCCGCGACCAGCCGCAATCGCTCCATGGTCCACGGCTGTCCGGACCTCCGCGATCTGTACCCGCCCTCGTCTAACACGATGCGGTCCCTCTCCATGGCAGATTCGATCATCACCGTGCTGGCGCCCTTCCCTACCGCAATCGGGGCCAGCCGTCCCACATGTTCTAGTTGTGATGCTCGATCCGTAAGAGACTTGTCCAGTACCGTCGCACTTTCCAATGCGCTCAGCAGCAACGGTGCCGCTGCACGTTTCGCCGCCTCATGCGTGGGCTGAAAAACCACCAACCCATGTGGCCCTAATAGCTCCGCCAACGCACCTGCAAACGCCGTTGCCAGATCTGTCGCAGGATCGTAGTGTCGGCTGATCCAGTCCATCGTTGCCTGCTTGTACTCCGTATCAGGCGTCTCGTGCGCAACCATTGTGAGCACTTGTGTTACGTCACTCCCTACTGGCTCTCGGTACATCGGATGCAGTGGACCGTTCGGCGCTCGGCCCCTGAGAGTCACGCGCTCAACAGTGTTCGCGACCGTGAGCAGATCTAGATGATTGGCCTCCGCAAAATCGTGATCGTCCCCGGCAACCCAGAATACGGGCACCACTGGGCTGCCCAGATGCCGCTCTAAGGTGTGTGCCAGCACGACAGCCGAAATCGCCTTGTAGACCGTGTATAGTGGACCAGTCAGCAGACCTGGTTGCTGTCCCGTCGTTACGCAATGCGCTCTCCCGGAGACCAGACGTTCGAGGTTCTCGACCGCGGAGCCGTGGGCCAGGAATGCATGCCTCAGGTCCGGTTCGATTTGAAACGAACGGTGCTTCACCAATTTGCTCAGATCGAAACGCAAGGGAGCGTCAATTGGGGTGTGCTGGAATTCGAGGTTCATGGCTTCTTCACAAGTAGAATCACTCTGGGACTCTCTTCCGAAAGCGGACTCGAATCATAGTCACCGAAGCGTTCCTCCACCTTCAGGCCCGCACCGGTGACGAGAGATTCCAGCTCTCTGGCGGTGAACAAACGAACCCGTTCCATGAAATGGCGTCCGTCGTCCATCAAGTGCATTTCCTTGAGTACGAACTTGCCATCGTCGGAGACCCTGCGTTCTATAACCACGCGCTGGCGGCCGATAGCTCGTTCTTCGTACTCAACCAGGTTGGAAAGCAAACCTGCGCTATTGAAGTAGTCGAGTACCATCACCCCGCCACTTTTCAGAACCATTGCGATCTCTCTCAGCACAAGTTGGTGCTGATGATCGTCAGCGAAGTACCCGAAGCTGGTAAACAGATTCACCACGAGTTCAAACGAGAGCGGAGAGAATGGTAGGTATCGCATGTCGCCGCGTACAACTGACAACGGCGGCGTTGCTCGATGCCGAGCCCTGCTGAGGAGTGGCATCGACAGATCGAATCCCACAACCGTACTCCCGGCAGCCCGCAGCAGTTTGGCATGGCGACCAGGGCCACACGCGAGATCGAGCACGCCTGTTCCCTCTAGCGGTGTCCGCGCAGCGACGAATGCGACCGCAGCCGCGGCGTCTTCATCGTCTCGATGCGGATAGAGTTTCAGATACTCCTCGCCAAACCACTGTTCGAACCACTCAGTCACCGATCCTCCCCCTTGTGGTAGGGCTCTCCCTTGAGAATCGTGCATGCCCGGTACAGCTGTTCTAGCAGAGTGAGTCGGGCCAGTTCGTGTGGTAACGTCATCGTTGAAAGACTCAGTTGGCTATCCGCAGCAGCTAGAACTGTTGCATCGAGTCCATGTGCTCCGCCGAGAACGAAGGCGATATCCCTATCTTCACGCTTCCACTTACCAAGTATCTCAGCCAATCCAACGCTCGACAACGACATCCCTGTCCGAGTGAGCGCAATAACACGCGCTCCACGCGGTATCGCCCGGAGCAATGCATCTGCTTCTTTCCTGCGGGCGCTATCCGCATCGCGGTCGGTGCGGCCACCGTCACGCACCTCACGTACCTCCAGTTTCACGTAGCGACGCGTCCGGTTCTCGTAGTTCTCACACGCGTCCCGCAAGGCTGCGTTCTTCACTCTCCCCACTGCTGTTAGATAGAAGATCATTCAGGCATAGAGGCCGCACATTGTGTGAACTGCAGCCACACGCCGACGGCTTCCTCCGTCCAAAAATAGCCGTTCCTCTCAACGGCTGCCGGGAGAAGCACATCAACGTCCAGTTCCAAGAGATCCTCTCGGCTGTCGAGTCGCGTTGGGACTGCCACAATGAGCTGCTTCTCCGGTTCTCCGGGGATCTTGTACATCCCCGAGTCCATATCGAGCAACTCGGTACTTAAGGCTATCGGTTGATGTCCACTCATGAAACTAGTACTTCGACATCAGTCACTGCCGCATCAAGTGCTGCCCGCACAAGGAGACCCCCTCGCTCCCAGGCCAGGTCCAACGAGGCCACCAACGGCTCCGGCCGGCTCCGCGGCCAACAGTCTCGCAGCTTTACCGCGTCCTTTTCGGTGACAATTACGTAGTCAGCACGTCTGCCGGCGTGTGCGATTCGCAGCGCGTCGCGCTCGGAGAATCGGTGATGATCGCGCCATGCAATGAGACTCACCCCGGCGCCAAGAGCCCTGCATTGGACGGCGAAAGAATGAGGATCCGCTATGCCGGCAGCGACCACGACCCTGGCGTTGTGGATCTCATTTGCGCCGAAACGCTCTCCACTCAGCATTCCGCTGAACCCGGAGATACCCAAGCGTGCTACTGCCACAGGACATCGTCTGGTGGCACTCCTCACGCGCCTGATCACTGACTCGGCGACTTCCAAACGTGCTCGTTTACGTGTGACAACCACCAGATCAGCTCTTCCCAACGCTCGCCAGCCTTCTCGCCACGGGCCTGCTGGAAGTGTCCACCGCACTGCCCTCTCTGACTCCGCACTCACCACCGCAATATTGAGATCACGGTCCACATCCAGTCGCTGGTAGGCATCATCCAACACGAGTACTCTTGCGCCCTGTCGCGCTGCCTCCCTTGCTCCAGCAAGGCGGTCTGGATTCTCGACAACGACGGCTCCCGGAACACTCCGCTGGTGAACTGCACCCTCATCACCACCGTACCCTCGAAGCACCACCCCAGGGACTAAGCCCTGGTTCGCATAGTAGTTGGCAATCCAGGACGCCAGCGGTGTCTTTCCGGATCCTCCAACTGTGAGGTTGCCCACCGCCACTGTCGGCAGCGGAAGGGCCTCATGAGGCAACAATCGAATGCGGTACGCCCGCGCTCTCGCTGCTGCCAGTCCGCGTACGATCAGCGACGGGGGAATCAGCGGCAATCGCGCAATCTTGGCGGGAAACGACCGTCCCGCCCACAACCACCGCGCTAGCTGCATTGGGCAGCTTCCTGGGTGAGATCCAGGTGCTCCGTCAAGAGCTCTCCGCTCACCGGCAAAGTCTCCCCCTCTCCAACTGCCATGACCGGTTGCCCGTAGACGAGCCGTACCACAGAGAAAGGCCGTGGAATGGCAAAGCGGTCCCACGATTTGAGATGCCAATACGACGAAGCACTGACACCTACCGGAACAACAGCTCCGCCACCTCGCACAGCAGCTCGCAATGCGCCGGGCTTGGCGATCCCCTTCGGTCCCCGAGGTCCATCAGGAGTGAATGCCACGTCACCCCCTCTCGCCATGGTCCTCATCAGTTTCTTCAGTCCACCGACTCCACCGCGGGTCGAAGACCCCCTCACCACTTGATATCCCCACCGCTGCGCCGCACGAGCAAGATACTCGGCGTCCCGGTGCTCGCTGACCAGCAGCGTTACAGACTCTCCTCTCCGGTGCCACAGTGGGACCAACAGATTCGCATGCCACACCGCAAACACCACGGGAATACCCCGCCGCCTCAGATCTTCGACGCGATCGTTCCCAATCACCTTGAGTCGCCAGGTTCGTCCAAGTAGCCATGCTGTCGCAGCGAGCGGGACGCTCAACGACATTTCATGCGACCAAACGACCGGCTATTTCGGCAACACGAGCACCTGCCCCGGCTTCACCCAACGTGGCGCGTATCTCGTCAAACGCCTTCCGCTGTTCGAGCGCCTCGGAACCAGCTGGATCGAGCAGTGGGCACACAGCATCAGCAAGTTTCTCTGGTGTCACGTCATGCTGCAGCAACTCCGCAGCCACTCTTCTATCCGCCAGGAGGTTCACCAGGCTCACGAAAGGAAGACGCACCGCGCGCCGCGCCACTGCGAAAGTGACTGGGTGCATGCTGTAGGCAACCACGAGCGGCGTACCGGCTAGCACGGCCTCCAACGTGGTCGTACCCGACTTACAGATAGCCGCATCCACTGCGGTCATGACCTCTGGCGCCCTGTTGTACCACATCCGGTAACCCTCGCTTCCCGGATACTCGATTCCCGGTATTGCGGCGACCACAACCTCCAATCCAGCCCGCTCCTTCAACAGCGCTCGGGCCGCTCCTCTGAAGGCTGGCCACAGGCGATTCACCTCCTGGGATCTGCTGCCCGGGAACAGCCCCAGTACCGCTGTCTCCTGAGACAGCTTCATTTCTTCGCGCAGCAGCGATCGTTCTTTCACGGGAGGTCGATCTAACAGTGGATGCCCGACAAACTCGGCAGCCACTCCCCGGGTCCTGAAGAATGGTTCTTCAAAGGGGAGCACAACCGCCAGGGAGCTGACGTTCCTGCGAACGGACTTAATGCGCCACCTACCCCAAGCCCAGAGTTGCGGAGCGATGTAGTACAGTACCGGAAGCCCTGATCTCCGTGCGGCAGCAGCGACTCTCAAGTGAAATCCCGGATAATCGATCAAGATCGCCAAGTCATATCTGTGCTGTGCGAACAGCTTCTTCAACCTTCTAAACAGGCGTAGATGATCAGGTACGGACTTCAAAGCCTCGGCAACACCGATCACGGAAAGTCCTTCTAGGGATTCCACAGCGACGACCCCAGCTGCAGCCATGTGACGTCCCACGATTCCCTCCACCACGACCCCCGGTATGCGGGAACGCAACGCATCGATCACCATGGCTCCATGCGCATCTCCTGACCTTTCCCCGGCGGAAATGAAGATCCGCGTCAAGTCAACACACCCCTCTCAGACTCAACTACGAACTCAACTAGCCTCATCACCTCGGGGATGTCCGCGCTCTCCGCTCGCAGCAGCTCAGCGGCTCGTGCAGTTGTCAGGTCAGAGTTGAACAACAGGCGGTATGCGTGCTTTAGAGCCAGGCGCACCTCAGGACTGAATCCTGCTCTCGTGAGCCCAATCGTGTTGATGCCGTACAGCTTCAATGGGTTTCCTGCCGCCCGCGAGTACGGAGGAACATCTTGTGGTAGTCGAGACCCACCTCCTACAAACGCGTGTGTGCCGATCCTAACAAACTGATGGATGGGTGTAAGACCTCCTACCGCTGCATGTTCTTCGATGTGAACGTGTCCTGCGAGCTGCACCGCATTGGCCAGCACAACACCATCTCCAATGACACAGTCGTGTGCAACGTGCACGTATGACATGATGTAGCACTCACGACCCACGAGCGTCCTGCCTCTAGCCGCCGTGCCTCGATTTAATGTGCAGTAGTCACGTATTCGCGTTCCGGCACCCACTTCCAACCATGTTTCTTCTGACTCGAACTTGCGATCTTGTGGCTCTCCGCCCAGCACGGAGCCGATGCCGACCGAACAGCCTTCACCAAGGCGCGTGTTGCGTTCGAGGACTACGTGGGGGGCAATCGTGGTACCAGCAGCAATGCTGACCTCTGGGCCAATGATACAAAAAGGGCCCACCGTGACACTTAGATCCAGATCGGCGTTTGAGTCGACTAATGAGGTTGGGTGAACATTGGTGGTCATTTGTCGACGACGCGGGCCATCATCTCAGCCTCGGCTGCTGGCTGGCCATCTACGTAACCCACCCCGCGCATACGACAGTTCCGGCCGCGAAAGTGCAGCATCTCCAACTCGAATCTGATTTGGTCACCGGGTACCACTGGCCGTCTGAACTTCACGCCATCGATAGCCATGAAGTAGACTACTTTGTCTTGCGGATTCTCAAATGAGCCCATGAGCAGCATCCCACCAACCTGTCCCATTGCTTCTACGATCAACACACCGGGCATGATAGGGTGTTCAGGAAAGTGACCCTGGAAGAACGGCTCATTCACGGTGACGTTCTTCACGCCCACGACCCGCTTGCCCGCCTCCATTTCGATTATCCGGTCAACCAGCAGCATGGGATACCGGTGGGGGATCACGCCGAGGATTTCCTGAATCCCCATTATCGGAGGGACACGCATGCCGTGCACTCGCTGTATCGAGCGCACCAGAGCCACGTTACCTTTGTGACTTGGGCGATACGCAACTACCTCACCCTTGAATCTGCCACCCAGCAGTGCCAAGTCTCCCACGATGTCCACCATCTTGTGACGCACGAACTCATCCGGCCAGATCAGCTCGGTTTTCACTCCGGCCTGAGACAACTCGATACCGCTGGATGCCGCCGCTCCCAGGGCCAACCCCTTGGACTGGAGTTCTACGATTTCGTCGCTAAAGCCGAACGTGCGAGCCCGAGCCAGCGAGTCAGCGAAATTGTCAGGTGTGATGTCCAGGCAAAAGGACTGCCTTCCGATCGACGGGTGATCCCATTCGACAGTGGAGTTCAGTCGCAGGTCACCGGATGGAGCGACGATGTACCGTGAGTCACCCTCGTTCACCACGAACGGCGTCTGGATCGAATACTCAGCGGGGGTCCCTTCGGTTTCCGTGATTCCGGCGTCCTCCAGTGCACGAAAGAAGGCGTTGGCACTACCGTCCCCGTTGGGCAGCTCGGGCCCATCTATCTCTATTGTCACGTCGTCTAGTTCGTGAGCGACTACTGCGGCGAGAACGTGTTCGACCGTATTGACAACCGCGTCGCCCTCCGCGAGACATGTACGCCGGTCAACTTCGCTTACCTTATCCGCGGCAACTCCGACGACCGGAGTATCAGGCAAATCTGTACGCCGGAAGACGACCCCCTTTCCCGACTCGGCGGGCCGAAACGTCACGGTACTCTCTATACCCGTATGCAGCCCGACTCCACTTACCGATGCCACGCCGCTCAGGGATCGTCTCGTGCTTGTCATCGTTCTTTCTCTGCGATGCGTTCCAGGATGGAGGTCAACTTGGTTAGCTTGCGAAGGGATGCAGTCTGACGCAGGACTTCTCTGTGCGGTCTGGCAGGATAGCCCGATACGGTTTCACCCTCCGGTATATCGCCAATCACTCCTGCCTGTGCTGCGATGGTCGCTCCGCGTCCCACCGTCAAGTGTCCCGCGAGTCCTGCCTGCCCGGCCAGTATCACGTCGTCCTCTACGATTGTACTCCCAGCCAGGCCAACCTGCGCCATCACCAGACAACGTTTCCCGATGCGTACGTTGTGCGCGACCTGCACGAGGTTGTCTATCTTCGTGCCCTGCCCTACCACAGTGTCACCCAGACTTCCTCTATCGATCGTGCTGTTTGCTCCAATCTCAACGTCATCTTCAATGACACAGCGGCCCACGTGCTGCAGCGCCGTGTGCCCGTCTGGACTGGCTGTGAACGCATACCCTCTGGTCCCAACGCGTGCACCAGCCTGCGTGATCACATTGTTGCCCAGCCGCGCACCTGAACTGACCGTAGCGGTCGGTCCGATGTAACAGCGGTCTCCTACGATGGCACCTTCCTCGACCACGGCATGGCTTGCAACCCGACAGTCGTGGCCCAAGCGCACGCTACGACCCAGCGTGGCGTGTGCACCCAGGGCGATGCGTCCGCTCCACCGAGTGCCTGGGCCGATAATGGCGGTCGGATGCACGCCCCAGAGTATCTCTGGTTCTGGATAGAGCTCGGTCATGACGGCGGCAAGCGCCTTGTGTACTTCACCGACCACTATGCGCGTCGCGGGTCCGGCCGCCACATCCTCGAAATCGGATGTAACAAGTACCGCACCCGCGCTAGTGTGGTCAAGATACGGTAGGTATTTGCGAGCGGCAAGAAACGACAAATCCAGGGGACCGGCTCGCTCGAGCGAAGCGGTCCCCGTGAGCATTGTGTCTTCGTGGCCGACTAGCTTGCCTCCGACTAACTCGGCAATCGCGCCGGCAGTGAGGCCGCTACCCATACAAGCTCCCGCTATTGCCCTCCCGTCCCTTGCACTCTCGCCACTATCAACGGCGTTAGATCGAGCACAGGATCGGCGGAGACTATGTTCCCCGTTGGGCTGGCCACATCGAAGATGATCGCAAGGTTGCGCTCGGCGCGCACACCATCGAGCACAGCCTGAATACGCTGCTGCAGCGGAGCCATCAACTCGCCTTGTCTCTCTTGAGCGCGGACATTCAGTTCCTGTTGTCTAGTCATGAGTTGCTGGTTCAGCGCCTGCAGCTCGTCTGCCTTCTCCGCACGTGCTGCCGGACTCAACATCACTTGTTGTTGATCGAATGCGGCCGCTGCCGAGTCGAGTTGCCCCTGGAGCTGGATCAGCTCCTCTTGATAAGTCTGCATCTCGAGTCCGAACGCCGAATCCGCCGCCGCATATCCCGGCGTTTGCTGCAGTATGGCGTCGGAATTCACGTACGCGATTGCGCTGGGTCCTTGGGTCGCGGTGAAGCTGTCCACTGCCGGAACTGCGCCAATTCCGACTACCACGAGAAGTCCTGATGCTGCCATTGCCCAACGGGCCATCTTACTCTCCAGTCGCATGGTAATGAGCTCTGTGTTGATCAAAAGATGTTTCCTAGTCTGAAATGGAACTTCCAACCCGGAGTAGGATTTCCAAACGGGTCGACACGATCGAAGCCATAGGCGTAGTCGATTCCGATCGGTCCAAGTGGAGACAGAAGACTCACACTAACCCCCGCCGCGCGGAACACACGGGTCGGATTGTACTGCCGCGGGTGAGACCAGACGTTACCCGCATCTATGAACAATGCCAAGTAGAGTGCTTGACTGATACGTGCCCCTATTTCCGATGTTATCGCGTGGTACGTTGTACCGAATGCGTCCACCGTATTTGCTCGAAGGCCCGACGCTGTAGGATCATACCCCTGTGGCGTAATCGAGAACTCATCGTACCCACGCAGTGGGATGCCGTATTGTGTCCCCCCCATCGACCAAAGTTGCCGAAAGTGTGGCCCAACATCACCCCAGACGAACCCCATCTGTGCTCTGATCGCGAGCACAAACTGAATCCCAGAACTTCCCATTCCCGTCTGGCCACCCAGCTGACCGAGAGGAACATACCAACGTCCCTCAAACGTCGCTCGTTGGAAGTTCCCAGTACCACCGAGTGGACCTCCGGTCTGTGCCACACCCATCCGGTACATAGTGCCGCCGGTTGGAAATGGTAGCCCGATCCTCGTGTCCCTCACGATCTGCAATCCTATGCTGGACAAAGTACAGTTGTCGCACACATATCTCGATGCAAGCGTGGGAGAATCGTAATTGCTCTGTTCCAGCGTATACGATGCAAGCAATCGGGTGTAACGGGAACCTCGGACAGGAAAGCCAAACTGAATCGTTCCGCCACGTGACGTAATTCGTCCGAGATCGGCAATAGTGTAACGCAGACGTGAGTTGTGCACCGAGATGCTCGCCGAGACCAACGTTCCTCTCAACGCCGGATCGGTGTAGCTGACATTTATGTCGTTGATGTTGCGGCCGAACTGCCATTGAAAGCTCGCCTGTTTGCCACGTCCGAACAGGTTTGGCTCTTGGAGGCCGATGAAACCACCCACCCCTACTCCCTGACCCACAGTTGCTCCAAAATTGACGTTCCCCGTGTGACGCTCTTGCACCTCGAAGATGATATCGATGTCACCCTGCTGGTTGGCCTGCTGTGTGGTGGGTGGCGCCAGTGGCTGCTCGAAGAAGTTGAGATTCGAAATGTTCTGATAGGACTGGATCAAGGCGTTCTGCCTGAAAACGTCTCCGGGTATTACTGATATGGCCCGGCGAATGACCTCTTCGTGCGTTACCGTGTTCCCTCTTATGATCACCTTGTTCACTATGGCCGGTGACCCTTCCACGATTTGCCACCGCAGATCTACAACCTTCCTTCCGTCCGTTGTCGTTCGTCGGATTACGGAAGGAGTCACCCTAGCATATATGTATCCTTCATTGGCGTACAACTGACCGATGCTTGCGGTCGCCTCTTCCCAGGCGATCAGATCGAACACCGCCGGTCCTTCTCGAACACCTCCCAAGCCGAGAAAGCCAGTGGCTCGCTCGCCGAACGGGTAGATCGATTCAAACACCGGCGAGATGAAGTGGTGGTTCCCCGCCACCTCAAAAGATCCGACTTCGTATTGCTCACCCTCCTCAACGGTCAGAACCAAGCTGCCCTTTCCTGTGCTGTCATTGATCACAAGGGTGTCGCTCAAGACCCGGAAATCAATGAAACCCTTGCTCCCATAGAACTCCGGCAACCTTGATCTGATATCGCCGTCGAGGTCGTCTTCGCTGTACTCACCGTTCATCCACCAGAGGAAACCTTCCGGTCCCAAAGCCATATTCCCGACGATACCGTCGTCCTCGAACGCGTCGTTGCCTTGGATGACTATTTGGCTCAGCGCGATGCGGTGCCCCTCCTCGATCTCGAACTCGACTGCGACGCTGCCTTCTCCCTGCGGTAGTTCCCGCAATGTCACCTTGGTGTCATAGAAACCACGCTGTCGATATAGCGAGTCTATGCTTGCTCGGGACCGCACGGCTGCAGCGGGGTCATACGGCCGACCCTCAAGAAGGTCTACCCTACCACCGACTCTGCGCTCACTTAGGACCTCTGTTCCGCGCACACTCCAACGGGCTAGCATCGGGCGCTCGGTAACCGTGATGACCAGCAATTGGCGACCCGCAACCGACGTCTGGGTCATAACAACATCCGCAACTTGACCGGATGCGTATATCAGGTCGATTGCCTGCTGTAGATGCCGCGGACAGGTGAGTTCTCCAACCGGGATTCCTGCAGTCGCCAGGACGTCTTGCCGCGTCATGCGTTCAGCTCCGGCGACATCGACGCTGTCGATTACAACACACCGTTGCTGTTGCTGTGCGCTCAGATGCGACGTGAGTGCGAGACAGAATACCGCAGCAGCGAGAACTTCCTTCATCTCATGCCTGACTACGTGATGGAGTCCTGAACGCCAGTTTGTCCCCACTCGGATCAACATCTACCACGATTTCGTCACCCGCCGAGAATTCACCCATCAGGATCTTGTCCGACAATGGGTCTTCGATATATCGCTGGATGGCGCGCTTCAGAGGCCGAGCTCCGTAATGTTCGTCGTAGCCATGTTCGACCAGGAACTCGGTTGCCCCATCTGTCCGGTCGATTGAAAGCCCCTCGTCCGATAGACGTTCCCCGAGCTGGCCGAAGAGAATGCCCACGATCGCAGCGATGTGCTCCCTGGTCAACGAGTGGAACACTATGATGTCATCCAGCCGGTTCAAGAACTCCGGATTGAAGACCCGGTCTATCTCGTCCCTGACCTTCTGCGACATCTTCTCAAAGCTGACTTTCGAGTCCTCCTGCTCGAAGCCGAGGGATTTCCCCTTTGTGATGTCTCTGGCTCCGACATTCGACGTCATTATCACCACAGTGTTCTTGAAGTCGATGACTCGTCCGTAGTTGTCTGTCAGGTGTCCTTCGTCGAGTACCTGAAGCAGGATGTTGAATACGTCCGGATGCGCCTTCTCGATTTCGTCCAGGAGAACGACCGAATAGGGCTTGCGCCGGATCGCCTTGGTAAGAGCACCAGAGTCTTCATACCCGACATACCCAGGTGGTGCTCCAATCAGCCGGCTCACGCTGAACTTCTCCATATACTCGGACATGTCGACGCGAATCAGCGCCTGGTCGTCGGCAAAAAGGAACCGCGCGAGTGCCCTGGCAAGCTCTGTCTTGCCGACACCGGTCGGACCGGAGAAGATGAAAGTCCCGATCGGCCGATGTGGATCCTTCAAACCGGCACGAGAGCGTCGGATCGCCTTAGAAATCGCTTCGATCGCCTGATCCTGCCCGACCACGTACTTGTGTACCTCTTCCTCCATACGGAGCAGACGGTGTGTCTCCGCTTCCTGCAGCCGCGTCACCGGTATCCCTGTCCAACGCGACACGATGAAAGCGACTTCCTCTTCGCCGATGGTCGGCCGATGTGTCTGACGTTCCTTCTCCCACTCTTCCTGCCGCCGGCGTATCTCCGACTGCAACTCGCGCTCTTGATCGCGCAGCGCAGCCGCGCGTTCAAAGTTCTGGTCCCGTACAGACTCTTCCTTGTCGTGGTTTATTTGATCGAGTTCGCCCTTCAAATCTGCTACTTCCGGAGGTGGTACCTGGGCCGCCAGGCGCGCTCTTGCGGCGGCCTCGTCGATGACGTCAATGGCCTTGTCGGGCAAATACCTGTCCGTGATGTACCGTTCAGCCAGTTTTCCTGCTGCCTCAAGCGTGGCATCCGGAATCGACACCTTGTGATGGTCCTCATAACGCGGACGTAGACCCTTCAGTATCTCGTAGGTCTCATCGATGGTAGGTGGCTCGACAATCACCGTCTGAAAACGGCGCTCCAGCGCACCATCTTTCTCGATGTATTTGCGGTACTCGTTCAACGTTGAAGCACCAACGCACTGGAGTTCGCCGCGCGCCAAGGCAGGTTTGAGCATGTTCGACGCGTCGATCGCACCTTCGGCAGCACCCGCACCTACCAACGTGTGCAACTCGTCTATGAAGAGAACGACGTTCTTGTTCTGCGCTATCTCGTTCATGACTGCTTTGAGACGCTCCTCGAACTGCCCCCGGTATTTTGTTCCTGCAATCACCGCCGCCATATCTAGTGCCAGCACGCGATGGGTTCGGAGTGACTCCGGAGCATTGCCAGCAGCTATGAGTTGTGCCAAGCCCTCGACAATTGCGGTCTTGCCGACCCCTGCCTCACCGATGAGAACGGGGTTGTTCTTCTTGCGCCGCGAGAGAACCTCAATGACCCGCTCGATCTCTTTGAGACGTCCGATTGTCGGATCCAGCTGCCCTTCGCCTGCCAGCTGAGTCAGGTCCCGACAGAAATGGTCTAGCGCCGGTGTCTTGGATTTCTTGTCGGGCCGCTGGGCGGGAACTTCCTGAGTTCCCTCTTTGGCCGGCGCCGACATGTCACTCCCAAGCAGTCGCAGGGTTTCGGCACGCGCCTGTTCAAGCGTGACGCCAGAATCGGTCAGCACCTGAGCCGCTATGCCCTTTTCCTCGCGCAGCAAGCCTAGCAACAGGTGTTCGGTTCCCACGTACGAGTGGTTCAGCTCGCGCGCCTCGCTCATCGCGAGCTCCAACACCTTCTTGGCTCGCGAAGTGTAGGGCAGGTCGGGTCCCTCCGGGGCCGGTGCCTTGCCCTTTTTGACCGTTTCCTCGATTCGTTGCTGGATCTCATCGAGATCCACATTGAGATTAGTGAGCACGGCCGCAGCTACCCCCTCGCCCTCACGGATGAGCCCGAGCAGAATGTGCTCGGTCCCTACGTACTCGTGATGGAGACGAGCAGCTTCTTCCCGTGCCATCTGTAGCACTTTTCTCACACGGTCTGTGAAGTTGTATCCGTTCATAGATCGATCCGCCTGGGCCGGTTCTGCTTGTTGACCCTACGCACTCAATTCCGCCGGGTCGCGTCGGCTTCCAGTTCCCGCCTCACGTAGGTTGCTCGACTCGTCGAGATCTCCTGTCCCGATAGAGGTTTTCCCTCGAACAGCATCAGGTGAGCGGGCTGGGTGAAAACCAGCAGTTTGTTTAGGGTGTATACACTGAGATCCGTTATGAGGTTCAATCCAACGCCAAGCCGCACCCCACTCAGGAGATTCATGGTTTCCTCGAACGAAAGGCTCCTAGCGTAACGCAGCAGACCGTAGGCACGCCAGACCTTGTCGGCAATGACGGTCGCTGCGTCTCGCTGAAGTACCTCCCTTGCCTGCACCTCATAGGCAATGACCTGCCGCACGATCTTGCCTAGGTGGTCGAGCAGCTCATCCTCAGATTTCCCGAGAGTCGTCTGATTCGAGAGCTGGAAGAAGTTGCCGACCACCTCGCTCCCTTCCCCATACAGCCCTCTGAACGTGAGGCCAACCTGTGAGAGGCCCTGAAGAACTTTCGCTATTTCCTTGGTGAGCACCAGGCCCGGCAAGTGGATCAGCACTGATGCTCGCAAGCCAGTACCCGCATTGGTCGGACAGGACGTAAGGTAGCCAAACTCAGGATGAAAGGCGAAAGGCAATCGTGTACCGAAATCAGCATCCAACCGCTCCAACTCCTCATACGCCTCACCAAGGGCCAATCCAGACCGAAGGCACTGGAGTCTCAAATGATCCTCCTCGTTGATCATCACGCCCAGCTCACCATTGGTGAGGACAGCCGCACTGGATCGGACACCACCTTCACGCTCCTGACCGGCCAGCTCTTTGGAGATGAGGTGTCGTTCGTGCATCAACTGCCGGTCGGTCTGCTCCAATTCCTCAATCCGATAGAGTGTCGCGTGATCGATTCGAGGTGAACTCTGGCCAGCTTCGATTACACGTTCGAGTATGGTCTCTCGATCCGACTCGCTCGTACGGATCGTGAACGGCAGTGCTTGCAGATTGCGGGCAAGACGGACGCGGGTCGACAGCACAATGCCATTCTCGGGACCACTGGCATCGAGCCAGGAGATCCCGGAATCGTGAAGTAGACTCAGGTCCAAACTCACTCCAGTTCCCTCAACTGATCGCGCAGTTCGGCGGCTAGCTCGAAGTTCTCGGCTACCACAGCTGCCTTGAGACGCCTGCGAATGTCCGCCATCGTCCGTTCCTGGTCGTCACTGCCAGCAGGCATCGCCGTCAAATAGACCTCACCTACATGATGACTGGAGCCATGCAATCGGCGCAGCAGGTCGCGCAGATGGCCTTCGAAGGTCTCGTAGCAGTGTGGACAACCCAGTCGCCCCGCCTCCCGGAAATCTTGCAGCGACGCACCACAGAAGTCACACTGCACAGCCGCATCATCAGTCGGCAGCTGGACACCCACGCCCTTCCCCATCGAAGCCAAGAAATCCGACAACGGGAACTTTGCAACGTTCGCTCCCGTTTGTACTCCTTTTTCGGCAGCACATTGGGGACAGAGATGCAGTGTAGTCACCGAGTTATCTACAATCTGGGTCAAGTGGATTGCCGCTTCTCGTTCGCTGCAGTTGTCGCACTGCATTATGGCAACACCTCAGCAGAATCCAATTGCTGCAGTCGCCCATTTTCAAGCAACAGAACCCTGTCGCTTCGCTGAGCCAGGGTTGGATTGTGAGTGACGAGTATCATCGCCGTTTCAAGGGCACGAGCCATTCCGAACAACAGATCATGCAGACGGTCACTATTGAAGTTGTCGAGATTGCCGCTTGGCTCGTCTGCAAGCACGACCCTGGGGTCGTGCACCAGTGCTCTCGCAACCGCACAGCGTTGCTGTTCTCCACCGCTCAGGGTCCCCGGACGGTGACTCATGCGTCCGGCCAATCCCACCTCCGCCAACATCTCCTCGGCACGGCTCCGAGCCTTCGCTTCCGACCGTCCCGCGATCAACAGCGGCATCATGACATTCTCCAGTGCGGAGAACTCACGCAGAAGGTGATGGAATTGAAACACGAACCCGAGTTTCTCATTGCGCAGTCGATTACGCTGTGTGGCCGACAGATCGGCGTACGACTCACCATCCGCCCGTATCTCCCCCTCAGTCGGATCGTCGAGCGCTCCCAATAGGTGGAGTAGCGTGCTCTTGCCGCTGCCACTCGCGCCAACAATCGCCACGACCTCCCCTGGATTCACCATGAGGTCTACTCGACTGAGCACCTCCAGCGACGTGTCGCCTCCAGTGGCATACACTTTCTTGACGTCGAGCGCCTCCATCACGGCATTCATTCGTACCTGATCGCGTCCACCGGGTTGAGAGCCGCTGCCTGCCGGGCAGGGTAAATCGTCGCCAAGGTCGCCACAAGCACACTGGCAACGATGATGATCAGCAGATCGATTGGGTCCACCAGCACAGGAAGATGGTCAATGAAGTAGACCGAAGGATTCAGATCTATGATCTGGCGCTGGTCGACATATCGCGCAAGAACCAACCCTAGCACCGTCCCGAGGGTAGTCCCGATCACACCGATAACCGCGCCCTGAAAGATGAAGATTCTGCGGATTGTCCGCGACGGCATACCCATCGCTCTCAGGATGCCTATCTCACGCGTCTTGTCTCGCACCACCATTATCAGGGTGCTCACGATATTGAACGCCGCAACGACCACAATGAGCAGCAGCACCGTTCCCATGGCCAGTTTCTCGAGTTCCAAGGCCGAAAAAAGGCTCGCAT
>JBDGXD010000045.1:0-18188 GCA_039584755.1 Gemmatimonadota bacterium
AGAATGTGAAGGGTGAAGCCGCACCATTGGTACCCTTACCACAACCGCTATACCCGAACCCACCAATTCGTCTGGCCCGCGCCACTCTCTACTCGCTGAAATCCAAGGTCCTGCAGTTCTCCGCGCAGGACATGCACCAACTTCTCGGCCTGTGTCCGAGTGATGTTCGCGTGGACGGCGATCACAGTGCCCTCCTCGCCTTGAACTACGATCCTCGCGGCCTGCAGGTCATCCGAGAAATCGCGGAGTTGTCCCTCGAGATTCTTGGCGAACTCGAGACGCTCCCGGCGTGTCGCGGGCTTGAGTCTTCTCTTACGCGACCGCTCTTCCGTTTTCTTGGCAGTGTATCGCAGAGTTATTGCGGTCAGCAGAGTGAACGGAAGCCCAGCCGCGAAGCCGAACAAGAAGAGCGGCCAGGGTGACCCCAGTGATCCGTCGGGTTCGCCGCTCTGAACCACTGACTTGTAGGCCCAAGTGACGACACCTGCCACCACCGCAAACACGGCTAGCGTGTAGAGGGCCAATCCCCACCACTTCCACCCTACTACGAATGCGCGCCCGCCGCTGCTGCGCAGTAGCGCCGACACACCGAAACTGCCCAGCACTCCTCCCGCGAAAGTCAGAACGAGCAGTCCTATCAGTGAGCTTCTGTCCATGACCTAACCAAGACGGTGTCGGACGGTCTGAGGCGATGGAGGACGGCCGCCGCCCCACCCATTGTCTCAGACATAGTCCTACCTCACCCGCTCTCCGTCCCGATTGATCATGATCGGTACGCCGAGTCCCAGCGATCGCAGCCGGGCGCGTTGGGTCCGCGCATCACCCACAACAAGCCACACCATGTCGCCAGTATCGAGGTATTTGTCGGCCAACCCCTGAATGCGCTCGATCGTCATGTTCTGCACAATCGCCTCGCGCTGGATCACATAGTTGGCGGGGAAGCCGTACGCACTCATGTTCGCTAGCACGCCAAGCTTGGCGCCCAACGTTTCGAACGCACGCGCGTTGGCCTTGACGAGGAAGCCCTTCGTTGCGGTGAGATCCTCTTCGTCGAATTCGAGTCCGTGCCGTTCGACTATGTCCTTGATGAGTTCGAGTGCTTCTAGAGTGATGTTGGAACGCACCCCGGACGAGATCGTGAAGGGTCCCGGGAGCTCCGTGCCGCTGAAGCGCGATCCGATGCCGTACGTGTATCCTTTGCCCTCTCGTAGCACTTGTGTGAGATCGGATGCAAAGCCACCACCACCCAGCCGGAAGTTCATCACCGTGGCTGGGTAGAAGTCCGGATCGGATTCAGCCACTGCGAGCTTGCCGATCATCAGGCGTGACTGTGCTGAGTTGGGCACATCGAGGAAATAGAGACCGGCTCGACTGCTGCTCCACGCGGGCGGCTCGGGGAATGTGACCTCACCTCCCTGCCACCGTTCTGCAATGCCAGCCAGCGACGCCGTTACGTCCTCGAGACTAACGGCTCCGGCAGCATGAAACGCGCCGACGTCTGGTACGAGCACCCGGTGGTAGTAGGCCTGGAGGTCGGCGATCGTGATTTCGTCGATCGCGCCGATATTGCCCAGCGCGTTCTGTGCCAGGATGTGATCGCCGTACACCAGCTTTTGGAACGCATCAGCCGCCAATGCGTTGGGGCTAGCGGATCGCTGGCGCAGGGTGTTGCGGACACGCTGACGGGCCAACTCAAACCGCTCTTGGTCCCAGCGTGGTTCGAGTAGAATCTCTTCAACGAGGGCCATGGTTGCGTCGTAGTTGCGTGCCAGAGTGCTACCGCGGATGACAAACGACTGCGATCCGGAATTGACTGTGATGTTGGCGCCCAGCAAGTCGATCGCCTGCTCGAGTTCGTCGGGAGTCTTGGTCGCCGTACCTTCAGTCATTGTCTGGGCCAGCAGGTTGGCGACACCGGGCTTGGCGGGATCCTCGAGCAGGTGCCCACCGCGCAAGCGGATCTCAAACTGGACAAGTGGTATCTCGCGATCCTCGATCACGAACACCTCGAGGCCGTTGGTGAGAACGTCTTGCCCCACTGCTGGGACGGTGAGTGCAGGCGGCTCGCCAAACGGTGGCTCGATGGATCGATCGAGTGATCCGGTCGCCGGTGTCTTCTCCGTGCCACGCTGTACCACGAACTCAGCCTCAGCGCCTTGTACGATCGGTTCAACGACGACAGCAGCGCGCTCAGAGTCCTCCAGCGCGAGTTCACTCTGACCACGTGGTACGAAGCTCGTCTCCACGTGAGGTCGATCCTTGATGTACGCCTCGTACACACGCATCACGTCGTCTGCTGACACGGCGAGCGAGCGTTCCAGATCCTCCTCGGCGTAACCGGGTGTGGGTGCAAAGATGTTGTACTGTGCCAGTCGGAACGCCTTGCCGATTACGCTGGAGAGGGCGCCGTAGAACTGCGTCTCATACTGCGCCTTGATCCGTTCCAGCTCGGCAGGTGATACGCCTTGCTCGAACCGAGCGAACGCCTTGTCGATACCGCTTCGAGCGGAGTCGAGATCGATTCCCGCGTATGTCCGGATACGAAGTGAGAAATCACCCGCCAGCTCCATGTGACTGCTAAAGGCGCTTGCAGAGGGTGCCAGTTCCTCCTCTTCAACGATCACCGTGTAGAATGGCGTCTTCTTCCCGTCGGTCAGCAGGTCTGCGAGAATACGCAGCGCGTAAGAGTCCTCGTGATAAATGGGCACGGTGGGCCACACCATGCGCAGCTCGGGCAATCGCGCAAAGTTGTCCTCGTGGTACAGCCGCACGGATGCGTCGAGCGAAACCGGATCGGGCTTTGCCGTCTCGGGTGTGGGACGCACGGGGATATCAGCGAAGTACTTCTCGATCCACTCTTTCGTCTGTGCCACGTCGATGTCGCCTGCGACTACCAGAGTGGCGTTGTTCGGACCGTACCACTTGTGGTGGAACTCCTGCACGTCTGCGAGCGACGCTGCCTCCAAGTCGGCTAGAGAACCAATCACCTGCCAGTTGTAGGGGTGTGATTCGGGATACAGCGCCTTGTCGATCACAAAACCGGTGTGGCCGTACGGGTTGTTGTCGACGCCTTGCCGTTTCTCGTTCTTGACGACCTGCTTCTCCTTGGCGACCACCGACTCCGTCACCGTGTTGATGAAGAAGCCGAGCTTGTCGGATTCGGCCCAGAGCGCCTTCTCGAGGGCATCACTGGGCACAACCTCGAAGTAGTTGGTGCGATCGTTGCTCGTGGAGCCGTTGGTGGAGCTGCCGATCCGGGTCATCAACCTATCCAACCCACCTGGGCCCAGGTTTTCCGAATCCAGGAAGAAGAGGTGCTCGAACAGGTGTGCAAACCCGGTGCGACCTTCCACTTCGCGGGCTGAGCCAACGTGAAACGTCATCGCGACGGCGGCGATGGGATCGGACCGATCCACGTGCAGCAGAACATCCAGCCCGTTGTCCAGTTCGTACTTCTCGTAGTTGATGTCGATGCCGCCGTCACCGGGGGCACACCCGAAGGTGAGCAACATTGCGGTTGAGACGATGTACTTCGAGGTCCAGTCCATGGTCGGCTCCGTGAAGCGATGCGGTGCAACTCTGCCGTGTTATCTGCGTAGTGTGATCACCGAATCATGACCGGTTGGATGGCTTGCAGCAAGCACCTCAGCCAGGGCATTACCATCGCTCGTCAAACACTGGCTGGATTGATGCTGCAGCGTGCCTAGCTCCCAGGTTGCAGCGTGCAACCCTACTGGGCAAATGGGCATCTAACCGAGAACTGGCTGAACGCCCGAACGCTGGGTGTTGATCCACACATCTCCGAACCTGGTGGGGCCCGTCGGCCGGCCACCAGCCCTAGGTAGGATGGTACGTATGATCAGTTTGAGACTCGCAATCCGCACACTCGCCAAATCGCCATTCGTGTCGGCGGTTGCGGTGCTCTCGCTAGCACTGGGGATCGGCGCCAACGCTGCCATCTTCTCCCTGTTCGACCAGATGCTGATTCGCTCGCTGCCGGTCTACGAACCGGCACGGCTGGTCAATCTGGGCGCTCCCGGCCCCAAGCACGGCTCCCAGTCATGCAACCAGGCCGGCGACTGCGAGGAGGTGTTCAGCTATGCGATGTTCCGCGATCTAGAGCGGGAGCAGCGCAGCTTCACTGGGATTGCAGCTCACCGTCTATTCGGTGCCAACTTGGCACACGCGAGCCAGACCGTAAACGGACGAGGCATGCTGGTGTCGGGTTCATACTTCAGCGTGCTTGGCATACAACCGGCCATGGGCCGACTGTTCGGGCCGGCGGACGACCAGATCGTCGGCGAACACTTCGTCGCGGTTCTCAGCTACAACTACTGGATGAGTCGATTGGGCGGCGAGCGAACTATACTCAACCAAACGATCGTCATTAACGGCCACCCAATGACCATCGTGGGTGTTGCCGCTCAGGGGTTCGAGGGCACCACTTTGGGCACGCGACCCGACGTGTTCGTGCCGTTATCAATGCGCAGCGCCATGGAACGCAGCTTTGATGGTTTCGAGAACCGACGAAGCTACTGGGCATACGTCTTCGCGCGGTTGCGACCTGACGTGTCGATCGAGCAAGCCGCCGCAGGGATCAACACGCTCTATAGCGGTATCGTCAACGAGGTGGAGGCACCGCTCCAGGAAGGAATGAGCGAGCAGACCTTGGAGCGGTTTCGCGCCAAACAACTCACCGTTCTACCGGGCCGGCGCGGCCAGAGCTACATGCACGGCGAGGTCAAAACTCCGCTGCTGTTGCTGCTTACCATTACTGGCGTGGTGGTACTCATAGCATGTGCCAACATTGCCAACCTGCTGCTGGCTCAGGGTGCCAACCGCAGCCAGGAGATGGCGATCCGCGGATCGCTCGGCGCCGCACGGCATAGGCTAGTGGCACAACTCCTCACCGATTCATCCCTGCTCGCCGTTCTGGGCGGTCTCGCCAGCCTGCTTGTTGCGCGCGGGACGCTCCAGCTCATCGCATCGCTGCTCTCCGCCGAAGAGGCTGCGATGCTAACTCTCAGTCTACGTCCCTCTGTATTGCTGTTCGCTGCTGCCGTGTCTGTCGGAACCGGTTTCCTGTTTGGCATGTACCCGGCGCTGCACAGCACTCGACCCGACCTCATGACGCTGGTTCGGGCCGGCTCCGGTCAGCCGTCGGGTGCCAGGGCAGCCGCGCGGTTCCGCAGTTCGCTGGTAACCGCGCAAATAGCGCTATCGATGGCGCTGCTCGTTACCGCCGGTCTCTTTGTCAAGAGCCTCAACAACGTTAGCCGCGTCGACCTGGGGCTAAACACCGAAAACGTGATCACGTTTGGGATCTCGCCCGTCTTGAACGGTTACGAACCCGACGAGTCACAGATCCTGTTTGGCCGCGTTGAAGAGGAGCTCGCAGCAATTCCCGGCGTGACAGCAGTCTCCGCCGCGATGATCCCGATTATCACTGGAAGCAACTGGGGCAACGATGTGTCGGTGGAGGGCTTCGAGTCGGGCCCTGATATCGATGACAATGCGCGGTTCAACATCGTAAGTGCCGGCTACTTCAGTGGACTGGGTATTGCGATGCTCGCCGGACGCGAGTTTACCCAGGCCGACGTCTTCGGAGCGCCAAAGGTTGCAGTGGTCAACGAGGCGTTCACCCGCAAATTCGGCCTCAACGGTCACGAAGCAGTGGGCAAATGGATGTCCCGTGACGACCAGACGACGGATCTGGACATGCAGATCGTGGGGTTGATCGGAGACTCCAAGTACAGTGAAGTGAAGCAGGAAACACCACCGCTATTCTTCACACCATACCGGCAGATGGAAGAGAGCATGGGTTTCATGTCATTCTATGTCCGGACGTCGATCGAACCGGCGTCGGTGATCCGTGCGATTCCCAACGTGATAAAGAGTCTCGACGGCAACCTACCGGTAGAAGATCTAAAGACCCTGGAGACCGTGGTGAACGAGAACGTGACCATGGACAGGATCATCAGCACACTATCTGCCTCGTTCGCTGTGCTGGCAACGCTACTCGCCGCAATCGGACTATATGGTGTCCTCGCCTACACCGTGGCCCAGCGCACACGCGAGATCGGACTGCGGATGGCACTGGGTGCTGACAGGAAGCGCGTTCGCCGCATGGTCTTATGGCAGGTCGGCCGAATGATGATCGCTGGTGGAGTGCTTGGCATCGGAGCCGGCCTGGCGCTGGGCCGAGGAGCCCGCTCGCTGCTGTACGGAGTAGAGGGGATCGATCCGTTCGTGGTCGCCACGGTGGCCGTGCTGCTTACGGCGGTGGCGCTGGGCGCGGGCTACCTTCCCGCGCTGCGTGCGTCACGTGTGGATCCGATGCAGGCGCTACGGTACGAGTAGTCATGCGTGGCATTATGTTCTTTTCAGCGCATCATTCCTGGCAGCAAACCCGTCTGCATCATCAGGAAAGCCAACTCCCTAGCAGTGTCTTCGATTGCCAAGCTCATCGGACGGCCTCTGCCGGCGGCGTGACCGGCCAAAGGTAGGCTGCCCGGTACGGTGTGGCTAGCGAGGCCGACCCGCCGGAAGATTGCCCGAAACGACCTTGACGACTGTATACCATATTGTATACAATTAGTCACGATGCTGACACTCACGATCGACCGTGGTCTCGCGGAGCCGGTCTACGAACAGGTTGCCGACCAGGTGCGGCGGCTCGTCGCCTCGGGCAGACTCGGTGCGGGGACACCTCTCCCGTCGGTACGTCAGCTTGCAGGAGACCTCGGCGTCAACCTGAACACGATCGCCCGGGCGTACCGGCTGCTGGAAGACGAGGGCTTCCTCGTCATCCGCGATCGGGCCGGCGTGGCGGTTGCGGAGCCGGCGGACGAGATCGAGCACTCCGCGAGGGCCAAGTTGCTCGATCAGCTGCGGGCCACACTTGCGCGCCTGCGACAGGCGGGCATGACGACCGACGAGCTGCTAGCGGTCATGCGGAGCGAGGTGCTTGCCATGGACGGAGGCGACAAGGAGAACGAAGATGAGTGAAGCGACCGTAATTAATCTGTTCCTCACGGCACGGGTTGTCCTGGTCGGTGGGATCCTCCTCATTCTCCCGCGTATCACCCGCAAGGGCTTGCTGCTAGGCGCCTACGTCGGCGAGGCGTTGGCCGATCGCGATGTGGCACGCCGGCTGCTCGGTGGCTGGTACCGCGGCTGCCTGATATTGATGGCGCTATCTCTGTTGATCGGTTTGGGGATCAGTTTGGCGGGTTGGCCTGTGGCAGGTAACCTCACAGGTACAGCGGTACTGCTACTAGGTGCTTTGGGTCTCTATCTCCGACTTTACTCCGGGGCGCGGAAACTGGCACCACCTTACGCGGCCCAGCAGGCCGAGAGGGCAGTCGCCCCGCTTTCTGGCGCTGAGCCGGCGAGCACTGGCTTGCCCAAGCTGGCCCTCGGCGGTTGCCTGATCGCGAGTATAGCGACATTCGTCTACGCGATTGTCAGTTATGATGGTCCTTGGTCCGATCAGTCTTTCATCTTGGTCATGTTTGTTCCCAGCCTCAACTTGGCGCTCAGTCCGTTCCTAGCTCTGCTGGCGCTGCTCACGGCGAATGCAAAACGCTCGATCCGCGGTGGCTCGGGTGGTCGCTCGGTCGAGGCACAGAACGCATTTCGTGCTGCCATGACCAACATGTTCAGTTTGGCGGCGCTCCTCATTTGCGCCTTCATGACCCTATTGTCGGTGCAGGTCATCCGCATTCAACTCTCTGAGATCGACTCTTTCGGCGTCGGCCCCTTGGTGATGGCGGCCGGAGTGATCTTGTTCCTCCTCGGCAATCTGATCCGGATCATGAAGCGGTACGGACAGGGAGGAGCACTGATGGAAAGCGGCACCGTCGAGGCTCCCTTGACCAACGGTCTTGCCGACAACACGCATTGGGTCTGGGGCATGTTCTACGTTGACCGGGACGACCCGTCGATCATGGTGGAGAAACGTTTCGGTATAGGCTACACCTTGAACTACGGCAACCGGACAGCCATTCTGATCGTGGTCAGCTTCGTTGCACTGTCGCTCAGCCTGATCACATTTGCTCTACTCGGAACACTGATCGGGGGCAGCTGAGCCTCAGCGACCTGAGGGCTCAACCGGCGGCCGGCACCGTCCGTAACGTCTGAACAGTAGGCATAGGTCGACTGGGCCGGCTCGAACAGAATCTGGTACTCCTGCTGCAGTCGATTCGGGATATCGGCGGCCTCGCTCGTGCCCAAGGTCTGGGTTCGCAGTGCTCGCGAGATCTCGTCATCGGTGGGGGACGATGATTGGCGATTGGCGATCAAGGATTGCACATTTCCCTCGGGTGGGGGGACCATCGCAAACGGGAAATCGTCAGACTGCAATCTTGAGATCATGTCATTACTACGCACCACAATATCACTGACCGCCGCACTCTGGACGCTGGGATTCAATGCCGTAGCGCAGACGGCTCGCATCTCCGAAGAAACGCGCAGTCTCACAACCTACCCGTTCTCCGAGCCCAATCCCATACCGATCCTGACGCGTGATGCCCGGTTGTACCCGTATCACTCGTTCGAGGGATACGCAAAGGATGGGGTTACGCGTGAATGGAAGGTGGTTCACCTGGAGAACGATCTCATCGACGTCTTTGTGCTCCCTGAGGCGGGTGGGAAGGTTTGGGGGGCTATCGTGAAGCGGACGGGCCACGAGTTCATCTATCGCAACGAAGTAATGAAGTTCCGTAATATTGCGCTGCGGGGGCCGTGGACGTCGGGTGGGATCGAGTTCAACTTCGGCGTGATCGGTCACACTCCATCGACTGCTACGCCCGTTGATTACGTGCTGCAAGAGAATGATGACGGGAGTGTGAGTTGTGTCGTGGGGACGATGGACCTGCCATCACGCACGCACTGGCGTGTCGAGGTGCGTTTGCCAGCTGACCGTGCCTACTTCGAAACCAACGTTCTGTGGTACAACCCTACCCCACTCGAGCACCCATACTACAACTGGATGACGGCAGCGGCATTTGCACGTGACGATCTCGAGATGTCGATGCCCGGCAATGCTTACTTGGCACATTCAGGTGAGAGCCGGCCATGGCCGGTCGATGCAGCCGACCGCTACTTGTCTGCATACGACAACAACAGGTTCGCCGGACACAAGTCCTACCATGTGGTGGGCGAACTGAACGACTTCTTCGGTGGCTACTATCACGATGAGGACTATGGTTTCGGTCACTGGTCACGCTACGAGGAAATGCCGGGACAGAAACTCTGGCTGTGGGCACTCTCGCGCCAAGGCGGTGTGTGGGAGGAGCTTCTCACAGATACGGACGGCCAGTACGTCGAATTCCAGGCGGGCCGACTGTTGGTGCAGTACTCGCCGGGAACGAATGTGAACCCGATCACGCAGGCAGCATTCGACCCTGGGGCAACGGACCGGTGGACGGAGACGTGGTTCCCTCTCGAAGGAATCGGCGGGTTGACAGACGCTTCGCGGGAAGGGGCGATGCACGTGAGTCGTGAAGGGGGAAGTGTAGCTGTGCGTGTGAACGCTTTCGGCAATGTGAGCGACACCTTGCGAGTGTCAGCCAACGACCGGCTCCTTGCGTTATTCCCGATCACGTTCTCGGCCCTCGAACCCGTTGAGCGAGTTGTAGACCTAGAGGGTGAGACGGCATTTCGGGTGGAACTGCCTCTGCTCGGCTTGGACTACACGTTGGATCCCACCGCACGCAAATTGGCGCGGCCGTTTGCGACGGATCCAGCGGCACGTGAGCGTATCCCCCGTGCGGATCAGTTGGCCTTTGAGGCGCGCGAGCTGGCAAGGGGCCGCCGTTACCATGAAGCCAGGGAGATGTTCGCGATGGCCCGGGCCGAAGAGCCGTGGCATCGCGAAGCTTTGCTCGGGCTCGCCGATTTGGAGTACCGCCGCGGACTGTACGAGGCGGGACTGGCGCACGTGACCCGTGTACTGCAACTCGATGCCTACGATGCCAGTGCGAACTTCATTGCCGGCAACCTCCATAGGGCGTTGGGTCGGGAGCCGGATGCACATGAGGCATACGGCTGGGCGGCGCGTTCCATGGCATCTCGGTCGGCCGCATACGTGCAACTTGCTGAACTCGCACTCGCTGCCGGCGACTATCAAGAGGCCAGCAGGTATGGATGGCTCGCGTTGGACTACGACCGCTACAACGCGGTTGCGCGGCAAGTACTAGCGATGATTGGCCGCAAGCGGAGAGACGCGACGCTGGCCTCGACGATGCGCCAACAGTTGATCGAACTCGATCCGTTGAGTCACTTCATTGCGGCAGAAGCGTATCTCGCGGCACCCAGCGCTGCCACCGCCACCTCCGTGACTGCGGTGTTGCGTGGTGAGTACCCCGAACAGGCTATCCTGGAACTCGCTGTCGACTACGTCCGCCGCGGAGCTACCGATGACGCCCTCACGTTGCTGCGCCTGGGGACCGAAGATACCGCGAATACACTGCTACAGGTTTGGCTGGCGTGGCTCGCCGACGATCCGACACAGCTACCCCAGAACGCGAACCTGGCTTTCGTGTTTCCTTATCGGCGGGAAACCATCGCTGTACTCGAGTGGGCGGTGCAACACAACGAACACTGGTCGTGGTCCTACCTGCTCGCGCTGAACCTGTGGGCGCGAGATCGGGCCGACGAAGCGGTTTCACTGTTGGAGGCTCTGGCGGAAGCGCCCGATTTCGCACCTCTGTATGTGAGTCGTGCTCATCTACTGCAGCAGGTACGCCAGCGGGATCCGGAGACCGACCTGCGTCGCGCCGTACAACTCGACGAAACCAACCGTACGATTCGGATTCACCTGATCCGCTATCTGCAGAATCAGGAGCGGTGGCAGGACGCGTCGACGGAGTCAGCTGTTGGTCGCACGCTGTTCCCCGACGATTTCAATCTCCAACTGTTGCACGCGCAGTCCCTCAATCAGCTCGGTCGAGCGCGCGAGGCAATAGACATCCTGAGCACTACTCACGTACTCCCGTCGGAGAACTCGCGCGAAAGCCATCGATTATATGAACAGGCGCACACCTTGGTCGCACTCGATGCGATGGAGATAGGCGCTTACGATGAGGCTCGACGGCACTTGAACGCCGCCCTCGAGTGGCCCGAACACCTGGGGCAGGGAAGACCGTACGATCCGGAGGAGCGGTTGACTCGGTATCTGCTGGGCCTCGTGACGCAGAAGCTCGGCCAGCAAGCTGAAGCGCGTGACGCGTTCGAAGCTGTGATCGACGCGACCGGTCAAACCGGTGCGAGTGCCGATCGACTCGATCTACTCGCGATCCCATCGCTGGCGGCGCTCGGGCGGCAAGATGCAATTCGTGTGATTTGGCAAGATGCCGAAACCGATATCGGGCGACTGGGAGGCGAGATGATCGGTGCGGTTGAAAGCGGTGATTTTATGAGTGAAGCTATGACCCGGCTCGCAACCGACTATTCCGAGTTATTCGACGATCTGTTGGGTCGGATGCTGCTGAAAACACTGGGGGCGAGATGATTGGGGACCTACGATTGGTGATTGGCGATTTGCGATTGAACCACGCTTTGGGTATGGCTTGGCGATCGTCTGCCCCTCCTGCCCGCTCTGCCCCCTCTGCCCCCTCTCACATCAGGTGCATGGTGGCCTGGGCGACGGTTGTAGTCCTGGCTTCGTGTAGCGGCCAGTACGATCCAGCACCCCATCGCGCCCCACCGATTCCCAACGTCATCGACGGCGTCGTGTTCGAGGCTGGGAACTGGGAACCGCATCTGGCGGCAGGCGCGGAGGGAGTGTCCTGGGGCAATCATCGCGCTGTAGTGGAGGTCGATGGCGCAATTGGTGACGCGGTCACGGTCAACATCCCGTGGCGGCGGCGCGATCGGGATCCTGCGGCCAAGTCGGTTGTGGTGGTCGACGCATCTTCAGGTGAGCTGGTGGCCAATACCGTTGCTTTGCGGGTCGAAAACCTCTCGGGCGACATCGTGTTCCAGTCCAATTCGGGGTCCACCACCTACCACGTGTACTACATGCCGTGGGAATCGACCGGCGGCTACTACCCACGCATTACATATCCGGGGATCGCATCCACTGCAGCTGCTGAGTGGGAACGACAGGTGCGGACCACGCCGTTGTCAGAGCTGCTGCAGGCACGTACAACGCACATTCAATCGGTCGATGCATTCCACAGTTTTTTCCCCATGGAAGTGATCGCGAGTGAGTCCGAGGCTGCTAGGTTCATGGCGCAGACTGATGATGGCTGGTCTCTGGTACCCGAGTATCGCGACTACCCTGTTCGCATGCGTCACTTCTTGCCGTACCACTGGACGGTGCAAGGGCAAGCGAACGAATTCACTGGACGTCCGTTGCGCGGCGAATACTTCACTCTGCAACTCGCGCTGATCGCAGGGGCGGACACGATCGAAGGCATACACGTTGAGTTTCAGGGTTTTCCTGAGTCGTTGGGTGACGCGTTGACCTGTTTCAACTGTGGCGGGATCAACGAGAAGGGTGAATCGTTCACATCCTTGCTGTCGGTGCCGGCCGGGACCGTACAACCATTGTGGATAGGAGTGCAGATACCGACAGACCAGCGGGCTGGGTTGTATTCGGGCGATGTGACCGTGACGACCGCCGATCACGGCAGCAAGACTCTCCGCTTGAACCTGGACGTGCAACCAGGTAGTGCCACCAATCGTGGCTTCGATTCGCCTGCGTTAATGACCCGACTCGCCTGGCTCAACTCCACGATCGGGTCCGATCCCGATTTCATCATCGAGCCGTATCAGCCGGTGCAGGTAGAGGGACACTCCCTCAATATTCTCGGCCGCACAGTCGAGCTTGGCGCAGCCGGACTGCCGGATCGTTTGCTCAGCTACTTCAGTCCGGAATTGACTCAGCTGCTCGAGGAGCCCCAGTCCGTGCTCGCTCGGCCGGTCGAGTTGGAGATATTCGTTGGAGGACAACCGGAGCGGCTGAATCCATCGGAGTATGTAGTGCGACAAACAGCACTTGGTCGCGCCGAGTGGTCGACCGAGAACCGTTCGGAGCGGTTCGCCGTACGCGTGGAGGGCGCGCTGGAGTACGACGGCATGCTCGACTATCGCATGAAGGTCCGTGCATTGCGCGATGTGAACGTCGACGACATCAGCTTGCCGATATCGTTGCTGCCCGACGCCGCCGAATACATGCTGGGCTTGGGGTCCCGCGGTGGGAAGCGGCCCGAGAGCGTCGATTGGACGTGGAAGATCGAGAATCACCATGAAGGCGTCTGGCTCGGTGGTGTTCACAAAGGGCTACAGTACGTGTTGCGCGACGACGGATACGTTCGTCCGCTCAACACGAACTTCTATCAGAACCAACCACTACGCATGCCAGCATCTTGGTTCAATGACGGCCGTGGTGGGATTCTTATCGCGACCGGCGCGAGTGAAGTCACCGCACTCAACTACTCCGGTACTCGACACATGTCTGCCGACGATACCCTGCAGTTCAACATTCGGTTCTTGCTCACCCCGTTCAAACCGATCGATACAGAAGCACATTTCAACACGCGTTTCGTGCATCGTTACGTGCCGGTCGATTCCGTGATCGAGTGGGGTGGTACGGTGGTGAACATCCATCACGCCAACGAGATCAATCCCTACATCAACTACCCGTTCTTCAACCTGGATCTACAGACCGCGTACATCGAAGAGGCGCACTCCAAGGATATCAAGGTCAAACTGTACAACACGATTCGAGAACTGAGCTATCGTACGCACGAACTGTTTGCATTGCGCAGTCTCGGAGATGAGATCCTGAACGATGGCGAAGGCGGTGGCCATTCCTGGATGCAGGAGCACATCGAGAGCGACTATCACTCGGCGTGGCACGCCTGGCGGGTCGATGATGCGGCCTTGCTCAACAAGGGCACCTCGCGGTGGACTAACTACTACGTAGAGGGATTGAACTGGTTGGCGGCGAACCAGCACATCGACGGTCTGTATCTCGACGACATCGCCTTTAGTCGTGAGACGGTGAAACGCATGATCTCCGTGCTGCACGAACACCGCGATGAGGTCGTTATCGACCTGCACTCAGCCAATCAGTTCAACCCACGCGACGGCTACATAAACAGCGCCATGCTGTACATGGAACACTTCCCGTTCATTTCTCGACTGTGGTTCGGCGAGTACTTCGAGTACGACCAGGACGAGGACTACTGGCTGACCGAGGTGTCGGGACTGCCGTTCGGTTTGATGGGAGAGATGTTGCAGGATGGCGGCCACCCCTACCGCGGCCTGCTGTACGGCATGACTGCCCGCATGTATGGCAATGTGGATCCGCGTCCTGTATGGCGCATGATGAATGAGTTCGGAATAGCAGACAGCCGTATGTTGGGCTACTGGTTGGATGATGCGCCAGTGACAACTGATCATCCCCGGGTTCTGGCGACAACGTATGTTCGTCCCGATGGGCTACTGGTTGCCCTGGCATCATGGTCCGAGCGCGATGAGGATGTACGCCTCACACTCGCCACCGGCACGCTCGGCGACATGTTAGAGCTACGGGCCCATGCGCCGGCAGTAGCGGGCCTACAGGAAGCTGCCGAAGTCGACGTGTCGCGCGTGCGGGTTCCGGCCAATCAGGGCTTGTTCGTGTTGGTGGAGCGCCGCTGATTCGCGCCATCCATCCCGGTACGCCCTTGGGCGGTAGGCCTATCTGCCACAGTGGTGCACTTCTTCAGGATCCGGGTAGGGTACATAGTGGATCCATGTAATCGCAGCTGAGGAACGTACCATGTCGGGCGAGAACTCACGCAGCCACGTCGAACGACTGCTGGCGGCTGCAGACGTAAGGATCAACGGCTCGCGACCCTGGGACATCCAGGTGCACGAGGATCGCCTGTTCATCAGGGTGTTGGCGGAGGGCTCATTGGGAGTGGGCGAGTCGTACATGGACGGCTGGTGGGACTGCGAGAAACTAGACGAGTTCTTTTGCCATGTAATCAGGGCGGAACTCGACAAGAAGGTAGCGACCTGGCGAAATGCCCTCCGGGTAATCAGGGCAAAGATAATCAACCTCCAGAAGCCGACTCGTGCATTCAAGATCGGCCGACACCACTACGACCTTGGCAACGAGTTGTTCCGGCGGATGCTGGACAGTAGCATGATCTACAGTTGCGGCTATTGGAAGGAGGCGTCCACACTGGATGAGGCCCAGGAGGCAAAGCTCGACCTCGTGTGCCGGAAGCTCGGGCTCGAACCAGGCATGCGCTTGCTCGACATCGGTTGCGGTTGGGGTGGGGCGGCTAAGTACGCTGCCGAGCGGTACGGCGCGTCGGTATTGGGCATTACCGTTTCCAAACAGCAGGCCGACTACGGTCGAGAGCTGTGTCGCGGCCTCGATGTAGAGATCCGGCTGGAAGATTACCGCGACCTCGACGGGACGTTCGACCGAGTGCTCTCCCTGGGCATGTTCGAGCACGTGGGCCACAAGAACTACCAGGCCTTCATGAGGATCGTGCGACAGCGATTGATTGACGATGGCCTCTTTCTGCTGCACAGCATCGGCAGCACCCGCACACTGCACAAGAGCGACCTGTGGACCGAGCGGTACATCTTCCCCGATTCCATGCTACCGTCCGCGCGGTTGATCGCTGCGGCCATCGAAGGGAAGTTCGTGCTCGAGGACTGGCACTGTTTTGGACCGGACTACGACATGACACTGATGCAGTGGTATCGCAACTTCGAGCAGCATTGGCCCGAACTTGCGGAGACGTACGACGAGCGTTTCCATCGCATGTGGGAGTACTTCCTGCTCTCTAGCGCCGGGGCGTTCCGGGCGCGAAAGAACCAGCTGTGGCAGCTCGTGCTGTCACCTCGCGGCGTGACTGGATCATACCGGGCGCCACGCTAGGTCCACGCGCGTGGTCGAGCCGACATAGATTCATTCGCTGTGATATCCGTTTCCAACCTCGCCAAGTCGTTCGGTGACCGGACCCTATTCGCCAACGTGTCGTTCCAGCTCAATGCCGGAGAACGATACGGGCTGGTGGGTGCCAATGGTTCGGGCAAGACTACGCTGATCAGGATTTTGAGCGGAGACCTGGATGCTAGCGAAGGTACAGTGTCAGTTGCGAAGCGGCTGCGCCTCGGTGTGCTGCGCCAGGATCAGTTCCTCCACGACGATCAGATTATCCTGGCGGTTGCGTTGATGGGCAATCCGGAGCTGTGGAACGCGATGGTTGAGAAGCAGGCGCTACTCGCCAAGGCAGATGAACACTTCGAGGCAGAGAGGTTTTCCGAGTTGGAGGAGATCGTGCTACGCCACGACGGTTACACCGCCGAAGCGCGCGCTGCGACGATTCTAGAAGGGCTCGGCTTGCCGACGGCTGTACATCACGATCCACTCTCGACATTGTCAGGAGGGTTCAGGCTGCGAGTGCTACTGGCGCAGGTACTGGCTAGCGCGCCCGACGTACTGCTGCTCGACGAGCCAACCAACCATCTCGACATCCTCTCGATCCATTGGCTCGAGATGTTTCTACGAGACTTCTCCGGCACGGTGGTAGTGATCTCCCACGACCATCGCTTTCTGGACAACGTGTCTACTACCATCCTAGATGTTGACTACGAGACGGTGCTATCCTACAGCGGCAACTACAGTGACTTCATCGCCGCAAAGCATTCCGAGCGCGAGCGGCGGTCAAAGGATATCGCTGCCCGTGAGCGTGAGATTGCACACCACCAGAAGTTTGTCGACCGGTTCCGGGCCAAGGCGAGCAAAGCGCGACAGGCCCAGAGCAAGGTGCGGATGATCGAGAAGAAGGCCGAGTCATTGGGCGTGCTGCCGCAGAGTTCGCGGCGTTATCCGAAGTTTCAACTCGGACAACAGCGTGACAGCGGGCGGGAGGTAGTTGCTCTGAAGGATGTAGAAAAGGCTTTCGGCGACAATAAGGTCCTCAACGGAGTCGACCTAACCGTCAACCGTGGCGATCGACTTGCAATCATCGGACCCAACGGCATCGGTAAATCCACTCTCTTGAAGATTGCGATGGGTCATCTGGAGGCTGATGCGGGTGAGGTCGTGTGGGGTTACGAGACCCATCCCGGATACTTCGCGCAGGACCATCAGAATCAGTTCGAGAATCCTGCCAGTACTGCCGAAGAGTGGATCTGGAACTCGTGCGCCGACCGCGACTTGGGTTATGTGCGCGGCCAGATGGGATTGATGCTCTTCACCGGCGACGACGGCAAGAAGAAGTTGAGTGCGCTTTCCGGCGGGGAGGTGACCCGACTCGTTTTCACCCGTTTGAGCATCGAGCGGCCCAACGTGCTCGTCCTCGACGAGCCCACCAACCATCTGGATCTCGAGTCGATCGAGGCGCTGGTCGAGGGTCTGAGGGAATATGAGGGCACCCTCATTCTCGTGTCACATGATCGCTGGTTCGTCGGCCGGTTGGCTACCCGGGTGCTAGAGATCCGGTCAAATGGGATCACCGACTATCTGGGCACATACGATGAGTACGTCCACGCATGCGGTGATGACCATTTGGACATCGACCGAGTGGTTCTCAAGGCGAAGAAAGAAAGGACTCACAAGGACAAAGCGCAGAAGAAAAGCAGACGCTCCGAGATCCGCAAGCTGGAGTCAGATCTGAAGAAGTCACGCAGGCGTCTGGAGGAAATCACCGAACGGATAGAGGCTGCCGAAGCCCGGGTAGTGGAAATAGATGAGGTGTTCTGCGAACCGGACTACTTCCAGCAGACCGCCGCTGACGAAATCCGTGCGATGGAGCAGGAGCGGAGCAGCCTGCAGGCTGAGGTCACCGAGCTCGTGACCGAGTGGGAACAACTGGAAGATGAGATCGTCATGTTGGAGCAACAACTCGATTCTTTGGCTGACTAACCTCGAATCGGCAATGCACGGCAAGAGTACCGGGTTCAAAGCAACGAAACGCTGATGCTTCACCAAACGGCTAGTAGCCGGGCCAACCTTCTCTGTTTGCCGATCAATTCTAGGATCACTTCGTGCAGATCCGATCCGTTGTCGCCGTTAGTCATGACGACCACGCCGCACCCCCCGTTCACGTGCGCGACCATGGTACTGCGGAAGCCACCGTTAGCACCGCTATGCCCGAAGTAGGGCTGACCGCGGCGCGACCAAAGCGCGACTCCCAACAAGCAGTTGTTCATGACGGTCGTCAGCA
>JBDGXD010000046.1:0-18122 GCA_039584755.1 Gemmatimonadota bacterium
AGGCTGTCACACCGACTCGTCGGAAGCAACGGCCTGCCTCGGTTACGCCGCCCACCGGGTGGGAGACGAGGACGGTGCGCTCTACTGGCTGCGACGTGCACTGGATCTCGATGCCCGGCACGCCGAGGCCCGTATATATCTGGGAAACTTGTTGTACGACCGCGGCGAGTACGAAGCTGCGCTATTTCATTTCGAGCAAACCGATCCACCCGATCACGTGGACGAGCTGGCGGCCTGGCGGCTCATCGAGCTGAAGAAGACGATCTACCGCCTTCCGTCCGACGATGTCGAGCTGATCCCGTGGGCGAACCGGCTGGCCGAAATGGCGGAGGAGGCAGACCCGACCGAACAGATGTTGGCAGAGGTCGAGGCCACCCAGCCGGATGGCACCTTCCGCGACCCGCGCCAGCTGGAGCTGTTCGGAACGCTGCTGGTCGAGTTGCAGGGCATGCAGCATCGTCCCAGCGAGATGCATCGTGTCAAGACCGCGAATGGTGTGACGTACTCGGGGTCCTGGGAGGAGATAGTGTTGCAGATGAAAATGGATGATCGCGAACTGTGCGAGTCATCGTTGGAGCAGTACATGCAGCGGATTGCCCGCCGCAATCGAGCGGAGACCGGACTCGCCATACCGGTGAGCGACGCCGAGAGCTTCATCCGAGGAGTGGCAACGGCGGGATTGTTGATGATTCTCAGATAGGAGATTGAGAAGGGGAAGAAGATGAAGGAGATGGATGATCCACAGCATCTCCTTCCCCCTCTTCCCCTTCTTCCCCTTCTTCCCCCCTATGTGGACCACAGACGTCACCAAAGAGATCCTACCGAACGGTCTGACACTCCTCGTGCGGCGAGACGACTCGGCTCCGGTGGTTGCAGTCGTCACGCACGTACGTGCGGGTTATTTCGATGAGCCAGACCATTGGGTAGGGATCGCGCACGTGCTGGAGCACATGTTCTTCAAGGGTACCGCACGGCGTGGACCGGGGGATATCGCGCGCGACACGCAGCTCTTGGGTGGCTATCTGAATGCGGGTACGATCTACGACAAGACTGTCTACTACACGGTTCTCCCGTCTACCGGTGACGGTCTGGAGCGAGCCCTGGACGTACAGGCCGACGCCTTGATGAACACCGCGCTGGACCCGCAAGAACTTGCGCGTGAACTGGAAGTGATCGTCCAGGAGGCAAAACGCAAGCTCGACACGCCACCGGCCGTGGCCCGAGAGACGCTGTACGAGCTTCTCTTCACCAAGCACCGCATGCGGCGCTGGCGCATCGGAACGGAAGAAGGGCTGCGCAAGCTGACCGCCGACGATCTCACAAGCTACTACCGGACGAGATACACTCCCGGCCGGACAATCGTTGGCATCGTGGGTGACATGGATGTGGATCGCGCTGTCGAACTCGCGACGGCGACATACTCGCCGTGGGATCGACCGGCAGCGGAGTTTGCCGGGTCACCGGCCGAACCCGACGGGATACGGCCGGATGTAACAGTGATTCATGGCGATGTCGCGCGACCGATTGCGGGCATTGGATGGCGTACGGTGGGAGCACTGCACGCCGATGCGGCAGCCCTTGACGTGGCAGCGTCGGTGCTTGGCGCCGGCCGCGGATCATCGCTGTACCGCGGCCTGCGTGTACCCGGCTTGGCCAGCAGTGCCCATGCATCACACTACACGCCAACCGAAGTCGGTGTGTTTGAAGTCGGTCTCGAGACCGACGAGACGCGACTGGACGACTCGGTCATTCGTGTATCCGAATTGATCTCCGAACTGATCGAACGCGTTGCGGCGGAAGATGAGTTGGAACGGTCTCGTGCTCTGATCAAGGCGCGTTGGTCCCGCGGGTTCGAGTCGATGGACGGCCGTGCGGCGGCGCTGTGCGAGGCGGAAGCGCTCGGTGAATACGGGCTGCTCGATGAACTGTATAACCGTACGCTTGCAGTCACGCCGGATGATGTAAGGCGTGTGGCAGGACTCTACTTGAACCCGGAACATGCTTGCGCCGTGTTCTACTTGCCCGAAGGCGGAGAATCCAGAACCGCTGAGCAGTGGCCACTCGTAGCGAGTAGTACTCAGACACAACTGCCAAGCGTATCGCTGCCCCAGCCACGGAACAGGGAGCCCCCAGGAGATCGACACGAGGAAACGGTCGAGTACGCCGGGGGCATCAGACGCGCAACGCTGCCCGGTATCGATCTGTTGGTGCGGGAGAAGCGCGGTGCGGGCCTGGTCTCATTGGCAGTTCACGTACCCGGTGTCACCGGGTCGGAGGCGGTGACCAACGCGGGTATCACCCAACTGATGGTTCGCTCAACCGTGCGTGGGGCCGGTGCCTTGAGTGGCGAACAGTTGGCCCAGGCTGCGGAGTTGCTGGGTGGCGGCGTGGTGCCCAACAACTCGGCCGATGGCGTCGGTTGGTCGATGACTGTACGGTGTGAGGCGCTGAGAGATGCAGCCAGGCTACTGCGTTTGGTCGCGTTGGAGCCGACCCTGACCGATGAAGCGGTGGCGGTCGAGCGCAAGCTGCAGGCAAGCGATGCTCGCCGACAACGGGATGACATGTACGGCTATCCCGTACAGCGCGTGTTGGGTGAGGCATACGCGGGCGATCCGTATGGACTCCCGCTGCTGGGTGAACCCGAAATCGTAGAGTCAATGACCGGGGCGCAGGTGCGTGAGTGGCACGGCACGTTGGGCTCGCGCCGAGCGGCGGTTGTCGCAGTTGGTGATCTCGCGACCGAGGAGCTGATCGACTCTCTCGAACCACTCTCGTGGTGGCCGGCAACACCCCGTTCGCTGAGCGAGATGGCTGAGCTGGCGCCGTTCAAACCGGCCGAGGACTGCGAAACGCGCGACAAGGCGCAAAGCGCGTTGGCAATGGCGTTCCCGGCATTCCCCTACAACTCACCCGACAGATATGCTCTCACCGTTGCTGGAGCCTTGCTCAGCGGACTCGCTGGCAGGCTGTTTCACGAGCTGCGGGACAAGCGTTCCCTCGCTTACACCGTGGCGGCGATGCCATGGTTGCGCAAGCGTGCCGGGGCCATGATCGGTTATGTAGCCACGTCGCCCGAGCGGGAAGGCGAAGCCCGCGACACCATGCTCCGTGAGTTGTATAGCCTATCGCGTGACGAGATCACTACTGACGAACTCGACCGCGCCCGCAACTACGCTGCTGGCATGGCCGAGGTACGGCAACAGAGCGGCGGCGCTGTAGCTGGTGAAATCATGGCGGCATGGTTGCACGGAACGCTCGAGGAACTGCCGGAAGTGCCGGCGCGCCTCCGCGCCGTGACCGCAGAAGACGTAGCGCGTGTGGCCCGCGACGTTTTCCAGCCTGACCAGCGAGCCGAATTCGTCATCAGAGGCACAGGCAAGAGCAAATAGTGGATTGGGCGGGGTGGCGGCCGGGTATCCCGGCGGCTGGGAACCGGGTTACCGGGTCAAAACATCGACATAGCCAGAAACGAACGCAGATTGTCGTTCGTGATGCGCAATCGTTCACAAAGTAACTTTACTACCGACCGGAGTATCTTGTACGCTATATCTCGATGGAAATCGAGCAGCATCTCGAAGTCCGATCGGGAAATGGTCAGCAGTTTGCAGTCGGTGTTGGCGATGGCGTCGGTGGAGCGAGTCGAGCGGTCGAACACCGCCATCTCGCCGAAGCAGGCTGCCGGCTTGAGTACCGCTAGAGCCTCTTCGCCGGACCCGGGAACGTGACGGGAGACACGAACCTCACCCTCAGAAATGATGTAAAGGCGGTTACCGGGTTCGTTCTCCTTGAAGATCGTCTGGCCAAACTTGAACTGCTGCTCGGTACAGATCTCCGCGACCCGTTCGAGTTCGGCTTCGTCCAGGTCGGCAAAGATGGCCGCCTTTTTCAGAAGGCTTAGATCCATTGAAGTCTCCGTCGGAAACGACTCAGCAGCCTGAAGCTACAGATCAGCCGGGGGCGCAGCAAGACAAGCCCTGGGTGAGAGCGCCGGATTTCCTCACGGCTCTGAGGATCCCCCTGGCCGTGGCTTTTCTTCTGGTCGACAATGCCGCACTTCGTCTGGTTATCGTCGCGGCAGTGGCGGCTTCTGACATTGGTGATGGTATCTGGGCGCGGCAGATAGGGGGGTCCAAACTGGGTGCCGTGCTCGATCCGGTGGCAGACAAGCTGTTCATGGCGGCTGCCTTCTGGGTGGTGTTCCGCGGTGGGGTCCTCGCCCCGCTGGAAGTAGTGGGAGTGCTGCTGCGCGATATCGTTGCCGCGCTGAGTTTCCTTACGGTACTGTTGCTGCGCAAACCGACGACACTGCCCGCGCGCGCCGGTGGCAAAGCCGTGACGGTGTGTCAGGCACTCACCGTGATAGCGTTTCTCATGGACTCCGACCTGATCAGACCCTTGGCCTGGGCCACGGCGGCGATTTCACTCTACGCAATCGCGGACTACGTGAACGTCGCTCGTACTGGTGCTGGATCCGCTTCAGACTGAAGGGGTGATAATGCGTTTTCTCGTTGCTCTGTTCGTGATGTGTTGGGCTGTTCCGCTCGCGGCGCAGGAGGAGGGAGGCCAACCTGCCAAGTTCCGTATTGGGCTATTCGGGTTTGCAGCCCAGGCGGGAATCGACTTTTCGGGTGACGATCAGGCTGTCTTCGGTGCCACGCTCGACGTGGGAAATCTCTACGGCGAGCGACTGCGCATGAGGACAGGTGCTGAGTTGGGTATCGGGTCGACAGCGAACACCTATGTATTCAACGGTGAGATACTGTTTCGGTTTCTGCCCGATACGATGGTGGCAGTTCCGTACGTGGGTGGTGGTCTGGGTCTGTTCACTCAGGAGCAATGCGATTCGGCTGGAAGCTGTCCCGCTGTGTGGCTGCAGTTCGCGTTGGGATTCGAGTTGAGAATCCGCGACCACATCGCTTGGTTCTTGGAGTATCATGCAGAAGAAGCGTTCAGACGCAATCGGTTGTTCATCGGGTTGACGACGAGAAGGGGACGCTAGATGTCGAACACGCGAGGGGTCCGCCTCGACTGGGCCGGCGACGGGCTGCGGTTCACGGGGCAGGGAACCGAGCCAAGTACTCCAACAATCGAAATCGACTGCGACAACGAGACTGCGCCAGGCCCGATGCTGCAGTTGCTGCTGGCTGCCGCTGGATGCGCTAGTGCTGATGTCGTGATGATCCTGCAGAAGATGCGGGTCGGGCTCGAGCGGTTGTCAGTCGACGTCACGGGTACCAGGCGGGAGGACGATCCCAAGCGCTTCACGCATGTTAGGTTTGCGTTCCGCATTGCGGGTCGCGACCTGGATGTGAACAAGGCAGAGCGTGCTGTCGGTCTCTCCATCGAAAAGTACTGCTCCGTGATTCACTCTCTGGCACAGGACATCGTGATTGAACACGAGATTCAGATCACGTAGCGCGCTGCTGCTGGTAGCGCTCGCCACCGGAGTGCTGTGCGCACCGGCCCACGCACAACGAGCGTGGGAATGGCAGGCGCTCGGACTGGCGACGATTGCCGACCGGGACTTCTATGGTGGTGGCCTGGGTCTGGGCCATCGCACCGACGGCCGCATGCGCTTCCAGGTGTTGGCCAACGTCGGTACCAGCGACAGCGCCTTTGCCGTGAGGCCCGAGGCCATGATCTCGTTTCACCTCAATCCGTACAAACGTCGCGGTGTTTCGCCGTACGCCGCCGGTGGGATTGCGCTCCTTTTCACCGAAAGCGACAACGCGCAGTACATCGTGGCCGTACTCGGCCTGGAAGGGAGTCCCGGTGCCAAGTGGGGCTGGTTTCTCGAAGCGGGAGTGGGCGGTGGCGTGAGGATCGCCGGCGGTATCCAGCTGCGCAAGAGATCCGGGCAATAGAAAAACCCCGCTGATGGGCGGGGCAGGACAGTGAGCGGAAGCGGCGGTGCACTGCTAGCTGGTCGCCCCGACCTCCTCGCTATGACGCTTGACCGGCCGACAATAACGCTCACCCAGCGTTCTGATAGTGGCAAGCTGGTTGTTGGACAGTTTGCTGTATCGCTCGGCTATATACTCCATTGTATCGTCGAACCAGTCCTTCTGATGCTGGGGCTCCGCCTGCAGCACCCCGCAATGCAAAATGTGGCTCAGGAGTTCGTCCCGGGCCTTGTCAAAAGGGCTGGAGTTGTCCTCTTTTCTATGTTTGGGGTTCTTTTTTCCCATGGGCAATACTCCTGGTCGAAATGGCTCACTTAACCTTACAATGTACCATACGCCCGGCGCTTGGCGCAAACGCTCCATTCGGATGGAACAGTGTCGGAATGAGCGGCGTATGTCTCTTGAAATGGGATACAATCGATGAGTGAGCCAGTCTACGACGACAGTAGAGCCGAACGTCTGGTCGAGCTTCTCAGGGCACTTTCCGCCCGTATCAGGGAACTCGAGGAATCCCAGGATCTACTACGGGCAGGCCCGGAATTGATCAGGCTCATGGGTGACGCGCGTAGTGAACTGTTTCACTACGAAGTGCGGCAAACTTACGACACGCCGGAAGTGGCGGATAACCGGAAGATCGTGGAGCGAGCGCAGCAGCAGATGGACAACTTGGACTTCAGCGGTCCCGAGGAGGATGCAGAATGGCAGGACGTGTAAACTTGAAGACCTTCTATGGAGTGTTGCTGGCGATCGCCGTTGTTGGTGTAGCAGCGGTGTGGTGGGCTAGCCAGCGCTCCAGAGGCTCAACAGCGCAGATACTCGAGGCTCCACCTTCGCGCGACGCATCTGCGTTCCCCGGCTACGTGATGGGCAGCGAATCCGCGCCGGTGGAGATCGTGGAGTATGCCGACTTCACCTGTCATGCCTGCGCCAACTTCACCATCCTTCAGGCGCCCGATCTCAAGAGCCGCTTGATCGATCAGGGGATTGTTCGTTTGCGCTTCCGCGGCTTTGCACTCGGCCAACCATCGTTGGTGCCACTGCACGCTGCTGACTGCGCTGGAGAGCAGGGCAAGTTCTGGGAGATGCACGATCACCTGATGTACAAGCAACGTGACTGGCTAACCTCCGACAATCCGATTCGGGTGTTCAGAGGATACGCTCGCCAGGCGGGAGTGGATTTGGGTTCGTATGACGAGTGCATGCGGGAGGGGCGCTACACCGCTCGGTTGATCGCAACGAGAGAGGAGATCGCCAACAGTGGGGTGCACGAGACGCCGACGTTCGACATTGGTCGATTGCGCGTGCGGGGGGCAATCCCCTACGACAGCCTCAAGGTGTTGGTTGACAAGGCAAGAGGCGCGAATAATTGAACCATAGGATGGTCACCGCCGCGTTATCCCTCATCGGGTTTTTCGTGGCGCTGTATCTCTGGCTGTGGAAACTCGGCCTGATGGGCCCACTGGTGTGTACCACGGGTGGCTGTGAAACGGTGCAACTCAGTGAGCACTCGGTGTTCTTCGGGGTTCCGGTGGCTCTGTGGGGTGTGCTCGGATTCACATCGCTGTTCGTGGTGAGCCTGGTTGGATTGCAGCAGCGCTGGATGGATAAGAGAGGACCGACGGTGTCGCTCGCGGTCCTCTCGGCGATTGGTGTTGGATTCGTGGGCTACCTGACCTACCTGGAGGCCGCGGTAATCCACGCGTGGTGTCAGTGGTGTATCGTCTGCGCGATACTGGTCACGGCTATCTTCTTGATTTCGCTGTTTGCCCTGCGCACTGCCACGTCCTAGCCTTCCTCTTCGTATTTCTTCTTCAAATCGGCAACCGCACCAGGATCTGCCAGCGTTGTGATGTCACCCAACGCGCGTCCCGATGCGATGTCACCCAGCAGTCGGCGCATGATCTTGCCGCTGCGGGTCTTGGGCAGGTCCGGTGTGAAGAAGAGGTCTTCCGGTCTGGCGATGGCGCCGATCTTCTTGACGACATGTTGCTTCAGCTCATCCACCAATCCAGGTAGCGGTTTGTAACCCGACCTCAGTATCACGAACGCGGTTATCACCTGACCCTTGAGATCGTGTGGTTTGCCGACCACTGCCGCTTCGGCTACGGCAGGATGCGAAACCAGCGCACTCTCGACTTCCATCGTGCCAATCCGATGTCCGGCAACGTTCAACACATCGTCCACCCGGCCTAATATCCAGAAATACCCTTCCTCGTCGCGCTTTGCGCCGTCACCGGGAAAGTAGAATCCCGGGTATTTGCTCCAGTACTGTTGGCGGTATCGCTTGTCGTCACCGTAAATGGTGCGCAGCATACCTGGCCATGGGCTGGTGATCACCAGGTAGCCACCACCGACGCCTATCGGTTGTCCCTTTGTATCGAACAGATCGGCATCGATCCCGGGGAACGGCACGGTGGCGGATCCGGGTTTGGTGGTTGTCACCCCGGGCAGCGGCGTGATCATGATACCGCCGGTCTCGGTCTGCCACCAAGTATCGACGATGGGACACCGTTTCCCACCGATGTACTCGTGATACCAAATCCAGGCCTCTGGATTGATAGGCTCACCTACTGTGCCGAGCAGTCGCAAGCTGGACAGGTCGTGGCCATCCGGGTATTGGCCGCCCCACTTCATGAATGCGCGAATGGCCGTGGGAGCCGTGTAGAAGATCGTGACACCGTAACGCTCGACGATCTCCCACATCCTATCCTTGTCGGGCCAGTCGGGTGAGCCCTCGTACATCACTGCTGTGGCACCAGCCGCAAGGGGACCGTAAACCAGGTAGGTGTGACCCGTTACCCATCCGACGTCAGCCGTACACCAGAACACGTCATCGTCCTTGAGGTCGAACACCCAGCGCGTGGTTGCCAGCGCCTGCGTCATATAGCCGCCGGTGGTGTGTACGATTCCCTTGGGCTTACCGGTCGTTCCCGAAGTGTAGAGGATGAACAACATGTCTTCGGCGTCCATGACGGCCGGCTCACAGCGCGCCTTGGCATCGGCCATCAAGTCATGGTACCAGTAATCCCTGCCGGGCTTCATGGTCATTAGTGCGTCGTCGTACTGCGCGAACGCGCGGCGACGGACCACCACGGTGTGCTTGATCGATGGGGTCTCCTCCAGGGCCTCGTCCACGTTGCGTTTCAACGGAACGATCTGACCCCTGCGATAGCCGATGTCGGCGGTGATCACGACTTTGGCCTTGGCATCGTTTATCCGATCCCTCAAGGACTCGGCCGAGAAACCGCCGAACACCACCGAATGCGGCGCTCCGATGCGGGCGCACGCGAGCATGGCCACTACCACCTCGGGTACCATCGGCATGTAGATCGCGACCCGGTCACCCCGCTTGACTCCCAGGGACTTCAGGACGTTCGCGAAGCGGTTTACCTCGCGGTACAACTCCCAATAGGTGATGGCCCGACGATCGCCGGGCTCACCCTCCCAGAGTAGCGCGACCTTGTTCTTGGTGGCCGAGTTGATGTGACGATCCAGACAGTTGACCGATGCGTTGAGCTTGCCACCGAGGAACCACTTGGCATGGGGAGGTTTCCACTCGAGGACCTTCTTCCACGGTTTCATCCATTCCAGTTGACGCGCTTGCTTGGCCCAGAAACGCAACCGCGCTCCATTGGATTCCTGGTAGACTCGTTTGGCTCTGACATGAGCCACCCGCTTGAATGCTGCGGCTGGCTTGAAGACGCGTTGCTCGTGGAGCAGAGTGGAGATCTGATCGGACACTTATCCCTCCATGCCAGTTGGAGTGGCCTGCCTAGCTATGGGGTGGATTCTCGGGAGGCCCCTATATACGTCGCGGGCCGACTGCACGCCACTGCAACAACCGCGCCTTGGGGGGTGGTGGCCATTTGTTGGGCTTGCTCGATGCCCTGTGAATGCACTGTAAGTCTTTGTTGTAGACTGGCTTAGGTGGCCTGATCGTGTGGTTGTCACACGGCATCTGGGCCGCTTGAACTGACCGTTGCACAAAGATTGCATTGTCTAACCCAGCTATATGGTTGGGAGGGATAGAGGGTGAAGAGCACGTCGTCAGAAGAGCGGGTCATAACTGCTCCAGTTGAACTCGATTTGGACTCGAGGCTGTATTTCCGTGGTGAGGCACTCAGGTGTGTTGCGGGCATGCGCCGGGGTGCAGGGCGATTGGTGGTGGACCTGACGGCCACGAGGTCGGTGGACAGCAGCGGACTCGGCGTTCTCATCATGATACAGCGGCGCGCCGCCCAACGGCGGCTGCGGGTCGCGCTTCGAGGGGTGAACGATGAGCTGCGGTTTCTGCTGACGCTCACCAAGCTGGAGGACCTCTTCCAAGTAGAAAAAGCCGAGATCGGCTGAGCCACACGAAGCTTCCTGCAGTGCTATATTGCGGCCCTGTTCGCACATCCCATCCACAACGATAACGCTGGCCTAGTGAGAAACGAGCGAGAAGGCCAAGTAACCTCGAGCCACCATCGAGCTGATACCGATGCAGGGTACTGAACCGGCACTCAGAGCTGAGGGCGTGAAACGGCGGTTCGGGCACCGTGTTGTTCTGCGGGACGTCTCTATTGCGGTGTCCGGGGGCGATTTTCTGATGTTGGTGGGGCACAACGGCGCTGGGAAGACTACCCTGATACGTGTGCTTGCCGGCCTGCTCAAACCCAGCGAGGGAACCGTGCGGCGGTCGGGTTCGACCGGAATGGTGGCGCACAGTTCCATGCTGTACGATGCACTCACAGCTCGAGAGAATCTGGCCTTCTACGGTCGCCTTTACGGCAAGACCGATCCTGCCCTGGTCGACGCTCTGCTCGAGCAGATCGGCCTGGCCCCGCATGGCGATCGCCGCGTGGCCACTTTCAGCCGCGGGATGGTGCAGCGCCTTTCGATTGCCCGCGCACTGCTACCCGACCCTGAGGTGTTGTTGCTGGACGAGCCTCTCACCGGCCTCGACGAGGCGGCGGCAGTCATCGTGAGAAACGTGCTGCGAGACTTGAAGCGGCGGAACCGTGCCGTGGTCGTTGCGACCCATCAGCTGGTCGAAGTGGTTGATCTGGCATCAACAGTCGGGTTTATGGTGGACGGCCGGTTGGCCGGTCTGGAACCAGTAGCTGGGCGCGACGCACACGCCGTTATGGCTCGCTACAGGGAACTCGCCGCCGATGGGTAGCTTTTGGACAGCCGCGCTGGCAATAGCCGCCAAGGACATGAAGATCGAGTGGCGCACCAAGACGGCGTTCGCCTCCGCGATGGTCTTTGCAGTGCTCGTACTGGCCGTGTTCTACTTTGCACGTGATCCCACAGCGGTTGGGGCGATCGAGATTGCACCAGGTGCACTGTGGGTGACCTTCACCTTTGCTGCAATGCTGGGTCTCAATCGGGCTTTCATGCTCGAGAGCGAGAATCGGGCGATGGATGCTCTCCTGCTGGCCCCGATTGCGCCCTCCGCGATCTTCGTTGGCAAGTTCTTGGGTAACCTGGCATTCGTTGGTGTGGTAGAACTCGTGTCGTTGCCGCTGTTCGTACTGTTCTACAATCTGCCGATTATAGAGCAGCTCCCGGCTCTCATGGGTGTGATTGCGATGGCCACTGTCGCGTTCGTGGCGGTCGGCACATTACTGAGTTCAATGGTGGTCCGCACGCGGTTTGCCGAACTGATGCTGCCTATCTTGCTGCTGCCGTTTCTGATTCCACCGGTAGTCGGTGCCGTTCAGCTAACCTCACGAATCCTCAGTGGGCGTCCCTTGAGCGATCTCGCCGGCTGGCTTAAGTTGCTCGCTTCGTTTGACATCATCTTTGTCGTCCTTTGTTTCTTTTTGTTCGAGGCCACGTTGGACGAATGACTCGTTACGATCGTGCATTGGTCCTGGCCCGACGCGGCCAGGTGATAACCACAATTGCGTTGGTGGGCTTGCTAGGCGTGTTCATTCGTGCGCTGATGTTCACACCAATAGAGAGGGCCCAAGGCCCAGCACAGAAGATCTTCTACGTTCACGCGCCTTCGGCCTGGGCGGCACTCCTGGCGTTCGTCGTCACAGGCATACTGAGCGTGATCTATCTGTGGCTCAAGGACCGCAAGATCGACGCTATCGCGGCTGCCTCAGTGGAAGTCGGCCTGGCGTTCTCGATTGCGATGCTCACCACCGGCCCGATATGGGGCAAGACGGTGTGGGGAACGTGGTGGAGCTGGGATGCGAGGCTCACGTCGACGATGTTCCTTTTTCTGTTGTTCATAGGATACAGAGTGTTGCGCGGCGCTATCGTCGATCCTGAAATGAGAGCTCGCTATTCGGCTGTGATCGGCATCATGGCACTCGCGTTGGTCCCGTTCATTCACATGACGGTCTATCTATTCCGTACCTTGCACCCGGATCCGGTATTGCTCAAACCGGGTGCACCGGGTATGCCTAGCGTTATGCTGATAACGCTGTTGCTATCGATCGGCGTGTTCACGGTGATGTACGTTGGCTTTGTGGTACAGCGTTATGCCATCACCATCCTGCGCGACGTAAGAGAGGAGGCCGCCAGTGCAGTATCCTGACAACGGGGCCTACATGGTGGCGGCGTATGTGATCGTGGCGGTCGTAGTAGTCGTATACGCGATTTCGTTGGCGTGGAGAGTCAAGCAAGAGAAGTAGGCTTAGTGGGAACAGCAGACTGGCTCCGCTGCTGCCAAACCTCGACGCAACCATGCGACAATCCTCTCGAGCCGAGTCACATCCACCACCACAAGACCAGCGCGATTCCCGCGCCCGCGCCCGTCGCAATCAGGTTCACCGCATCGTTGTCCAACCACGCCCATCCACGTGTTAGAACCGCCGGCTCGCCACACTCGTGTTTCGCTGTCTCTCCACGTTTACCACAGGATTGACACAAGTAGCTAGCCTGCACTGTGGCTCCCAGCAGAGAATCCAACATCATGCCCAATACCCCACCCACGAGACTCGCGGCCACAATCTTGGGAGCGAGGTCCAGCACTCCACTCAGGGCTGCCATGGCGACGGCGCCCATTGTCCCACCTACGGTTCCCAGTAGTGTGATCCCACCCGAGGTTCCGGGTGGCACCACTTGCCCCGAGGAGAGGAGCCGAGGCGGAGTGTGAGAGAAGGCGCCCAGCTCCGTGGCCCACGTGTCGGCCTGAGCTGCGGCGAGAGATCCCGTCAATATCAACCAACCACAGTCCCAGCCCAAGAGCAGGATGCCTCCGATAGCTGCCCAACTGCCGTTGGCGAGTACTTGAGTCGCTCGGCGGCCGGCGGGCTGCTCGTCGAGACGATGGCGCCCACCGCTTCGGTGTGCCAGCCGCGTGAGTAGGCTGCCGGAAACAAAAAACAGGCCGAGCAAGGCCGCACCTACGAGACCGCCACCAACGAAAACCGCTGCCCCGACAGCGGCAGCGGCGATGGCACCTGCGAGGGTGAGCCAGCCGAGTTCGCGACCGATGAGCGCCAGACCTCCAGCCAGCACGGCCGCGACAGCGAGATTCACTCGTTCTCCGGGGAGCCTCGATCGAAGAGAACTTGCTCGAAGATGCGTTTCTTCAGACGCTCGGGTGCCTGACGTGCCCGTGTACGGGCATGTAGAAACGACAAGAAAGACTTCTCGAACTCAGACAACCCGAAACAGGGAGCACAAGCCTTCAGATGCTCGCGGACCGAGGCCTCCATTTGAGGGGTCAGCTCTCCGTCCAAGTACTCGTACAGCCGCTCCGCAGCTTCGTGACAGTCGATCGGTTCGGGAGTACTCATTTCTTCACTTCCTGGATGTAACCCATCTCAACCGCGTAGTCGTACAGCAGCTTCTGCAGTGCCTGGCGTGCCCTGAACAAACGGGATTTGACGGTGCCCACCGGTACGCCCGTGATCTCGGCGATCTCTGCATACGTTAGCTGCTCAATGTCGCTCAGCACGAGCGTCTCACGAAACTCGTCGGGCAAGGAATCGATCGCTCGCAGTACTTCATCATCCACGATCTGCTTGAAGAAAGCACCTTCAGGGTCTACTTCCTGGACGTCATGGAAGATGCTGTAGCTCTCGATCTCACCGATGTCGACAGTCGGTCCCGCACGTTTGGCCTTGCGGTATTGGTTGATGAACGTGTGTCGCAGTATCGTGAGCAGCCATGCTCGCACGTTGGTACCGGTCTTGTATTGATGCCATGAGCGGTACGCCTTGAGCATGGTTTCTTGTGTGAGGTCATCCGCCTGAGCTTCACCGCCGGAAAGACGGAGAGCCACGCGATAGACCGCATCGAGATGTGGCAAAGCTTCACGCTCAAAGGCCTTGCGCCGTTCCTCAGATGCGGTTGCCACGACTCACTTGGGCCAATGAGTAGAATTCGAGGGCAGGCTTATTCGTTGCCATCATAGCATGCATAGAATCGCCTGGTTGACGCTCGTGCGCAACAGGCCTGGCCGATCCAACGAGGCTAGGCTAACTTGCGCGCCGTCCATTAAATCCGGTTGTCAGGCCCAGTGGAGCCCACTCAAACAAGTGCAATAATCCCCCTGGCGGTGCTGCAAGCTGTGCGAACCATCGACCAACAGGGCCCCGAGCGAATTCTGCAGTTCAATGAGGATCTCGTCCCCAAACGTCTGGGGATGAACCCAACTGTGATGGCACAGATCGAACGGTATCGGGCACTTGCCCTGCGAAACGATGTGGTTGGACTCGAAGAGGTGGTTCAGCTGTTTCGACTCGTTGGACGGAGGGCTGATGCGGGACTCGCCTTTTCCCAGGGCGGCCGCTTGGCAGCACGCCATGCGCTGCACCAGATGCCGGCGGCCGTGAGAATCGCGCACAGGATTGGCCCGCAGCGTGTGAGGCATCGCCTCGGGCTCTCCGCAGCCACTCGATTGGCAGCAAGAGTGTTTGGCGCCACGATGTCGTTCGAAGGTGAAGACGGTGTGGTGGTGGTGGCGCATCCAGTCACGACGGAGGCAACACCCGAAGGGGTTGGCTGCAGCTTCTACGCAGCTGCCATGGCTGAGTTGTTGCGATCTCTGACCAACTTCGATGGTGCAATGTTGCACGACGTGTGTATGGCGCGAGGAGACGAGTGCTGCCGGTGGCATACTGGGTACAACCAAGGTGAGTGAACGATGGCTCCTGTAGACCGCATTGATCCAGAGGAACTCAGCGCAACTCTTGCGGATGTCGGAGCAGACGGCTGGTTGATTTACGACTTCCACAACCTGAATCCCGTCGCCGCCCGGCTCATAGGGTACAAGGGCATGGTCACTAGAAGGCTGTTCCTTTGGCTGCCAGCCTCGGGGCACCCGATCTGTATCGCCAGCGTGATCGACACGAACGCGGTTGAGCATATCTCTGCGGAGGTGTCGTACTACACGACCTGGCAGCAGCTGCACGGTCTGCTAGAGAAGACACTCGGCGGAAAACGAGCGGCCATGGAGGTTTCCACCGAAAACGCGGTCCCGTACCTGGACAGAGTCCCTGCTGGGGTCGTGGCACTTCTAGCCAAGTTTGGTGTTTCGGTCATGCCATCCGACAAACTGGTTACGCAATTTGCTTCGTGTTGGTCGGCGGGTGAGCTCACTGCTCACAGGGATGCCAGCGAGAGCATTGCCCGGATTGCCAACGACATTCTGCGCTCGGTTGTGGGCGAAGTGGGAAGCACGTCCGAGTACCAGGTTCAGCAGCGCGTGCTGGAGGCAATGACCCGAGCTGGGCTCGAGATAGAAGATCCACCCATTGTGGGGTTCGGCCCCAACTCGGCCAATCCGCACTACGATGCGAGCGCGGACAGTTCATTGGTGTTGGAATCGGATCAGGTGATTCTGCTCGATCTCTTTGGCAAGAAAGACGGAATCGCGTGGGCCGACCAGACGTGGATGGCTTTCTCAGGAGGTGCGCCACCTGATGAGGTCGTCAGCGTGTGGGAGGCTACGCGAGACGCGCGTGATGCGGCCGTCGAGCGGTTGGCTCGGGCTACCGCGGCGGGGGACACGATCACTGGCGCAGTGTTGGACGACGCGGCGCGTGAACTGCTCCGCGATCGAGGATACGCTGATTGGTTCAAGCACCGTACCGGACACTCGATCGATGGCGATCTGCACGGCTCGGGTCCCCATCTGGACAACTTCGAAACGAACGACACCCGAACTCTCCTGCCGGGCGTCGTCTTCTCGATCGAGCCGGGAGTTTATCTGACGGGTCGGTTCGGCATGCGGAGTGAGATCAACGTGATTCTCACTGAGGAAGGTCCCGAAGTGACGCCACGTGTGCGTCAGACGGAGCTGATACTATCGAGCTGAGTCAGCGGGCCTGGAATTCGTGCCCTGGGTCCTGCTCGATCTGCGATACTCGGTTTTGTGGTTACCGGATCACTGGACGATCCGTAACCAGCCAAAGAGCGTAAACCAGTGAGGCCCACATAGCGGTACCGACCGCGACGTGCAACACGCGCCAGATAGGCGGCAGTAGTGCCAACACCATCACCGCCGCCACCACGATCTGCACTAGCGCGACACTGAAGATCATCCACACCGCTTCCTTCACGCGCGACGGTGCCTCCATTCTCCGGAAGCGCACCACCATCCCCAGCAGGTGGAAGAACAGGGCAAACGCCAGGAGCCGGTGAGTCCAATGGATGTGGGCCAGGCCACCGACATTGCTCGTAGGCCACAGTTGACCGTTGCACAGTGGGAACCCGAGACAGGCCGGGCTGGCACCCAGATTTGCCGTCAATCCACCCAGCATTATGACGGCGCCGCCCAGGATCGCGGCTGCCAGTAGCGCTCCCCTGCGCTCGAAACCAGTGACCGGGACGAATTTGGAATCGGCCCGGAAGCCGGTGATCATGAGTGTTGCGAGCAACGCCATCGCCACGCCTAGGTGCAGAATCACTGTCGCCGGGGGGAGTTCCAGCAATACGGTGATTGCTCCGAGCATGACCTGTATCAGGAGTAACATTCCTGCCGCGAGTGCCACGCCGAGTATGCCTCCCGGACCTACGCTACCGGCTTGGCCACGAATGCGCAGTGCCTGCAAAGCCACTGCCCCAGTCAGGACCGATACTATCAGGGCAACCTGTCGATGACCCCACTCCAACCACGTCCGGTAGTCCTCGAAGGCGGGAATGAGGCGCCCGTTGCACAGCGGCCAATCGTTACCGCAGCCGAGTCCGGATCCCGTGATCCGTACTATGCCGCCCAGCACGATCAGGGCAAAGGCGAAACCGGCGGCGGCGTAGGAGAGGTTGCGTAGGGTTTTCATAGGGGAAAAAGTACAGGCCGTGTCAACGGCTGGAAAGGCGAGCATTCAATATGGCCGATGATACTGGCAGCTTCGTCACAGGACGAAGCCAAACACGACAAACAGTGTGGTGGCACCCGCTGCTGCGAGAAGTGCATAAGGTAGCTGTGTTCTGACGTGGTCGATGTGGTCGGTTGCTGATGCCATTGACGCCACGATCGTCGTGTCTGAGATGGGGGAGCAGTGGTCTCCGAATATGCCACCACCGAGGGCAGCGGCTACTGTGAGGCCCGGGTGCAGACCTATCAGCTCAACCATTGGAATCACAATGGGGATCATTATGGCGAAGGTGCCCCACGATGTTCCAGTCGAGAAAGCAATGAAACAAGCAAGCAGGAACACTATGGATGGGACGAAGTTGGGATTCAACACGCGACGCGCAGCGTCGGCGACGAACTCGCCCGTACCCAACGACCGCGTCGTCGCTGCGATCGCGAACGCAAGTGATAGCACAATGACTACCGGGATCAGACCCTGCACGCCTTTGATGATGAAATCGGTCGCTTCCTTCACTGTCATGATGCCCTGCACGCGGTACATCACCACCGCAACCAGCAATCCGACGATGACACCCCACAACACGGCTTGTGATCCACTTCCGTTAGGGATGCTCCCGTCACCGGTAACCCACAACACGACGGGAACGGTGATCACCATGGAGAGAATCGGGATGATCATGTTGACCGCCCGCTGAGGAATACCCGCTTTGGCTTGGGTGGTGGAAACCTCTTCGGCAACGAGTGGCTCCGCTCCATCCCGCAACAACTTTCCCTCTTCCGTCACGCGCCGTTCGGCTTCGCGCATGGGGCCGAAGTTCCAACCGGTGACGACCACGAACAAGGCGAGCCCGATCGCGATCAGTGCGTAGAAGTTGAGTGACAAGGCTGTAAAGAGCAGCGTGTTTGCGTTTGCTGCACCCTGGGTGATGAGCAATCCGGTTACGTATGCCCCC
>JBDGXD010000047.1:0-18071 GCA_039584755.1 Gemmatimonadota bacterium
ACTTCCGATCCCAGCGACACCTCTACCGGCTCGGACTCGCCGGTGATCAGGCTCATCCGCACGCGCCCCCGGCCTGTCTTGACGATCCCATCGGCCGCGATCTCGTCTCCTGCACCCACATCGATGAGATCACCGCACCGTAACTCGTCAGCGGCCACCGTCGCAACCCCCGTGTCACTTGTCCTGCGAGCAGAAGTGGGAACCGAAGCGGCCAAAGCGAGAGCGGCCTCCGCAGAACGCCGCCTACCACGCGACTCGAGCATCCGGCCAGCAAGCAGTAAGGCTACGAGCATCGCAAGCGAGTCGACATACGCGTGTCCGCTCTGTAGCGTCGCCACGAATCCCTGCACGTACAGCACAGTCACGCCCAGCGCGATCGGGAGGTCCATGTGAAGCACACCGTTCCTCAAACCCGCGATCGCCCCAGAGAAGAACGGAGCGGCGCACCAGAGAGCCACTGGTGTCGCAAGGATCAGTGATGCCCACTGGAACAGTACAACGAAGCGTGGATCCATGGAGCTCCACCAGCCGGCGTAGAGCGCGACCGACATCAGCATGATGTTGGCCGCCGCAAAAGCTGCCACACCCAGCCGCAGCAGCAGATCGCGGTCCAATTGCGTCTCTTCACCCAGCAGTCGCGGCTGATAGCCCAGCGTCGCGATACGGCCGGCGAGATCGGGCAGTGCGACCCGCTCCGGGTCCCAATTCAGAGTGCAGCGACCGGTCGCATAGCTAACCGTCGCCCCGATGACACCCGGTGTACTCTGGAGTAGGTGCTCAGTCACCCACACACAGGAAGCACAACGAAGCCCGTCGATCATCACCTTGGCGCCGGCCATGCCGGCGTCGTCGGTTTCGACTGGAGCCGTGTTCCATCCGTCGCCCAGCGCGCGCGATCTCGGTGCGAATTCGTCGCGGTCTCGGTAGTACTTCTCCAATCCGGCACCACGAATCAACTCCGCCGCCAGCTCACATCCGTGACAGCAGAAGGCATCAACAGATCCCTCCACTGCAGTTCCACAGTGCGGGCAGTGACCTGTGTTGACCGGATCGATAGTTGATCGAGACGAGCTAGCGCGCTTCGGTCTGGTAAGAAGGGACAACTTCGTCCGCCCCGGAGACGGCAATGTAAATGAAGGCTAGGTTGACGAGGATCATCACCAGCAAGCCGATGGCAATCGCTGCGGGCCAGCGCCAACTACCGCGCTGTTGTTGCTGTTCCAATCTCAGCTCCCGTCTTGAACGTGGCAGCGACTACTAGTTCGCCGTCAAGTGAAGTGACATATACTTGAATCGGGATGGTGCGCATCAAGTCATCATTCATGGGAACACGCACCACCAGCGGCACGGTGCGACTCTCACGCGCGGCCAACTCCATGTCCTGACTCATGACCTCGGCATCGGGCAGACCATCGATCCGAACCCGATAGAGAACCGGCTCTCCATCCGCGTTGTTGTTGGTAATCTTGAGAAAATATGTGTTCCGCACGAGTCCGTCAGCATCGATGGTGTAGAGCGATCCCGGCGCACGATTGACAGTGGCCTCGAACGGCACGCGACCCCAAACCATAGCCGCGCCCACCATCACCAACCCGGCGAGCATCGCGCCGTACACCAAAGTTCGGGCCCTCATCAACCTGGGCTTCCTGCCCTCCATTGCTGCTACACTGGTGTAATCCACCAACGTTGGGTGCTCCAACTTGTCCATCACGCTCACGCACGCATCGATGCAGCGCGCGCAAGCAATGCACTCCAACTGGAACCCGTTGCGAATGTCGATTCCTGCGGGACAGACAACAACGCACTTGCCGCAGTCAATGCAACGGCCTTCCGCTGCGGCTTCCTTTCCACCACGTGGCTCGCCCCGGTCAGGCAAGTAGGATATTTGGATCGTTTCGTCGTCTGTCAGCGCACCCTGAAGACGAGCGTAGGGACACAAGTAGTTGCAGAACTGCTCCCGGAACCACGCGAAGTCGAAGAACCAAGCCAGTGTGAATATCGTTACCAGCGAGTATTCTACCCGACCGCCATTGAAGCTCCACAAATCCCTTGCACCCGCGAAATAGCTCATGAGTGCCATCGACAGCACCAAGGCGACCAAGAGGAACGTGGACCACTTGGCCGCTTTGCGCCAAAGCAGATCGAATGACACACCCATTCTCTCGCGGCGCAAACGTCTACTGCGATCCCCTTCGATCCACTTCTCGATCGGTCGGATCCACGTTTCGAGAAACACTGTCTGCGGGCAGGCATAACCACACCACAGACGGCCGAAGAGCGAGGTGACGAAGAACAAGGTGAAAGCGGCGAACAACAGAATAATGACGAGAAAGATCGTATCTGCTGCCGTGAACACTGCCCCTAGTACAAACAGTTGACGCGACTGCAGGTCGAACAGCAGTGAGGGATTGCCGTTGATCTTGATCCACGGCAGGACAAACAGGACTATGTGTAGAGCGAGGAAAGCCCAACGACGGATCGTCGTGAACTTCCCTTCAATTGATTGTACGTAGATCCACTGTCTGGAGCCCGAGAACCCTACCACTTGCCGATCTCCTTAAGAACCCTCCGCGGGCCGCAGTGCTTCATTCGGATCGCGCCCCAAGGCCTCGGCGTTCTTCACGATCACATATGTCGCCACCCGGTTCACCTGGTCGGCTCCGAGCACCGGCCCCCAGGGAACCATCCCCATTGCCGGAACACCGTCGGTGATGGTCCGGACTATGTCCTCAGCGGTTCCACCGTGGATCCATTCTTCGTCCAGCAGGTTAGGTCCGATGCCACCCAACATGTTGGCACCGTGACACGCGACACAGTAGGTCTGAAAGATCCCCTCTCCTTCCGCGACGGCAGCGGCACTGAATACGAGCGCGGTCTCCGATTCACCCTGCTCCACCGCTGCCCCCTGATACCGCATCTCTGCCTGCGCCAGCTCCTGGGCAAGCGCTGCTTCGGGAGAACGGTGGGCGATGAAGTGGTAGTGCACTAAGTATGCAACTCCCCAAATGATGGTTATCCAAAACAGCCCCAACCACCAGTCCGGCAGTGGATTGTCGTACTCCTGGATTCCGTCGGACTCATCTTCATGGCCGAGGACCCGGTCTTTCTCGACTTTCTGTTTCACTCGTCGCCTCCGTCAGAAAGCGGCATGCGGGCCGCCTCTTCGAACTTCTCTTTGTTCTTGGGTAAGAAAGCCCACCAAGTCCATGCGATGAACCATAGGAAGAAGAACACCGTCGCGATTCCAGCCAGCCAACCTAGCGATATCGATTCAGCCGCTGCCTGCAACAGCGGGTTCATTGACTCTCCCCGGTAGTAGCTGTGTCGATCGGGGCAGCAGCCGAAGGACTGGTAAGGCCTTGGTCAATTGCGCTCCTGCCGTCCACGCCAAGGCGCTGCAAATACGCGATCAAAGCCACGATCTCCCGATCCGGCTGCGTTTGAATACCGGTACCCGCGAGACGTTCCACTATCGCTGCACTCTGGATGCGTAGCAGCTCGGGTAGGTTGGCAACTTCCTGATGGGTGTACGGCGTACCGACACGCTTCAAAGCACGCACTGAGGCCGCTACGTCATCTGGGTCGATTGTCTTCTCGAGTAGCCAGGGATACGGTGGCATAACGCTACCCGCCGTAATCGCACGCGGGTCACGCATGTGCTCATAGTGCCAGGCATCCGGGTACTTGCCACCAACCCGATGTAGATCAGGGCCGATGCGCCGTGATCCCAACAGAAAGGGCCGGTCGTAGCGGTACTCACCCGCGCGCGACCATTCGCCATAGCGGAGCAGCTCAGCACGCATGGGACGAACCCATTGGGAGTGACACACGTAGCAGCCTTCCCGGATGTAGATGTCCCGCCCGGCCACCTCGAGCGGAGTGTAGGGCGTGACCCAATCCGGTCGCTCTGGACCGGCGGTTGCAGTGAACATCGGGACAATTTCGACGATTCCACCAACCAAGATTGCCAGCGTAGTCACAATAGTGAACACACCGGCTTTGCTCTCCAATACGCGGCGATGGAAACCCTTGTCATTGCTCTTCGTGTCTACCATGAGTTCCCTCGCTTTACGAAGCTGCCGCAGCAGCAGACGGTGTGAGGGCGCCCGCCCTGCTAGCGGCAATCGTACGGTAGATGTTCCAGGCCATCATGGCGGCACCAACAAAATACAGAAACCCGCCGAGCAGCCGCAGGCCGTAGAACGGATCGAGCCGGTCCACTATGTCCATGAATGCCGGGCTGGCCAACAAGCCCCGGTCGTTCACCGCGCGCCACATGAGACCTTCCATCAACCCGGCCGCCCACATCGATACCGTGTAAAGCACGATCCCGATCGTGGCCAGCCAGAAGTGAGCGGTCGCAAGTTTGGGATAGGCAAGTTCCCGCTTCCACAGCTTTGGCACCAGCCAATAAAGAGTTCCGAACGTCATCATCCCGACCCAGCCAAGTGCGCCACTGTGCACGTGACCGATCACCCAATTGGTGAAGTGTGCCAGGCTATTCACCGCCCGTATCGCCATCATCGGCCCCTCGAACGTGCTCATGCCATAGAAGCTCACGGCTACCACGAAGAACTTGAGCACGGGATCCGTCCGCACCCGATGCCAGGCACCACGCAACGTCAGCAGTCCGTTGAGCATGCCACCCCAAGACGGCGCCAGTAGCATAACACTGAACACCACGCCGAGTGTCTGGGCCCAATCGGGTAGCCCGGAATACAACAGGTGGTGTGGTCCGGTCCAGATATAGAGGAACACCAGCGACCAGAAGTGGACAATCGACAGGCGGTAGCTGTACACCGGTCGGTCGGCTGCCCGCGGCAGGAAGTAGTACATCAATCCGAGAAACGGTGTCGTGAGGAAGAACCCGACCGCATTGTGACCGTACCACCACTGCACTAGCGCGTCCGTCATCCCCGAGTACAGCGGATACGATCGGAACAACGTTGCCGGTACTGCAAGGCTATTGACGATGTGCAGCACCGCGATGGTTATGACGAACGAGATGTAAAACCAGATCGCCACGTAGATGTGCTTGACTTTCCTCGTAGCGAGTGTTCCAAAGAAGTTCACGGCGAAGACGACCCACACTACCGCGATCGCGATGTCGATGGGCCAAATGAGTTCCGCGTACTCCTTGGATTGGGTCAAACCGAGCGGCAAGGTTATCGCCGCCGCGACTATGATGGCCTGCCATCCCCAGAAATGAAACCGGGACAACCTGTCGTTCCACATCCGCGTCTTCAGCAACCGCTGCATCGAGTAGTAGATACCCGCGAAACAGATGTTGCCTGCAAAAGCGAAGATCACCGCGTTGGTGTGGAGCGGACGCAGCCGTCCAAAGGTTGTCCAAGGTAGGCTCAGGTTTGCCGGCCACCACGCTAGTTGGAGCGCGATCACGACACCTACGAGCATGCCGACGACGCCCCATATGACAGTGGCGCCAAAGAACATGCGAACTACATCGTCATCGTAGACCGACTCGTCCACAGTAGTTGGATTGGTATATTCCATTTGGTTGACTAGATCCGGCCAGTTGGTGGTTTTGGGATCCGCTTACCGGTCTTGCACCATTCGCGAGCGAGACTCCGCGGATCACCGCGGTGTCGGCTCACTTGTGCACTGTGGCCGTATTGAACGGTCACGACGCACAATATAACGGCGCACCTAGAAACCGTAAGGCTGTCCGGAACGCACTAGGAGCCAATATGATTGCGGCAATGGCTGCGGCCGCGGTTGCAGGACTCGTGGGTAGTCCACACTGCATCGGAATGTGTGGTGGCTTCGCTATTCTGTGTGGCGGAAGAGTCACCGACACTGTACTCTGGCACACGGGGAGAATCACCAGCTACGCCGCATTGGGCGCACTTGCCGCCGCGTTTGGTGCCATGGTTCCTGGCCCCTCCTGGGTCGCAGCCGTGATCTCCATAGGCTTGATGGTGTGGTTCTCCGCTGCTCTTGCCGGGCTCGTACCGGAGCCGCGGCTAGTGATACCCGGTTTGAAGAGCCTCGGCGCGGCCATGGCCGGCAACCCCAGTTATCTTACCCGCTATGGCTTCGGTGTGGTAAACGGTCTGTTACCGTGCGGTCTAGTATATGCGGCGCTCGCCATACCCGTCGCCGTGGGTCACCCGGCTTGGGGCGCACTCGCGATGGTGGCCTTCGGCTGCGGAACAGTCCCAACCCTATCAGTGATCGCGCTCGGAGTGCGTCGCATCGTGGCGCGCGACATACGAGTACGTCGCTTGGTGGCGGCGGGTGTGCTGGCTGCCGGACTGTGGTCAATCGGATTGCGCCAAGGGATACTGGGCGAGCACACGATGAACCACGGAGGCACGGATAGCCAACCGCAAATGGAACATCACATGAAGCAGACGGATCAGAAGGAGCCAGGCGACAGCGGGCATTGACCCGGTGTCTCGGTTTCCCCGGCGCCGTGGGGGCCCCGGGCTATCTCACTTTCTTCGCGAACAGCGTCTCACCACCCTGGTACAAACTGAATCCGCTGACCCTGCAGTGGCAGCGAGAAGAGCGCGACCAGCATGCCAGCGACGATCAATGATTCGATCTCGCGCACGCGAAAGGCCTTCATGTCACCTCTCAAGGTTTGTTGCCTGCGCAGCATCTTCACATCCCGTAGTCCGCACCGTGTACGTGATCGCCGAGATGAGCCAGCTACCATCTTGACGTATCAGGTGGAACCCATCGTATCCACAGTGACTGAACTCACCATCGATATGGAAATCGTAGGGCGCCCACAGAGTTGCGATATCTCCATCGATCCTCACCTCCGGATCCCACATACGTTCGATCATCGTCACGTCGTTCGTGGCGATGCCGGCGAGGAAGTCGGCCTTGGTTCTCCGCGTCCAGCGAGGCACGCCATCGACTTCTCGGACGGACACCAACTGCGCGCCCGAGTCGAGTAGCCGCCCCAGCAGAACGGTGTCCTGTGACTCTATGCCGTTGAAGAGTTGTTCGACGACGGTGACGACTTGCAGTTCTTCGGCTGACACCGCAACCTCATGCAGTGTCACGTCGGATTGACTGCATCCCACCAGCAGGATTCCCATTGACAACGACAAAGACAGTTTCTTCATGATATCCTCTTCTTGGCCACTCCACCCGGGGTGGAACAACTGGGGGAGCGGCGTGCGGGACACATAACCAGAACGACGGACCCTCGGCTCAACTTGACGGCGTGACCTCTTCTCGCTCGCGCGGCTCGACAGGTAGAGGGCGCCGAGGTTCTCTCCCCGTCAAAGTGGCCAAGCGCTCCATCAACTTGGTCAGCTTCTCACTGCGACGCACCATTTCCCGTTTGTACGACCTGCGGGCAAGCCCATAGGTGCTACTGAAGAAGCCCAATGCTGTCGCGATAGCCCCGGCAGTGGTGATGCCCGCGGTGAGGCCGATGCTGTCTAAAATGGCACCAGAAATGCCCACCAGTACCAGACTGAACAATGAGATGGGCAACATGACGATCGCACTGGGTGCACCTTCGACATCGTTGATCCGGATTCTCGTTTGGCCGTCCTTGGGGCTCACCAGAATCTGTGCCTTGCGGCCGGTTCCCTTGGGCGACGAACTCCAGGACAGGGCCGTGCCGAGTGTCTCATTGATCTCACCGACCTCACCCAGAGTGACTCGAATCTCCTCGAGAAGCTCCGCGTAAGCCGATGGCGCAACCTCAGCGTCCACAAACTGCTCCATCATCAACTCGGGCCTGAAACCAAGAACGCCACCAGGCACGAGTAGCTGGTCACTACTCGCGATCGCCGCGACAGCGTCGCGTACCTGGTCCGGTTCGATTCCGACTTCGGCCGCAATACGTTGAACGCCAGCCAGTGACAGACCATCGCTGGTGGGCTTGGTCACCTGAGCGTCCGCGGCCTGCTTCACTATCTCGTCTACCTGCTGCCGGTCGAACTTGGGCTTGCTCGTCAGGCTTTGTTCGAGGGCGTACGCCAGATCGTTCGGCGTCGCTTGCCGCTGCTCGGTGCGCATCGACATGGCCGTCACCAAGGTCTGCTCCAACGAACCGGGCAATCGATCGAGGCGCTCACGATGTACTGGTCGTGCGTCGACGAAATACTGCAACGAAACGGCCTCATCCGTGGGCCATAACCCCGGCGTTTCGCCTATCAACATCTCGTAGGCCACGCAGGCAAGGCTATACACGTCTGTCGTCGCATCGAGATCCGTTCTACCCGCGGCTTGCTCGGGGCTCATATATCCCAATGTGCCGAGTGGAAATCCAGAGCGCGTGATGTTTTCGGTGCCGGCAGTGATCACCGCCTTGGCTATGCCGAAGTCGGTCACGACCGCGTGACCTTCTGAAAGCAGAATGTTCTCTGGCTTGATGTCGCGGTGTACGACCCCCTTGCGGTGAGCATAGCTGAGAGCGTCAGCCACTTCTGAAGCGATTGCTACCGCTCGGGGCGGTTCCAGGCAGCCCCTGCGATTGAGCATATGCCGTAGCGACTCACCGTCGACAAACGGCATCACAAAGTAGAGCAAGCGCTCAGCCTCACCGGAGTCGATCAAGGTCAGGATGTTAGGGTGATTGAGTTGGGCTGCAATCTCAATCTCGCGGAGGAACCGGTCTGTTCCTATCGAAGCCGCGAGTTCCGGCTTCAAAACCTTTACCGCGACGTCGCGCCCGTGTTTGCGGTCTCGCGCGAGGTAAACGGTCGCCATACCACCGTGACCGATGATACGCTGAAACTCGTAGCGTCCGGCGAGTCCGGTCTTCAGAGCGTCAGGTATGTCTGACATGCTGAAAGGTATTGTGCCGCATCTCGTTGACACCACCCCGGCACAGCCCGCGTCTACCGCTCACCTCAGTACTTGATATCACTGCGGCCTACGCTCTTCCCAATATGACCGACTGCTCGGCCCATGGTGTAGAACTCACCGCTCCCAGCCGTCATTCCAAAAAAGGGAACTGCTTCCACGATCAGCCGACCGTTCTCATCGCAAACGCCCTGATGCACGGTGGTGGCGACGACGTCGGCAAGAAACACGGTCCTGATCGGCGGGACGTCAACTGTATTGAACACCCGACATTCCACTTGGATTGGCGCCTCTTCAACAGTTGGTGCCGAGACCACGGTCGCCGCACCCCGTGTCAGTCCAGATAGCGCATACTTGTCCATGACCCTCGACGAGTTCATGTCGACCACATCGAACTGTTCTACTATGTGTGCTGTGGGAACGTTGAGGACAAACTCATTGTGCATGGACACGAGCTCTCCAGCCACATGTTCTCCTGCCACGCTAATCCCGACTTGCGGTGGGTTGCCGTTAACCACGAACGTCCACACCACGGAGATCTCGTCGGGATCTCCCGCCTTGCCATTCACCGACAGCAGAATCGCCGGAACAGGCGGGACCATGGGACCGGGCTCCGGAAGACTGATCCGCGGACCGGATGACGGAGGTGGCGTCTCCTGTGCGACACAAGCGGACGCACCCAATCCGGCAAGCATCGTGGCGGCCGAGGCTTCCTTCAGAAACAGGCGGCGCGGCATCTGACAGGTCGATTTGGTCATTAGGACATCCAATTTGCAGTTATCGATTGCGGCTTGAAGAGCGGTCGAATTCAGGACCTGGCTCGGTTGGAACAGGAGCATCTGTCGCTGCCCGCCAGTCTTCGAGAAGTCGTAGCAATACGCTGGTAGTGTCCGGTTGAGATGTAGCCAAGTTGCGCCCTTCGCCAACGTCGTTCTCCAAGTCGTACAGTTCGAGTCTGTTGTTCTCGAAGAACTGCACGAGTTTGTACCGGCCGCGACGCACAGCTGCTACCGGAGTCGTGCGCCAAGGTCCGGCTACGCTACGGTCTGCCTCCAAGTAAGCCGGAAAGTGCCAGAAGAGGGGTCTTTCGCTCAGGACTCCCGTTCCGCTCAACAGCGGAACCAGGCTAACTCCGTCGAGAATCTGTCCTGTCGGATGCGCCAATCCCGTCATGTCCATGATGGTTGGGTAGAGATCGGTTCCGATCACCGGCTCATCGGTCATACTGCCGGCCTCAATCACACCTGGCCAGCGCACGATCAGTGGTTCGCGAATCCCACCCTCATACAGCATTCCCTTTGAGCCTCTCAGGGGAGCCATTGAGGTGACAGGTCCGAATCCGCCATTGTCGGAGAAGAAGAACACGACCGTGTTTTCGCTGATTCCCAGCTCGTTGACCTTTGCCATTACTCTACCCACACTCTCATCGACACTGTATATCATAGCAGCGTAGGTTGGGTTGTTGTGCCCACCCCGCACCACTTTATCACGAAACCGATCGACGATTTCATCCTTGGCACGGATCGGCGTGTGGACCGCGTAGTGTGACAGATAGAGAAAGAGTGGTCGCCCAACATTGGCCTCGAGAAATCGCAGAGCCTCGTCGGTGAGTCGGTCGGTCAGATACTCACCCGCAGCTCCGGTTTGAGCCAAGTCCGACAGCTGGCCTCGCGCACCCTCGTAAGGGTAGAAATAGCTGGGAGGCGTCCCCAGCTCATTCCCGGCTACATTCACATCAAACCCCTGGTCGGTTGGCAGATGCCCTGCCCCACCAAGGTGCCACTTGCCAAAGTGCCCCGTAGCGTACCCGGCAGCCTGCAACAGTTCCGCTATGGTAACGATCTCCAGGTCCAGCGCCGTCTTGTTATCCACGGGGATCAGACGACGTTCGCGGGCGTTCCCTCTAGCAGCACTTCCCACGGTGTAAATGCCGTGTCTCGGCGCGTATTGACCGGACAGCAAGCTGGCACGGCTGGGCGCGCAGTTAGGGGCATTGGCATAGGCCTGGGTGAACAGCATTCCCTGTCCCGCCAGTCTATCGATGTTGGGCGTCTCGTAGTACTGGCTCCCCATCACAGCTAGATCTCGCCAACCCAGATCGTCGATCAGGATCAGGATAATGTTCGGCTGGTCGGCTCGATTGCCACATCCGGGCGTGATGCCGGCGGAGAGGCCCAGCAACATGGCCAGTACCTTCGCAACTCGACGCGGCCCTAGACCAGGACTATCTCGGAACATTCGGGAAGACTATCAGGTTTCGTGAGTTGTGGCGAGACATATGCCCCATTGCGGTCGCCGGACAACGACCACAATCTTCTCATCCTTCTCCGCAAACCCGGCACCAGGAGGTACATCTTGGCCATCAGCGAAGCTCTCATCCCGGAAGTCCAACAGGAAGCCGCGGCGACCCGTCAGCTCTTGGAGCGCCTACCTGAAGACAAACTGGCCTGGAAACCACACGACAAGTCGATGCCGTTGGGCAGGCTTGCGACTCACATCGCCGAGCTGTTCGGCTGGACCAAGATCACGCTCAAGCAGGATGTGCTCGACGTCGAGGGATTCAGTCCTACGATCCTCGAGTCGGTAGCAGAGATTCTCGAGTTGTTCGACAAGAACACTGCGGAGTGCCTCGAGATTCTGGCGGATACTCCAGACGAGGAGTATGCCAAGACCTGGGCCATGACGCAGGGGGAAAACGAGGTCTTTTCGGCACCCAAGGGTGTGGTTATGCGCTCTTTCGTAATGAACCACTTGGTGCATCACCGCGGCCAGCTAACCGTGTTCTTGCGACTCAACGACGTGCCGTTGCCGATGACCTATGGTCCGTCTGCCGACGAGACGGGCGGCTCCTGAGACAGTGGCCCCAGACGTACTGCCAGGAGCTCACAGCGCCATGCACTATCGGATCAAAGACATCCTGGCAACCGGGCCTGTCGCACGCTGTGCCGGCACTTCGATCGGCCGATCGCGTCAGGACAGAGCTATCCGGGCATTTCACCTCGGCGCCGGACCCAGGGGAGTCAGCTTGTTGGGCGGTTGCCATGCAGATGAGCCGGTAGGTCCGCGCCTGCTAAGACACGTCGCAGCCTACTTGTCACTGCTCCCGGCCGATGACCCGCTCCTGACCGGTTATCAGTGGTGGATCATTCCACACATCAACCCGGACGGCGAGGAGCGCAATCGAACGTGGCAGCGCGAAGATGATGTTGCCTACAGCCTGTCACGCTACTTGTCCAACGTGATCCGGGAGCGACCCGGGGACGACATCGAGTTCGGCTTTCCACACGATAGTGACGACACCCACGCGCGTGCTGAGAACCGGGCAGCTCACAACTGGTGGCAACAGGCCGAGGGTCCTTTCGCACTACATGCGTCACTGCATGGTATGGGCTTTTCAGCTGGACCTTGGTTTCTGATCGACGAGGCATGGAAGGATCGCTGTGAGATCCTCAAGGAGCGCTGCCAGGCACGGGTCGACGAACTGGGTTATGCGCTGCACGATGTCGAGCGTCACGGGGAGAAGGGCTTCTTCCGTCTCGATCGTGGATTCTGCACGCGACCCGACTCCCGCTTCATGCGGCAGTATTTTATCGACCAATCCGACCCGGTTGCCGCTGATCTATTCCGACCCAGCTCGATGGAGACGATTCGATCACTGGGTGGCGACCCGCTTACTCTTGTCTCGGAAATGCCTCTCTTTGTCACTCCAGGTGTAGGCGACGTACTGGGCCCTCCCGACCCCATGGCAGAAGAGTGGAAGAGACGGATTGAACGGTGGCGTATTCGGTTGACCGCGGACGGAACTGATGCAGCGGTCGAGCGGGAGGCTGCTGCGGGCGGCCTGCATCCCATGCCGATTCGAGACCAGATGGAACTGCAGTTGACTATGGTGCTGGCCGGCCTGGCCCAAGTAGAGAAGGACAAAGGGACCGCCTGATCAGGCGGCCCCCGGAGAGCTCAAGACCGAACTCCACAAAACTGGTGACGGTCGCTATTGAGCGATTTCCAGCAGCTCAATCTCGAAAACCAATGTTGCATTGGGACCGATCGTCGGTCCGTTGCCACGTTCCCCATACGCAAGATCAGACGGGACGACGACTCTGAGCTTGCTGCCAACATTCATCAACTGTAGGACTTCAGTCCAACCAGGGATGACGCCATTCACAGCAAACGTTGCAGGACTACCTCGTCTGTCGGTACTGTCAAACTCGGTCCCGTCGATCAGAGTACCGCGATAGTTCACGGTAACCTGGTCTGCCACGCTCGGCATGCGACCGTCACCCTGCGTGAGCACCTCGTATTGCAGACCAGTTGCCGTGGTCATCACCCCATCCTTGGCTTTGTTTTCAGCTAGGAAGGTCTCCCCGTCTTCTTTGTTCGTCACGGCGAGTTCCGCCTGCCGCTCAGCTGCACCTTGTTGCATCCGTGCTCCAAACTCTTGCAGAACCTGAGTCATCTCCTCATCGCTCATCAGCAGTTCGCGTTCGGACAGAGCATCCGACAGTCCCTGCATAAACGACGGCAGATCGATCTCTGCCTGACCTCGCTGCAAATTCTTGCCAATGTCGACGCCGATTGCATAGCTCGACTGCTCTGCAAAGGACTCGACCTCGCTCTTTCCCTGAGAACCGCATGCCACCAATACAACTGCCGCAAGAAGCGGCGCAACGATCTTATGTACGCTCATGTCTAACGATTCCTCAACCTTCGACCCGGGTAACGTTCTCCGCAGCTGGCCCTTTGTCGCCATCCACTACGTCGAACTCGACCTTTTCACCTTCTCGTAGGCTTCTGTATCCGTCTCCCTGAATCGAGGAGAAGTGTACGAAACAATCCTTCTCACCGTCCTCGCGCGCAAGGAAACCGAAGCCCTTACGGTCATTGAACCACTTCACCGTTCCACTGATACGCATCCAGCACTCCCTTATTTCTTCTCTACTGTGTTGATGTCGCCGGAATCCGGACGCGCCGCACCCTCAACGTTCAACACGTGGCTTGACCCCACGTCGGGTGTACATACAACAAGAGAAAGGGCCTGTGCGTTCGCCAGGCCCCAACTCAGTAAACATCCGTTGTACTACCCCAGGTACCTCTTACAACGCTCACGAAGCGTAGTTGCTTGGTGTCCTCGTGTCAATCGGCCGCTGGGTTCGGACGCCACATTGCTATGCAGGTAGATTCTGGATGAGAGCCTTGAACCGCGGATGGTCCCTCAGTGAATCGAGGTCCGGATCTTTCTCTGCCCATTCCCGATGCCAGAACCCTCCCTTCACAGCATCCTCCAGGTAGCGGATGGCCTCATCGTCCTCCCCTTCTAGAGCAAACAGACACGCTACGTTATACGATACGCCGGCATCTTCCGGATCGATCGTCACAGCTCGTTGCGCCCACTCGAGGCCTACCTGTTTGTCGCCTAACCGGCACAGCGACACGGCACCAATAGTCACGGCTCGTGCATCGTCCGGGTTGAGCTCAAGATGCTTCCGCGCCGCATCCAACGCTCGCTGGTATCCTGCTGCGGCTGCCGTGTTCCGACCCAGCGCTGTATGTGACTGCGCCGCGAAGAAATGAGCTTGGTAGTCGTCGCGTATTGCTGCCGCCCGCTCGAACAGTCGCACCGCTCGCTCAAACTCACCATTCTGGAACCGAGCTCGTGCATTGAAGTAGTAAGGCTCAAAGAGATTCGGGTTCAACCGGATCGCCATTTCGAACTCACGTTCCGCCTCATCGTATCGCTTGCTCAGGGAGACGGCCAGACCGCGAGCGGCGTGCGCTTCAGCCAAATCTGGATCAAGTGAGAGCGCCTTCTGACTCGCCGCCTCTGCCCGCTCCAGGTCTTCACGATGCGAACCCCAGTAGATATAGAGAAACGAGCAACAATCGGCGACACCGGCATGTGCCAACGCATACTCGGGATCGACATCAATTGCTTTTCCGAACATCTCGCAGGCGAACTGCAGGCTCTTCTTGCGAAACTGATAAAAGAACTGTCGCCCGCGCAGGTAGAAGTCGTACGCTTGCAGATCGTCGGTTGGCACCTTTTGCATGGCCCGGCGCTCAGACTCGCTGAGAACTACCTGCAGGGCACCGGCTACGTTTTCCGCGATTTCATCCTGAATGGCAAACACATCCTCCAGTTCGCTGTCGTAGCGGTCGGACCACAGGTGGAACCCATCATCGACATTGATGAGCTGTGCCGTAACCCTGAGACGGTTACCTGCCCGGCGTACGCTACCCTCGAGCACCGAGGCGACGTTCAGACGTCTGCCGATAGTCCTAATGTCGAGATTGGTTCCTTTGAATGCGAAGGTTGATGTTCGGGAAACTACATTGAAACTCCCAATGTTGGTCAGAGTGTTTATGATCTCGTCACTCAGTCCATCACTGAAGTACTCATCGTCCTGATCGGAACTCATGTTGGAAAACGCCAGAACAGCGATCGATTTCCTTGACCAGGCGCCGTCCTGGGAGTCCCCGTCGCCGGCCAAAGCGCGTGCGAAATCCGCAAGACATGCAAAGCGATCGATCGGTTCCTTGGCAAGGGCGCGAACGACAACTCGCTCTACAGCTGGCCCCACCTCCGGCCGCACAGTGGCCAGCGGCGCGACTGGGTCCGTGATGTGCTTGGCTATCACAGCTCTCGCAGTTGGTCCGAGAAACGGGGGCTGGCCAACCAGCATCTCGTACAACACACAGGCCAAGCTGTACATGTCACTGCGACCGTCTATCTCATGTTCGCCGGTGGCCTGTTCCGGACTCATGTACTCCGGAGTGCCAACGTACACACCCTCTTCGGTGACGCGGCCGTGAAGCAGCGTCCTGTCAGCTATGGCAATGCCGAAGTCGGTGATCACGGCGTGGCCAGATTCGAGTAGAATATTTCCGGGCTTTATGTCGCGGTGTATCACGCTCTGAGCATGGGCGTAGTCGAGCGCCTCAGCGACGTCCAGCGTTATTTCCAAAGCCTCGTCCAGGGACAACTGCTTGTCACGTTCGATCTTTTGCCGCAGAGATTCTCCCTCCACGTAGCGCATCACAAAATAGAGAAGCTCATCTGCCTGACCGGAATCGTATAGAGACAGGATGTGAGGATGACTGAGTTGCGCGACGATCTCGATCTCTCGGAGAAACCGTTCAGCGCCCAGCTCAGCGGCCAATTCCGGCCTGAGTACCTTGATGGCCACTTGACGGTTGTGCTTGAGATCGTGTGCAAGGTAAACAGTAGCCATTCCGCCACGACCGAGCGGAGACTCGATCGCGTAGCGTCCGGTGAGCGCCGCTACGAGCTGTTCTGGGATGTCCGTCATCTAGCCTGTCCTCGCGGACACCAAATCTACGGAACACTCAGAGCAACGGTAGGGGTGTCGCGACACAATACCCCTGTCGTCATCGCCCCACCAAGCATGAGGTCCAGCACCCGTGAGACAACCTTCATCCATTACACGGCCGTTCCCGCTCTTCATCGTCTGTCCGCAGCACTCAACCAGTGGATGATATTCAGCAAGAACTGCTGGTTCTGAATCGCCTCGGGGCGATTCATCCCCGTGAGAAACCGATTGGAACCGTCCACAACCACCTGGGCGGTAAACATGGCCGCCTCTCCAAAGACAGCTACACGCCCTTGGCCGAAATCCAAAACGGCCCCCTGTGACCACCCTGCCACGCGCGTCATATCCGTTTCTTCAGTGAAACGCCAGGCTACGCGCGGATTGAGCGAGACTGCTTCAGATCGGAATATCATCAAGGGGTCCGCTCCAACCCCTACTCGGAACGCCTGACCGGTGAAACTGGCAACCGAGTCCACGCGCTCGTTGGAGTCACGGCCCTCAGTCACCCAGTGCGACTCGAGCGAGCCGTCAGATCGCCGGAAAACCATCGGGCCACCGGTTTCCGTCGCGCTCTCGAACGCGAACCCGTTGAGGAACTCGACACCAAAAGCGGCCGCCAGTGACTGGGCCGCTCCCGGCATCGGCATGTGATCGGCAATCAGCATCAACGAACCACCTTCCTGGACCCATGCGCGAACGGCCTCTATCTCGTTGTCTGTGAATGCAGAAGGTGTGGGCAGCGACCAATCTCCGAGATTTCGTTCGTGCAGGGCGTTGGAAATGACGAGGACGTCGACTTGTTTCAGCATTTCACTCGTGAAGGAAACGCTCGATCCATGGACTACGTAGCCATCCCGCCGCAACAGTGTGGCAAATGCTAGGTAGCGACCCTCTGCTGTGTGAAAGTTGTTATGAGCCTCATCAACCAACACGATTGGCCCGGTCCCTACCGGGTAAGCCGGATTCTCTATCTCTGCGTAGAAACTCGTATCTGCCATCTGCTGGGCTGAAATGCGGCTCACCAACACGACACAGCACAGGCTTGCCGACCACGAGTTCCTCAGAAGTACTCTCATGTCACTCTCCTTGGCCGGCCGCAGCCAGCAAGCGGCTATCAACTCTTCCGAATACGAATCCACTTGTCATCCGGGGTAGAACTGTTACGACGTCTCCCCGAGTGTTCGGTAATCCGATCCTCTTGAGGACAACCGTTGCTCGATCTCCGTCTATCTGCACTACGTTGGCGGTCACACTGTTGATTCAGTCCGTGACTTGCAGGTGATCAATGAGCGTTTTTCGCTGAGTCCAAGAGGCTGCGACTATTCTTCGATTGTCAGGGTCATACTGCAGTGGTCGCGATAGCGGAATCGAAATAGTGGCATTGGGTGGGCTGGCTGGAGAGCAGCTCGAACTGGCACGACCTGGTCCCGCGACCGCGACTCAAAAACCGAACCCCCAACCAACATACAATCCGCCTCCTTCTCTGCTTGTTACGAAGGACGCTGAAAGGAGGTATCGCGCGCCGAGGAATCCCAGCCAGATTCCGCCACCGTAGCCGGTGTGCCAGCCACCGGGCGAAGCTCCTTCCACCCACACACGACCGACGTCGAATAGCCCGTACACGCCGAATAGCTGCGGTACCAGGAGCGTGAACTTCGTCAGATACAATCTGAGCTCGGCACTTCCATAGAGCGATGCATCACCCGCGAACCGTTGAGCCCTCCATCCCCGGAGAGATTCTTCACCACCAACGAAAGCAGCATCAAACCAAGGATACTTGCCCCACACCTTCTTGCCACCCACCCTCAGCGCAAACACCGTATTGGGAAACACACCGGTCGGAATGTATGCGCGCCCCAACAGATTCAACATGCCATAGGTGCTCTCCACGTCCCAAAGTTTGGGATACACCCCGCCCTCGATTCCCAGAGCCACTCCGGTAAGCTC
>JBDGXD010000048.1:0-17359 GCA_039584755.1 Gemmatimonadota bacterium
GCCCGCCGCATGGCGCTGGAGGGTTTTCTGGCGCTGGCACCCGATGCGCTGTCACCCCTGGGCGGTAGACCTTCGGATGAAAACAGGGCCCGGGAGATGATGCGTGAGCTGAACGCCGCCGAGACTCTGGTCAGGCTAGCCGCGGCAGTGCAGTTCCTGTCTACCCATGCGGAGTCGACGGGCAAGGTCGGAGCTGTGGGCTTCTGTTGGGGCGGTGGCTACGCCAACCAACTCGCTGCCGCCGGCACATCGCTCAACGCCAGTGCGCCCTACTACGGTCGCCAGCTTGCGGCGGAGCAAGTGCCCGACGTCACTGCACCGCTATGCCTGCAATATGCCGGGCTCGACGAGCGCATCAACGCCGGCATCGCGGAGTACGAAGCGGCATTGAAGGCCAACAACAAACCGTATGAGATATACGTCTACGAAGGGGTGAATCACGCCTTCAATAACGACACCAACGAAACCCGGTATGACAAAGAGGCAGCGGACCTGGCATGGAGCCGGACTATCGCCTTCCTCAAGAAACACCTGGCTTCCTGATGTCAGCGAACACACAGATTAGCTTTGCTTGATTGGATCTCGGCCCTTTGAGGTCCGGCGGCGTGGCGTGTTGGTCAGGGCATCTGCACCACCACGGCACTAGCAGTCGCCGCCAATATCTCCACCGCGCCAAATATGTGGCCCAGCCGCACATCCCGAGCCGCTCTGGGCTTCACACCATTCATGAGTTCGCAACTTGGCTATCCCCCCAGTCCCATTGCATCGAGCACAGCCTGCGCCATTGCTGCACGCAGATCGCGAACGACGCCTGACATACGCGAGTCACCAATCAGGTTCTGGGTTTCGTAAGGGTCCCCAACCAGATCGTACAATTCAGCTTCGTCAGGATACTGCATCCAATGGATGTACTTGTAGTCCTTGGTCCTGATGGCTCGGTAGTCCATGTCTAACAACCAAGGAAATGGATTCTCATAGGTGTAGAATTCTATCAGGAGAGATTCGCGCCAATCGGTATCACTACCCAACAGCAGCGGCACAAAGGACCGTCCTTGTATATGCTCGCCAATAGGCACACCTGCTATCTCCAGCACCGTTGGTGCGATATCGACAGACGCGACCAATGCGTCCAGCCGCGAACCGGCGGTCGCCACCGCGGGATAGCGAACGATCAGCGGTGTTCTAATGGACTCCTCGTATGGCAGGCGCCTTTCGACCGAGAGACCGTGCTCACCGTAAAAGAAACCGTTGTCGCTCGTGAACAGAATGAAAGTCTCGTCCAGGATACCCGCGGCATCGAGGGCAGCTACAATCCGTCCGAGCCCTTCATCGACTGCAAGCATCATCTCCGCGCGACGGCGAATGGTCTCCTCACTCGAATAGGGATCTAGTTCCTCCTCACCGAACATCTCGAGCATCTCGGCCGAGAGCTTGGCGGTTAGCGCTCTGCGCAGTGCCGGTTTGTCGCTCAGGTCGTCGAGCGACGAGATGACGTTTGCACGGCGCGGCAACACTTCCTCCTCGTAACGGCCACGGTGCCTTGGTGCCGGCACGTATGCCCGTGGCTGAGAAAGGTCTACCGAACCGTCATCCAATTGTATGGCGTCGGGATGGATTGCCTTGTGGCCGATGTAGATGAAGAACGGTTGCTCCCGGTCGCCCTCGATAATCGAGATAGCCCGGTCTGTCAGAACGTCAGTGATGTATCCTGGCACCTCGTGGATCCGCCCGTCCTCGTACAGTTCGGGATCCGTGGTGCGACCCTGCCCTGGGATTGCCGCCCACTCATCGAAGCCCTGTCGCGGTGTAGGATCATTGCCCATGTGCCACTTGCCGAAGAACGCAGTCTTGTATCCCTCTCGCTGCAGCACCTGCGGGAACGTCTGTAACCGATGGCTCATTCGATTCCGCGCCACATTGTCGATGATGCCATGACGTGATGGGTACTGACCCGTCATGATGCTGGCACGATTGGGCGAGCAGAGCGGCACTGCATGAAACGCATTGGAGAACTGAGCACCTTCGCTTGCCAGCTGGTCGATGTTCGGGGTCTCGAGAAAGGGATGTCCGGCAACACCCAACTCGTCCCACCTGAGATCGTCGACGACGATTACGATGATGTTTGGACGGACAGCAGATTCCACTGAGTATCCACTAGCGTCGCCTGTATCCTGTTGACAGGTGATAGACGATAGTAGCACGGCTGATAGAACAGAGGCATACAAAGGACGGCGCATTATTCAGTCGCTCCGATGAGTTGGTTGAGCCCACCCGCTCCCATCATGCGAGGAGAGAAGATACGTGCTATCATGGGTCGTGGCGAGCGTGTAGTTGAGTTGCGGTGACAAGAGAGTACTGTTAATTGATTCGAGGAGGTTATCAGGAGATCGCGGACCCCTCGGCTCGGTTCGTCCGAACATGAGAAAGAAGGTGATCATGGACCGCAGGAGCTTTCTGGAGCAGACAAGTGTTTTTTTGGCCGCAGCTTCTTCGTTGGGGAGCTTGACCGCGTGTGCGGCGACGTCCGAACGGCGTGTCGGTGCGACCGGCATCGGTATCTGTGACTGGAACCTCGGGCCAATGAGTGATCCCGAGCAAATCCCGACAGCGGCCGAAGCAACATTGGAGGGGATCCAGGTGAGCCTGGGACCCAGTCCGGAAGAAATCGTTCTGACCGACCCGGCAATCAGGCAGCGCTACCTCGACCTCGGTCAACAACACGGTGTCACGTTCCACTCCATCGCACTCGGGCTGTTCAACGAGTATCCGCTCGCAACCGACCCTCGGGCAGCCACCTGGTTGGTCCAGGCAATCGAGACAGCAGCTGCGATTGGCGCAAGCAACGTGTTGATGGCATTCTTCGGCAACGGAGATCTACGCGCCAAAGACGAGGAAGGCGAGTTCATCAACGAAGCCGGAGGGTCTTTCGCCTCCTATCGACTCAGCGAGGACAGGGTCTCCAGTGTGGTCGAGACACTGAAACAGATGGTACCACGAGCCCGAGACGCCGGAGTGATATTGGGACTGGAAAACACCATCAGTGCCAGCCAGAACCTGCAAATGATCGAACGTGTAGGCTCGGAATGGCTGCAAGTCTACTACGACCTGGGTAACTCCACCGGCAACCGGTACGACGTACCCGGCGAGCTGCGACTGATCGGCAACGACCGACTCTGTGAGGTTCACCTGAAGGACTGGAACACCCCATTGCTCGGCAGCGAAGATGGTATGGTGGACATGCCCGCTGCGGCGGCAGCACTGAGTGACATCGGCTACGACAAGTGGCTGGTCTTGGAAACAAGTGGTCGCAAAGACAAGCTCATGGAGGACACACGCACGAACGTAACCTGGGCAAAGCAGACCTTCGAGATGGCATAACTCGGTAACGACCACGGCCTTGCACCTGGTGACCAGGATCCGCGGGAAGATTCGAGCGACAGTCGCAGCATTGGGCCGGCTGATGCGCCGCCCTTTCCTGTGGGGCGTTGTTGCCGGAGTGGCAGCTCTGCTGCTGATCCGTGGTGGCAACACCGTTACCTCCACAGATGACTTCTGCGAAACCTGCCACGTTCACCCGCAGGCCACGAGTTCCTGGATACAATCGACCCACTACACAACCAAAAGCGGCACGATTGTCCACTGTGTAGAGTGTCACTTGCCACCTGGAGGTCTGGCCTACGCAGCCCACAAGACCCGCCTGGGGATACGCGACGCTTTCGGAACACTCTTCAAAGACCATGAGTCCTTTGACTGGGATGCGCGCTCGCAACTCGAACACGCCAGGACTCATGTCTTCCGCGAGTCGTGTCTGGACTGCCACCCCAACCTGTTTCCACTGGAACTGACGGACGAGGGAGAGGAAGCCCACCTCTACTACGAGCGTCGCGTCGAGGAGCTGCGCTGCCTCAACTGCCACCTACATGTGGGCCACTACGATCCTGACGCCACAAAGCAAGTTGACTTCACGCTAACCGCAGTAGAGGACGTCGAGATCTACGATGCTCCGGCCACAGTCGAGGGGTTCGAGGACTACACCGAGTTCATACCGGGTACTTCGGTGAGCTTCGAGATGGTGGCAATCCCTGGCGGCAGCTTCGAGATGGGTAGCCCCGACTCGGAAGCATACCGCAACGAAGATGAAGGACCGCTACACTCGGTCACAATCAGTCCTTTCTGGATGGGGCGTGTCGAAGTCACCTGGGACGAGTTCGAAGCTTGGTATCGTGCGACCAAGGCCGAAGGCCGTACCGACACCAGAGTTGCAGCGGTGGAGCGACAAACGGCTGCAGGCATGGATGTCGACGCCATCACCGGAGCTACGCCACCTTATGTTCCGCCCGATCAGGGCTGGGGCCGAGGTGACCGCCCTGCCATAACGATGACGCACCACGCCGCAGAACAGTACACACGTTGGCTGTCGTTGGTGACGGGCAAGCGCTACCGCCTGCCAACCGAAGCAGAATGGGAATACGCCGCACGAGCCGGCACGAAGACGCCGTATTTCTTCGAAGGTGAACCCAAACAGTACACCGAGCAACGGTTCTGGAACCGGCTCTTTGGGAGGAACACAACTGTAATCGATAGTTTCGCAGTACACGCCGGCAACAGCGGAACCAAGACTCAGCCGCCGGCGGATATGGCGGCCAATAAGTTTGGATTGATCAACATGCCGGGGAACGTTCGGGAGTTCTGTCTCGACTGGTACGCACCTGATGCATACCAGCGACGTGCCTCGGGAACCGTCATGGTCGATCCCCGTGGGCCTGAATCAGGAGTCGAGCATGTGGTACGGGGCGGCTCATTCCGCAGCGATCCGGCTGCTCTGCGTTCCGCCGCACGCGACCACACCCGCACGGACGCGTGCCTCTTGACTGATCCACAGGTACCCAAGAGCCGCTGGTGGTATTCTGATTGTACAGATGTGGGATTTCGTGTAGTATCTGAGGTTGAAGGTGGAGATCCGGCGCGAGTGCCTAACTAAAAAAAGGAAGCTCACGATGAGTGACAAGACGGATGGACCAAGCCGACGCGAGTTCATCGAGGCTGTCGGTGCCATAGGTGCGGTGGGAGCTGTGGGTGCCATGGTAGCAAGTTGTAGTGATGGCGTTGGTGACCAGTATGCCGACTACCCCTGGCCACCACTGCTAGAACAGGCTCCCGACGGTCCCGTGTTGCGGGCAGGGCTCATTGGCTGCGGTGGCAGAGGCACCGGCGCAGCGATCGACTTCTTGAATGCCGGTCCCAACCTGGAGGTGGTTGCCCTCGCCGACTGTTTCCGCGACAGGGTGGACAACTGCCGCGACAAGTTACGAGAAGAGAAGGGCGTCGAAATCGCGGATGAGAACTGCTACGCCGGGTTCGACGCCTACCAGTCCTTGGTCGAGACGGACGTAGACATCGTCCTGACGGCAACGCCCCCGTACTTCCGACCGGAACACTTCGACGCAGCGGTCGAGGCCCGCAAACATATCTTCATGGAGAAGCCCGTTGCGGTCGATCCAGTGGGTGCCCGCTCGATCATGGCGTCGGCTCGCAAGGCCGACGGGCTGGGTCTGTGCGTTGTCACCGGCACCCAACGACGACACCAGGCCGACTACCTCGCCACCTTCCGTGAGATCACAAACGGCGCGATCGGCGAAGTGGTAGCGGCCAACTGCTACTGGAATGGCACGGTGCCGTGGTGGCGCGATCGGCAACCGGCTTGGACCGATATCGAGTACATGGTACGCGACTGGGTGAATTGGACCTGGCTGTCAGGCGACCACATCGTCGAGCAGCATGTGCACAACCTCGACGTGGTCAACTGGTACCTCGGTGATGCGCATCCTGAAAAGGCAGTTGGAATGGGGGGGCGTTGGCGTCGTCCCAGTGGAGACCAGTACGATTTCTTCAGTATCGACTTCACCTACGACAGCGACGTACACGTCCACAGCATGTGCCGTCAGATTGGTGGTTGCACCAACAACGTCTCCGAGTTCGTACGCGGCACCAAGGGCAGCTCCAACTGCGTCAACGAGATCCGCCGCACCAACGGAACGACGGCCTGGGAGTACCAATACGGCGAGGACGATGAAGGCAATCGTGTTGGACCAAGACCCTACGTTCAGGAACACATCGATTTTGTGACAGCGATCCGCAACAACGAACCCGTGAACGAGGCAGAACGCACCGCCGTCGCCACGCTCACGGCGATCATGGGCCGGATTTCCTGCTACACCGGCAAGGAAGTAACCTGGGACGAGATGATGGAGTCGGATCTGAAGTTGGGGCCCGACCGCGTCGAGCTAGGTCCATCCGAATTGGCGCGCGCGGTAGTACCGGTTCCAGGATCAGCGTAGGCGATTCACTGCCCCTTCTGCCTCCCCTGCCTCCCCTACCCCTGTGGGAGAGGGGGCAGCAGGGGTAGTGGGCTAGTGATGTGGGAGGTCAGGGGCAGCGTGCACCCTGTATTCCGCCGGGTCCATCACCACATCGAGCACCGCCGGCCGGTCCAGCCGTAGAGCTTCCGTTACCGCTTTGTCGAGATCGTTCATACTCTCGACTCGCGCACCCCAGGCGCCACACGCCTCGGCAGCTGCGGCGAAATCGACGGGCCCGAAATCGACGCCGCAGTTGACGTGTCCGCGATACTCCTGTGCTATTCGGATCAGACTGAGGCTGCTGTCGTTGTAGACCACTGTGATAAAGTTGAGGCCTCGCCTCACACATGTCTCGAGTTCACCGAGCGTCATCGCCAAGCCACCGTCTCCGATAGTGCTGAGCACAACCCGGTCCGGGTTGAGCAGTTTGGCAGCCATCGCTCCTGGCAGTGCGTAGCTCATCGATGAAAGACCGTTCGACAGTAGAAAAGTCTGCGGCTCATAGGTCTGCCACACCTGAGTGGTCACGAACTTGACCGACCCCACATCGGTAACGTGGATGGTGTCACGTGGCAGGAGCTGACGCAGTCGCTGCGTGACTTCATAGGGAGACAACCCTTCCTCCGGATCTCGGGACGGCCGCAATGCTCGATCGAATCGGCTGCGGAATCCGGACAATTCGCCTTCCGACCAGTCGCAGGTGCCCAAGTCCAGCTCACACAGGGTGCAGAGAGTCTGGTTGACGTCAGCGACACTTTCGTGCATCGGCTCGTAATCATCCACTGCAATCGAAGCAGGGCTGATCGAGACGACCTTCATCGTGTGGTGCCACATTTTGTTGGATTCCACAGGATCGAAGCCAACTCCCACGAGAAGATCCGCGCCAGCGAAGAAATCGACCACGAGATTGTCTGCTGCTACGCCGGCACACACGCCGTAACACAGAGGGTGATCTTCCGACAACATGCCCTTTGCCTTCGGGGTAGTGAAGACCGGCACGCCAAGTTTGGTGACGAAGTGCTGCACGCTGGACCGATCCTCGTTGGGATCAAGATCGAATCCCAGGATTACCACGGGACGGCGCGCCGCGCGAATCGCGTCGGCTACTTGCTGGATGCTGTTGTCTGGCGCAGGACTCACCGCCTCATCGCGGCCGCCGACTCGCGCTTCGTCTGTTACACGATCTTGCGAGCGGGCTACATCACTGGGCAACGCAATGTGCACCGGCCCCATGCGCAACTTTCCCGCAAGGCCGTACGCATCACGCACCACGGCAGCGGTGTTCTCGCCGTCCAGCGTGATCGACCGCTTGGTGAACGGTCGATAGACCGCATTCAGATCCAGGTTCTGGTGGGTGGCGTAGGGCTGTGACGCTGCCGCGGTCGCTGCCGTGATGGCGATTACGGGAGAGCGATCCAGATATGAGTTGGCGACGCCCAACGCCAGGTTGAGCGCACCGGGACCGAGTGTCGACACACACACACTTGGTCTGCGTTGCAGTTGACCCGTCGCATCGGCCATAAAGGCTGCCGTCGCCTCGTCTCGTGTCAGCACGAAGTCAATGCCGGTCGCGCGACACGCTGCGACAAAGTCCAAGATCTCACCACCCGGCAAGCCAAACATGCGGTGCACACCAAGGTCAAATAGAGTCTGCGCCATGATTTCTGCGCATGTTGTCATGCTACTATTCCTCTGCACCATTGAATTGCTGTGCACGCGCGCTGGCCCCTGCTGCCCCTCCTGCCTCTGCTCCTCGGGGCGAGGGGGCAGGGGAGGCAGCGAGGACAGGAGAGTTCATGCCGCAATCAAACCGATCGCCGCAATGCAGATCGCAAGTCCCACCCACTGCACCCTGCTGACGTGTTCCTTCGCCAACACTCTGAAGAGCACCACAGTCACCGCCGGGTACAACGATCCCAATACGGCAGCTATGTCCAACCGAATCCAACGAATGGCGAGCAAATAGAACACGGCACCAGTTACATCCAGTACACCAGCCACGATTGCCCCCGGACTGCGGGTCGGAGCAGGTAGCCGCAACTGGGCAATCGCCAATGCCACCACGGCCATCAGGGAACCGGCACCAATCGCAATCGCGAGAGGGGTCAGTACTGCCGCTGTTTCGACCTGTCCCAGCAGAATGAAGAAACCGCCAAACCCGATTCCCGCCAGAATGGCGAACGGGAGGCCGCGGGATGAACCGGATTCGCTTCCGTCGTGACCGCGACTCACCAGCCATATCCCGACCAGTGCCATCGCCAAGCCCGTCTGCTGTATCACAGGAAGCACACCTGCAACTATCACCGCAAACAGAACAGGGATCGCCGCTCCGATGACACCCGTTATCGGAATCACCAGCGCGGACCGCCCTATCGCGAGACCCCTGTACAGGGCGCCCAAACCCAATGCGCCGGCTAAGCCACCCGCGGCAGCCCAGCCGGCCGACGCTAAAGGTGGCAACGGATCTCGGAGAATGAGAGCCAGCGCAACCAGCAGCACGAATCCCGACACTCGGGACAGAACCAACACTTGCAGTGAGCCGTGCTGTCGACTCGCCTGCCCGCCGGCGAAATCCGCACCACCCCACACCACAGAAGAGGCCAGAGCCACCACGATACCCGTTGCCTGTGCGATCACGACAAGCGCATCAACCTAGACACGAGGTTCCACGTATTACACTCTGCATTCGAAAGTCCCGATTGCACGTAATGCTGCCTGCCCCCTCTGGCTTCGACATTCGACACTCGACATTCGACATTCGGCCTTCCAACGGTACTTCGAGATCCGCTAGAAGGCTGAATGATGAATATCGAAGTCTGAAGGCTGAAGTGAGAGTACCCTGCACCCTGCGCCCTGCACCCTGCACCTACATTCTACATTCTGCATTCTACATTCCTAGGTGAGCAGCGGATCGCTCACTATCTCCACCAACGACGGACCGTCTGCCGCCAACGCTTGATCGAGAGCCGACGGCAGTTCTTCCACTCGCTCGACGCGAATCCCCAGGCCACCACACAGCCTTGCATACTCGGCGAAGTCGGGATTGTGCAGTCCTGTCTGCCACACCTTCCATTCGCCATCACGCTGTTCTTTGGAGATCTTGCCGAGTTCGCTGTTGTTGAGCAGTATGTGAGTGACGTTCATGCCGTACTTCACTGCCGTCAAGAACTCACCCATGTATTGACCGAACCCGCCGTCACCACTCACCGAGACGACCTTGCGGTCTGGGGCAGCCGCCCACGCTCCCATAGCTGCGGGGAAGCTGAACCCGATCGAGCCGAGGTAACCGGACATGAGAATCGACTGGCGCTTGCACTCGAAGTATCGTCCGAAAGAATAGGTGTTGTTACCCACATCCACCGCTACGATGGCGTCGTCTGGTAGACGCTCACTCAAGTGACGGAAAATGACAGCGGCGTTGATACCGTGTCCCTTGTCTTGGGTTTCGCGCGCCAGTTTCTCTTCACGCCACAGCCGCCAGCGCTCGGCGAGTTCGTCTCGCTGATCGTCGCCGGACCACGCGTCCCCCAAACCGTCACGTAGCAGCCGGGCCGTGGTCCCAATATCACCCCACACCGGTTGGTTCACAGCGTGAAACTTGCCGAGCATCATTCGATCGAAGTCGACTTGGATGATAGGCTTGCCTTTGGCAATCCCCGTATGTTTGGCAAACGAAGCACCGAACACGATGAGCAGATCGGCTTCGTTCATGAACCAACTGGCCACCGGCGTGCCGCTCCGTCCCAAAACACCCGCACCCAGCGCGTGATCGTCAGCGATCAACCCCTTCGCTTTGAACGTTGTGATTACCGGACAGTTCAGGTCTTCGGCAAGCGCTACGACTTCTTCGATCCCCTGACGGGCGCCGTACCCCACTATGATCGCTGGCCGCCGCGCACGGGCAATCCGATAGTTGGCGTTCGCCACCGAGTCCGCTGGAGGCGTGATGGCAGTCTCGCTGACCCGGCCCTCCGGACCGCCGGGTCCCTCTTCCCCGGCATCCCGCACCTGAACCTCGTCGGGAAAGATCAGGTGCGCGACATCGCGTTCCACGATTGCGGTCTTCAAGGCCAGCGAAGCCAGCTCCGCGTGATTGCTGTCGGGCAACACAGTCTGGCTGAAGCGTGCTACCGCCGCGAACGCCGACGCCAGATCGATCTCCTGAAATGCCCCAGGACCCATGACCTGCGTGTTCACCTGTCCCGTTAGTGCAAGCACAGGTGCACGGTCCACCTTCGCGTCCCACAAGCCGGTGAGCAGGTTGGTGGCACCCGGCCCGGCGATGGACAGGCACGCCGCGGGACTCTCCTTCACCTTGGCATAACCGGAGCAGGCAAACGCTGCCGCACCCTCATGACGGATCCCAAAGTAGCGGATGGCGCCCTTTGCCTCCTGCACACGCACGGCCTCGGCCAATCCCAAGTTCGAATGTCCCACCATTCCGAACACGGTGTCGACACCCCAGTTGACCAATGTCTCGACCATCACATGGCTCACCGTCCAGGTCGAACGCTGCGGCGCAGGAACCGCGATCTCGATCATCCCATCCTGCTCCCTCACAGCGAGCGTCTCCACGGCAAATTCGTTGCCGATTCCCTTCCCCGAATCCAGTGCGAAGTCGTAGCCGTGCCAGGGACAGCGCAGCGCTCCGTCGCTGAGGGTCCCCTCGGTGAGTGGCCCACCCTGGTGCGGACAACGTCCATCCATCGCGTGCCAACCCTTGTCGTCCTTGACGATGGCAACGGTCTTCTCACCGACTGCAACCGTGTGCACTTGGCCCGGTGCAAAGTCACCCGTCTTCCCTACTGCTTTCCAGGCCTCCTCTTCACTTTGTGCCGCTCGGTTGGCCTTGGCGATGGTCAACGCCTCATCGTCCTGAAATCCGACGTACCAGTGGCTGCCGTCACAGAACGGTTTGTTGCGCGAGGCACCGCAGCGGCACAAGGCATAGTGCTCTCGGCTCGCACCCTCACCCACCGCAACGTCCTGCAGAGCGACACCACCCCGCACGCGGAAGGGACCGTTCCGGCTCACCCTGATCTCAGCAGTGTCGGAGAAAGAGTTATGGACAGCGCCACCTTGCTCGTAGCTCAACGCGCCCGAGGGACAACGCCGAATGACGCTCTGGGCTCGATCGGCCGGTGCGCCATTGGGATCGATCCACGGCTCCACTCCCGCACGCCACACTGAGGGTAGCCCATCGGTGCAGTAACCGGCGTGCGAACAGATACCGCGGTTGTCCAGTATCGTATGCCCGTCACCACTGTACTCATCCAGCTTGTCTGGCACACGGTCGTCCGTCTTTGCGTCCTCCCAGCCAATCGCTTTGTGGGTGCCATCGCAGAACGGCTTGTTCTTGGACGCGCCACAGCGGCACAGCGAGATCACCTTCTTGGTCACGATCGGCTCACCGCGCGAGTTGGTGAAGCGGGCAAGCCCGGTTACCTGTAACGGGCCATTCTTCAATGGCTTGATTGTCGGGTTTTCTGCGTCACTCATGTCATGCTCTCGGGCCTAGAGGTGTATACAGACGGATTCGAAGCTACCAACCACCGCGAGTGGCGCAATGTTCCACAGCAAATCCGCGTTAATCCGCCTCCGTCGATGCTAATCAGCGGCCCTGCCTCCGTCCGCGTCGATCCGCGGCCTGCCGTTCCAAATCGAACCTCTGAAACGACTTACGGCCTCACTCCGTAGTGCGGGAGTCCACTCTCACTATCGGGGCACCGCATGGGCGCACTAATACAGGACTTCAAGCTGGGATTGCGAGCACTTGCCAAGAAGCCGGGATCGTCCGCCATCTCGATCGTTGCATTCGGGCTTGGCATCGGTTTGTGCGCCACGATGTTCAGCATCATCTACGGTGTGTACTTCCGCGGGATCGGAGTGCCCGAGGCCGATCGGCTGGCCTTGATCTTCCGCTCCAACCCGTCTGAAGACATCGAGCGCATGTGGGTGGACCAACACGACTTCTATGACTGGCGCGAACAGCAGGGGTCGTTCGAGGCGATCGCGTCATTCTCGACGGGGACTATCAATGTGAGTGGCAGCTCCGGCCAACCCGAGCGGTTCGATGGTGCGTTTGTATCGGCCAACCTGTTCGACGTGTTGCGGGTGGCGCCAGCCCTCGGATCCAGTTTCCGCGTTGGCGACGATGCACCGGGTGCTCCGCTGACGGCGCTGCTCGGCTACGACGTCTGGGCCACCCGCTATGAGTCCGATCCGACAGTGATCGGAACGCTGATCAGCGTGAACGGTGAGCAAGCAACTATCCTCGGGGTGATGCCTGACGAATTCATGTTCCCCCAAACCGAGGAGATCTGGATTCCGCGACGCGACGTGAGGGGAGACAACCCCAATCGCGGTGACGGTCCCTGGTTCCAAGTAGTTGGTCGCTTAAAAGACGGTCTCACACTAGAGCAGGCGGGACTCGACATGTCGCTGGTGGCTCAGCGACTGGCACAGGCATACCCCGAATCCAACGAGGGCGTCGGGGTGGTGTTCTCGACATTCGTGAAACAGTCGATTGGCGACGAAGCAATTCCTGTCTTCTTGGCCATGCAGATGGCCACGGTGTTTGTGCTGCTCATTGCTTGCGCCAACGTGGCGAACTTGTTGCTGTCCCGCGCCGCCCTGCGAACCAAGGAAGCCGCTGTCCGCACAGCCCTTGGCGCTCGGCGCTGGCGGGTTGCAATGCCGTTGTTCTCCGAGGCTGCGATTCTCTCCTTTGGTGGGGCCGTTCTTGGCATTGTCATCGCATTCGTCGGCGTTGGCCTGTTCGACCGCGCTACCACCGGAGTTGGCAAACCGTACTTCATGGTGTTGACGTTAGACCTTCCTATCCTGGGCTTTATCGTCGCGGTGACCGCACTGACAGCCTTTGCATCGGGCATCGTACCGGCGGTCCAGACCGCGCGCACCGATGTCAATTCGATACTGAAAGACGAGAACCGCGGGTCGTCCAGTTTCCGCGCCGGAAAACTCAGCAAGATCCTGGTGATCGGCGAAGTAGCGCTGTCGTGCGCCTTGTTGGTCGGCGCGGGCTTGATGACCAAGAGTATCACCAAGCTCAACAACTACCAGTTCGATTTCGAAACAGAAGACGTCTTCACCGCGCGGGTCGGCATTTTTGAAGTCGACTACCCGACTACCGAGGAACGGACCGCGTTTTTCCGAGATCTCAGGGAGCGGTTGCAGGTCATGCCGGCTGCACGGTCGGTTGCATTGACCAACATGCTCCCTGCGTCATGTTGCAGCCGCAGCCGATTTCTGATCGAGGGCGAAGTGTACGAGACCGATCAGGAGCAACCCCGCTCAAATACTGCTGCGGTGTCGCCTGAATTCTTCGCAACGTTTGGGACTGGGGTGCTGCGGGGACGCGATTTCAACCTCATGGACGACGCGACTGCCGAGCAAGTTGCCATCGTCAACCGCCGCTTCGTGGAAAAGTTCTTTCCCAACGAGGATCCCATCGGTCGTCGCATCAAGGAAGGCTCCGGCGGTGACACCGACAACTGGGATTGGCGCACGATCGTCGGAGTCGCACCCAACATGCACATGGAGGGATTCGACCCGGACGAAAACGACCCGGCCGGTTACTACGTTCCATTGGCACAACGGGACCTCAGGTTCGTGAGCATTGCGGTCCAGGTAGCTGGCGGCTCACCACTCAGTCTCACACCTGACGTGCGTGCCGCGGTGCGCGGAGCCGATGCGGATCTTCCCATCTACTTCGTGCGTGACATGGATGGAGTGATCCACCAAGAGACCTGGTTCTACAACGTGTTCGGTACGCTGTTCATCGTGTTCGGGATTGCTGCGCTATTCCTGGCCTCTGTGGGACTGTACGGAGTCCTGTCTTTCTCGGTGAGCAGACGGGTACAAGAAATGGGGCTGCGCATGGCACTGGGAGCCCATGCCAAGGACGTAATACGACTCGTGCTGCGTGAAGGTGCAATACAACTCGGTATCGGTCTCACACTCGGGCTCGCTCTCGCGTTCGTCGTCTCAAAGGCCGTGGCACTCGTGATGTTCGACGTACAACCACGTGACCCAACCGTATTCGGCGCCATCGTAGTGACGATAGTGTTGGTGGGGATCTCCGCCAGTTTGGTCCCTGCGTTACGTGCTACACGGGTCGATCCGATGGTGGCGCTGCGGTACGAGTAAGGGTACACCAGGAGACGGGCACGGCTGCCGGAGTTGGGGCGGATCACGTTGGGGTCGATCCGCCTCTTCCCGCTCCGTCCGCAGACTCACTGACGCAAACCCGCCATCCATGCTAAGTTGCGTGCTCCCGCACCGGCCGGTGTATCACATCTCCTCCTAAACCCGACTGAATGGCCGCTCCAACAACAGCGAAGACGTTCGATCGTTCCATCGTCGAGGGCCCGATCCCTCGCGCGGTGTGGAAGCTTGCCTGGCCCACGATGCTGCAAAACGCCATCGGTGGATTGCAGGGCATAGTCGATCACGCCATGGTCGGTCACTACGTCGGGTTCACCGGTAACGCCGCCATCGGAGTGTCCTGGCAGATCTTCCTCGTGGTCATGGTGTTCATCAGTTCGCTGTTCACCGGAATGGGTGTCCTCGTGGCACGCTTTGCCGGTGCCAATGACCCCGAGAAGGTGAACCGCACCGTGTACCAGGCGTTCCTCACGGCGGCAGCACTGTCGGTCGGTGTGCTCGCTCCAGTGGGATATTTCTTGGCTCCACCTCTACTCGAGCTGGTGAACGCCACACCCGAGGTCAGGGCCGAGGCGCTGCCATACCTGCGCATCATGTTCGTGTTCGGCTTCGGCATGATGGTGTTCTTCATGCTGGGTGGCGCACTGCGGTCCGCGGGTGACGCCCGTACCCCACTGCGCTATGGCATCGCACTGACGGTGCTGAACATGGTGCTCAACGTGATCTTGATCCGCGGTCTCGGACCGATACCCGCGTTCGGTACCGCCGGAGCAGCGATGGGTACGGTGATCGCCGGTGGCCTGTTGAGTCTGCTCGCCATACATCGACTGTTCTTCTCGCGCCACTGGGTCATTCACTTTGAGCGTGGCATGAGCTTGAAGCCCGATTGGTCGATCATTCGCTCGCTGTTCCGGTTCGGCATTCCCGCAGGTATTCAAGGGGTCGTAATGAACATCGGTGGTGTGTTTCTCATTCGCTTCGTTGGATCGCTGCAGCAGAGCGGACAAGCGCAAGCCGCCTACGCGGTGGGTTACACCCAACTCTTCTCTTTGATCACGTGGACTTCGGTGGGACTGATGGGCGCTGCCGCCGCGGTTGCGGGACAGAACCTGGGCGCCGGTCACCCCGATCGCAGCATCCACGGAGTGCACGTCGCAGCACGCTTCGGCCTGGCAGTGGCAGTAACCATCGGGTTGCTTTTTCTGGTGATACCGCGTGCCCTGCTCGGCGTGTTTGGCATGGCAGACCCAGTCGTGGTCGATCTTGGCGTGGAACTGCTCGCCTATTTGAGTGTTTCGGGACTGTTCGTTACGGTTGCGCTGGCATACACCGGCGGCCTGCAGGGAACCGGCGACACACGTGGCCCACTCTACATCTCTTTCATCTCACAGCTCGCCATTCCACTTGGCATGTGCGCCGTCATCCAGGCAGTGCGTGGTCTCACACCAACCGACATCTGGTTGGCAATAGTGCTGGGGCACCTGACACGAGCCGCACTCAGTATGCTTCGATTCCGCCAGGGGAAATGGCGGGATATAAGAGTCGAGATTAACCCACCGCACCCTTCCGCGTCCTGATTAGGAGGGGAAGAAGGAGAAGAAGGGGAAGAAGAGCCCCCCCATCCCCATCAGTCGAAGATATCCTCGGCCTCGTCCTTCTTTTCATTCTTCGCTTCATCCTTCTTCGCTTCATCCTCCGGCGGCTTGAGTCCCGCTGCCCCGGCAAGCCCCATCAGACCCGGCAAGTTGATCGAATCGGCCAAACCGGATGGCACCACCATCAACGATCCACGCTTCACGATGCTCTCGTACAGCATGTTCATTGCGCGTAGGTTCATTGCAACGGGGTTCTCGGCGTAACTCTCGGCCGCCTCGACGAACTTGGATGCGATCTGAGTTTCGGCGGTGCCAAGTATGATGCGTGCTTGCCGTTCACGCTCGGCCTGTGCTTGGCGCGACATGGCCTCTTCCAAGGCCTTGGGTATGATCACGTCGCGAATCTCGACCGATTGGACCTGAATTCCCCAATCGTGCATCTTGCGGTCGAGCGTTTCCTGCAGCCCGCGACCGAGCTCCTTACGCGACTGAATGAGTTCTGCCAGGTCGTGTTTGCCTATGGCGTCACGCAGAGCGGTTTGAGCGGCGAGCACTACCGCCAACTGGTACTGCTGTACCTCGAGTGCAGCACGTTCGGCATCATACACGATCCAGAATGCAATCGCATCTACGTTGACCGGCACCGTGTCTTTCGTGAGACACGATTCCGCGCCAAAATCGGTCGTCCGGATCCGCTGGTCGATGTGGTACGATACCCGGTCTATGATCGGAACCACGAAGAACATCCCTGGACCACGCAGCCCGCGGTACCTGCCCATGCGTAGAACGATCGCTTTCTCCCATTGGTCCGCGAACTTTATGGACGACCCGAGCAGTAGCGATAGCGCTGCCCCAACACCGATCGCCGCACCAACTGGGGCGAATGCCAAGGTCACGGCGGCTGCGGCCGCTCCTCCCAAGAGCCCGCCAGCAAGGGCGGGGATCGGATACCTGGTATCGTTGGGTGAACTCTGTGACATGGCGGTACTCCTGATGCTCGTCAAGCTCAGCGTTGTGACCTGATCCGGCAGAAGTGTCATTGCTCTCCCCCGTCAGGACTGTGGTTGCGTCTCGCGTCTCGAATGTCATCCAGCGTGTCAATCAAGTCCTCGAATGAAAAGCCCAGTGATTCAGCCCGGGCAATCGCATCGAGCCCGCACTGCTCCAGTTCGGAGCGCCGCTTGCGGGCATCGTCGTCAGGCACTTTGAGGCGCACTA
>JBDGXD010000049.1:0-17342 GCA_039584755.1 Gemmatimonadota bacterium
GGCTCGGCTCGCTAGAGGACGTTGCCGCCGCGTTGGAAGCGGGGGACAAGGTTGTGTCGGCTGGTTACGGTGTCGTTGAAGGGCGCGAGCCGCTCACCATTGCAGCAATGCATGTCGTATTCGAGATCGCCACCCCTCCGGGGAAAGAATACGAAGGAGAGGTAGACTCGGTCGATGAGGTTGCAGGAACGGTAACCCTGTCGAATGGCACCGTTGTCGAAATCACCGATGAGACCAACATAAAGCACAATCCAGAAGACGACCGCTACCTCACCTCCCTTGGAGCAGTTGCCGAGGCGATAGCGGCGGGTGAGAGAGTCGTTGCCTGGGGTGAGGGCACGCTGGTGAGCGAAGAACCTCGGACGATTAGGGCTGACTGTGCGGTCTTCAAGCTGGTGCCACCTCCGGCGGAGGGCTTCGAGGGTGAGGTCGCCACGGCCAATGCAACAACTGGCGTAGTGACACTCACCGACGGTACCACAATCCTGATCGCCGACGATACGGAGATCAAGCACGAGCCTGAAGACGATCGCTACCTCACCTCGTTGGGGGCAGTGGTCGAGGCCCTAGCTGCGGGTGAAACGGTGGTCACGTGGGGCGAGGGCGTGGTAGAAAGCGGGGATCCGCTCGTGATCCGCGCGAATCACGCGGTGTTCAAACAGCTGGAAGCCATCGAAAGCTTTGAGAACACTGTTGCCACCGTCGACGTAGACGGTGGATCGCTGACTCTGACAGACGGAACCGTCGTCTGCATCACCGACGCCACTCAGATCAAGTATGAGGAGGGCGATACAAACCGGCTGCCGTCACTGCAGGCTGTGGCCGACGCGCTGCTGGCTGGGACGACGGTATACACTGCCGGTGAGGGCGTGGTAAAACAAAGAGAACCCCTCAAGCTCGACGCTCTGCACATCGTGTTTGAGATCTAGGCTGAGAGCGGGGAGCGGGGAGCGGTGAGTCAAGAGGTTGGGCAACATGTAACCTCACTCACCGTTCACCCGCTCACCGTGGGGTTGAGTCAGGCAACCCTCCATCGACGGGCAGCGTAGCCCCAGTGGTGGGAGTCTGACGAGTGGCGAAGAACATCACAGCCCGAGCTACGTCTTCCGCGCTTACTCTTGCCTTGAGAAGATTTCGATTCCTGTAGTACTCCTCCAGCCCCTGTTGGTCGAGGCCACGAGCCTTCATCCTGCCCGGACCTACCTCAGACCACAGCCCCGACTTGCGGCCACTGTGCGAGAACACGGCGTCCGGAGACACCATATTCACTCGGACATCCAACTTGGCGAGTTCGAGGCTCGCGATCCGTGCCAGTTGGTGGCATGCCGCCTTGGTGGCACTATACGCGCCGAAACCGGCACCTGGGGCAAACACGTTCTTCGTGGACACCAGAACTATATCGCCCCCGGCCCCTTGCTTCTCGAACAGTCGTGCAGCTTCACGAATAACCAGCAGAGCGCCTTCCACATTGACCCGCTCGAGCCGTTGGAAATCCTGCAAATCCATATCGGCCAGCAAAGACACATGAGCGACTCCCGCATTGACCACCAGCAGGTCAAGACCACCCCAAGTATCAACGACCGCGGCGAACGCCTCGGCTACCGACTTCTCATCGGTTACGTCGAGTGACAGACCAAGAACTCGGTGGTTGTCGCGCTCAAGCAAACACTCGACCAAACCGTCGAGTTCCTCACCGCCCAGATCGGTAACTGCAACATGTGCTCCCTCGGCCAGCAGCGACTCGCACACGCCAGATCCTATCGCTCCGGCCGCTCCCGTCACCAGCGCCACCGTCCCTGCCGGCAGAGCCGTTTCCTGCCGTCGTAGCTTTGCCTGTTGAAATACGTCGTACTCCATGGCGTAGAGCTGATCTTCACTCAAGCCCTCGTACGTGCCACCCGTCTCAGCGATGGTCGTCTTGACGGAAATTGTCTGATCTGTGATATCCCGGGCGATATCAGCGTCCCGTGCGTCCCGGCCAGCGCATGCGATGCCCGTGCCAGGGATCATCACCACCTTGGGAACAACGTGCCGGCCATCTTGCCGGGTATGGTGCTGCGAGCAGTTGCCCTGATCCCGAGAGAACGCGGCGATCGCCTCGGCGAGCTGTGTCCCGAGTGCTCCATTGTCACCGATATCGACCGAATCAATCCAGAGCGGACGAATTCCCGTTCGGATGATGTTGTCGGGTGTGAGTGGTGGCGCGGTCGCCAGCTCCCTGCCTTGACCGGACTCGAGAAACCGCTGAATCTGGTCGGTCAACAAAGGCCGAAGTATGACACGCTCGACAGGCATGCTCATCTCTGCCTTTGGCGGAATCAGCATCCCTCGCAGGACCGGCGCTATGGCACGGTATGGCTCTCTCGTGCCACTGGGACTCTCCAGACTTCGGGAGGATGTTCGCTTTGCACCTCTGCTGCTCTCCAGGTACTGCTCGGCCCGACTCACCAGATCGACGGTTTTGCTGTACGCTTCTTTCGCCGTCTCACCCCAGGTAATGAGGCCGTGGTGCATCAACACCATACCCTCACTGTGCGAGGCGATCTCGAACGCCTGTGCAACAGCCTTGGCAAGTTCGAAGCCCGGCTTTGCGTATTGCACGACACAGACTCGCTCTCCGAGCGCATCCATCACGAACCTCTCCCCATCCGTGCGGTTGGTGAGCGCGAGGATGGGCGCCGGATGCGTGTGGTCGATGTACTTTGCCGGAACGGAGACGTGCATGAGCGCTTCGATCGAAGGCACGCCATGATGTGGCCGGAGCATGTGCAGCGACAGCTCGTCTTTCATCTCCGCATCGTCCAATGACTCGAGGGTCAGCAATCTGCTGAGATAGTCCTGATCCAGTGCCACAAAACCAACTTGCCCAATCGTTCGCAGATCACAACCTGACACTTTCACGTAGGCGGCGGCGGTGGCCTCACCGAGTGTATTGGGAACTGTGGTCTTGACGGAAACGTTGCCGCCACCGTGGAGCACCAGGTCTGGCTCCATCCCGATGAGTCGAGCGGAGTAGATGCGATGCGACAGCGCCTGCTGTGCTGGATTCTCGACCGCGTCCAGCAAGCTGTTGGCTTCACTCTCATTCCAGCGATTGTTCATTGTCGGTTCAAGTTCGAGCTGTGCCCATGTCCAAGTCCCGGCGTGACCTTATTGCCCGTCGCCCTTGAGAGTCTCATATAGCTCGTACGCTTCTTTGGGCTTCATACCTTTGTGCACTACTCCACGTACGGCCTCAATCATCGCGGCCGGATCATCCGATTGGAATATGTTGCGGCCCATGTCTACACCCGAGGCACCTTGATCGATTGCGTTCCGCGCCATTTGCAGTGCATCGAGTTCCGCTAGCTTCTTTCCACCAGCGATCACAATGGGTACCGGACAAGCCGCCGTCACCCGTTCGAATCCAGGCACGAAGTACGTTTTGACAACCGCTGCGCCCAATTCGGCACAGATGCGTGATGCCAAGCCAATGTACCGTGCATCACGGGTGAGTTCTTTGCCAACAGCCGTTACCCCCAGCACCGGTATGCCGTAGCGGTTACCGGCATCCACCAGCCGGGTCATGTTGTGGACCGACTGCGTCTCATGGGAGCCACCGATGAACACCTGCACCGCCATGCCCGCCACATTCATCCGAATGGCGTCTTCCACATCGACCGCGATGCGTTCGTCGGACAGTTCTTTGAGGATACTTGGACCTCCACTGCACCGCATGACAATAGAGTTCGTGACTGCCGGCGGAATCAGCGAACGCAGCACGCCGCGTGTCAGCATCAGGGCGTCAGCGTACGGCGCCAGCGGCAATATTGATACGTCGATCCGTTCCAGCCCCGTGGTGGGCCCCTGGAAGTAACCGTGGTCGAACGCGAGCATTACCGTCTTGCCGGACTCCGGACTGAAGATCCTAGCAAGCCTGTTCTTGAATCCCCAATCCCGTGAGTTGGATCCCTTGAGAAAGAAGACGTTGCTCTCTTGTGGGACGTCGAGATGGTAGTCCTTCTGTGCGTCGGAGACATCGGCTTCAGGCATGTGTTGATCTCCTGGGAATTGTCGTCAGCATTACGGCGAGCTAAGTACTAGCGTGGGCCAACCGTTCGGTCGTGTCCGTTGGCGGGCCAAATCTCTTGTACAGAATCGGCACCAGCCACAGCTGAACCAACAACGCCAGCACCAATCCTGCTAGCGAATCGATGGCATAGTGATTCTGGGTGTAGGTGGTAGACAGTGTAATACCCAGTGCTTCCAACGACATGAGAACCGCGACCCAACGCGGAAAATACCGCCAACCTATGTACGCCGCGCTCACGGCTGCAGCAACATGCGAACTCGGGAACGAGCATCCCAGCGAATCGCCCGATGCTTGCAGCACCTGGTTAATGCCGTAGAAGAACCCGGATGTGTGCGGTCCGTCAAACGGCTCTTGCAGGAAGTGCGGACCGTCCACCGGAAAGGCTGCGTACGTCATAAAGCACACTAGATAGACGAGCACGAGTCGGAACGTTGCATCACGTAGAGCGGCGTGTCGTCGTTGCAGCAGTAGCACCACTGGCGGCAAGAACACGAGGGCATAGTAGAGTTCATAGGACAGGTACATCAACTCACTGAACCACACTGCCGACATGTTGGGCATCCAGACAGCGTGGAGTGGAACTCTGAATACAAACAGGTCCAGCGCCGCAACCGGCCCGTCGCCGCTCTGCAGTGCCAACACCGGTCTCAGCATGTCGAGTTCCGGCCAGTACACCGCCAGAAACAGCAGCGGGTAGATCTCGCGCAATGTGCGCATCGGTTCGGCAAGAGTTGTAGGCGCTCGTGACAGCAACCATGGCAACAATAGGCCGGTAAAGTGCGCGGCTGCGAGAAGCAATGCGAACCACACCTTGTTTACCTGCGAGAGCCAGATGATACCAAAAACCAAGTTGTATGCCGCGACCACCCAATCCACCAGCATCAGGCGCTGCTTGTTCATTGCCTACTCACAGTGTATCTGCTGAATCCCGGAAGAACCCTAGGTTCACTAACGCTACACCCAAAGAGCCACCACGCAACACCACCAGCCGCTAGTCTGTGCCCAACCTGTCAATATCGTGGTAGCGGAAGCATCCCACCACATGATCATTCACCATCCCCGCGGCTTGCATGAACGCATAGCAGATGGTGGACCCCACAAACTTGAATCCCCGTTGCTTCAGAGTCCGACTCATGGCATCGGATTCCTTTGTCTTCGCCGGGATCTGTCGCAGCGTTTTCCACTTGTTCTGCTTCGGTCTGTTTGCCACGAACTGCCAAATGAACGCGTCGAACGAACCGATTTCGTCGCGTACATCCAGGAATGCCTGGGCGTTGCCGATTGTCGCTGTGACCTTGAGTCGGTTCCTCACGATCCCGGTGTCTGACAACAATTGCTCGATCCTACGCTCACCATACCGGGCGATTTTGGCCGGATCGAAATCGTCCAAGGCCTTTCTGAAGTTTTCTCGTTTGTTGAGAATCGTGGACCAACTGAGGCCGGCTTGAAACGCATCCAACACCAGGAACTCAAACAACCGACGGTCATCGTGAAGCGGCACACCCCACTCTTCGTCGTGGTAGGCGACCATGCGATCACTCGCAAGACACCACTCACAGCGCGTCGTCATAATCGGTCAGTCCTATTCCTGCTAGGATCTACGACCCGAACAACTCGGAGCGTTACCTCCTCCAAGACCTTGCGTAGCTTGCGCTCGGTCTTGGCGGCAAGCACCTGCCAAGCAGTGCGGGCAGCCAAATAAGATCCGGCTCCAACAGCTGCGACCGTAGCGACGTCGATGGGACTTCCCGTAGCGATGCTCGTCCCGGCGATCAAGCCCGCGCCAATTGTCCCGAACACAACGTACACCAGGCCTGCCCCTCGCCCGTACCGACCCCCGATTCTCAGCGCCGTCCGCCCCTGCCGTGGCGATATGGTTACGTGTGTCTCCCCGCGGGGACCATTCGTCTTCCACTCCAGGGCGCCCAACACGCGGTTCACCTCGCCGTGCGTGGCCATGACGTGGCGAATGGAATCAAGCAACTCGGCAAAGTCGGCCTCGGCGACTTGTCCCTCGACGAAACGGCTCACTTGATAGGTAGTCGGAGCCCCCAGTAGCGGTGCGCGCTCTGTAGTGGGCTCGGCATCAACTGCGGCAGCGGCTTCGGCCACGTATCGCGGCTCGATCCCCACTTCCGCTGCGACGCTCTCGAGCTCAGTGAGAGTGTGGCTTTGATCCTGCCTCGCCGGGTCTGGCCCGCTCTCCTGCAGATCGGCCGCACGCCTCAGAATCAGTGCCATTTCCGTGTCCGTATAACGTCGTCTGTCTTCGGGTGACTCTTTCACACATCCCCCATCTCTCACTACTTGCGATAGTCCAGCGGCGGCTGGCGCAGAAGTTCCGGATATCCACGTGGCGGCGTTGAGCTCGCTGTCGGAACCAGCCAGCCACAGCACCAACGCCGGTGGAACCCCTGCCCAACTGCAGACGACTGATATTACACGCTGGCGGTTTGGCTGTCAGCACCGGCCAAGCCCTGCCCTGGTCCGCTTGGGGTTGACAGAAGATGGCCAATCACAAAAGCTGACTATCGCCAAGTGGTGCCGCAAACCGCATCTTTGGCAATATGAAGACAAGAACCACGCGATAACTGGAGAAGCCCATGGAACGGAGAGCTTTCTTGCAGACCGGTATGGCAGCCGGTCTCGTCGGTGCGACACGGCTGGCTCCCGCGGTTGGACCGCTGAGCGCCCCGTCCGTCTCAGTGGACGGACCACTGCGACTCAGTTCAAACGAAAACCCGCTGGGGTTAGCCCCCGCTGCCCGTCGGGCCGTAATCGATGGTATACCCGAAGCCAACCGCTATACGGGCGCCAAGCGGCGTGAACTCATTGCAGCCCTGGCGAGCAAGCACGGTGTGACGCCTGAGTGCATCGTGTTGGGTTGCGGCTCGACCGAAGTGTTGCAGGTGATCGTTCAGGCAAGCACGACTCGGCGTGCCACCCTCATCGCCGCAGATCCCACGTTTGAAGACGTCTTCGACTATGGTGTCCCAGAAACGTATCGGGTGGAGAAGGTGCCGCTCAAGGCCGATCTTGCTCATGACATCGAGCGCATGCGGGATCTGGCAGCTCGTTCCTGGGATCCGGTGCTCGTCTACATATGCAATCCCAATAATCCCACGGGAACGCTGACACCCTGCAGTGAGGTAGACGCATGGATCGGAGATGCGCCTGACAACGTCCGTTTCATGATCGATGAGGCGTACTTCGAATATGTTGATGATGCGGGGTACTGGTCCGCAGTCAAGTGGATTGAACGGCAACCGAATGTTGTGGTCGCACGCACCTTCTCCAAGATCTACGGAATGGCAGGCATGCGTCTGGGATACGGCATAGCCCACCCTGATACGGCAGCACACCTCACGCGTTTCATGTGTCAGGTCAACGCAAACGAACTGGCACTCCGGGCAGGCCTCGCCTCACTCAATGACAGTGAACTTGTCGCCCGTGGGGTCGCAATGAACACGCGTGCCAAGCACATCATGTATCAATGCCTCGAGGAACTCGATCTGGAGTACGTACCGACGTCCACCAATTTCGTAATGCACCGCATCAACGGTGACTTACAAACGTACAGACAGCGCATGCGCGAGAATGACGCCTGGGTCGGCCGTCCGTTTCCACCGATGCTGACGTACAACCGGCTGTCGTTTGGCCTGCCGGAGGAGATGGAGCGCTTCACGGAAATACTGCGAGAATTTCGAAACAAAGGCTGGGTGTGAAGGCGCGTCAGGCCCTAGGCAAATACCGTATAGTCTCTCGTCTGGGTGAGGGTGGCTTCGCAACGGTGTATCGTGCCCACGACACCATCGAGGGCATTCCTGTGGCGCTCAAGGTTCCGCACAAGGGGCTCGTAACAAAGCACGTGCTGGACAGCTTCCGGAAAGAGGTGCGGCTGACGGCGAGGCTCGACCATCCCAACATTCTGCATATCAAGAACGCGAGCTTTATCGGCCGACAATTCGTGATCGTCTACCCGCTAGGTGAGGGCACACTCGAGCAGCGGTTACGACGCCGGTTATCGACCCAAGTGGCACTTGCATTCGCCGCGCAAATGCTGGAGGGATTGGCGTTCGCACATCGGCACAGGATCATCCATTGCGACATCAAGCCTGATAATTTCATTCTGTTCCCGGGGGGCAGGATCAGACTGGCCGATTTTGGCATAGCAAAAGTGGTGCAAGGAACAGGCTTATTGAGTGCGAAGGGGACCGGCACACTTGGGTATGTGGCACCAGAACAGGCCATGGGAAAGCCATCCCTCAGGTCAGATGTCTTCTCACTGGGTCTCGTCTTCTACCGCATGTTCTCGGGCCACTTGCCGGAGTGGCCCTATGAGTGGCCGCCTGCCGGATCTCGCAGAGTAGTAGAACGTGTACATCCCGATTTCCTCACGTTCATCGAGCGTGCTCTCCAGGTGGACGAACGCAATCGTTACCAGGACGCGATCCAAATGCTGGCGCGGTTCGACCGCGCGAGAAAGCAGCCCCCTCGCAATTCGCGACGCCGTCGCAAGGCCGCCCAAAAAGGGACGGCCTGGAAGACGGTGAAGCTCAGGGAATTCCAGCGTTCTCACGGCAAGACGCTGGCAACACGATCCAGCTGCGGACAATGCCATGGCCCAGTAGCTGAATCCATGCACTATTGCCCGTGGTGTGGCACCTCCCGAAGAGTTTACCGGGGGGTTGTCTCGTTTCCGAGCCACTGCAAGCGATGCGGTCGCGGGACTAAGCTCGACTGGAGGTTCTGCGCTTGGTGTTATGGTGGTGCAATCGGTCCAACCTCCACGCGAAGGTACTCAGATTCCAGATACAGTGCACGGTGCTCCAAACCGTCTTGCCGCAACGAACTGATGCCGTTTATGCGTTACTGCCCCTGGTGTCGTGCGAAGGTGTCGCGCAAGTGGAGAGTCCCCGATTCGCAGCACAAATGTGGCAGGTGTGGTTGGGGCGTACTGAAAGACTACTGGGGGTTCTGTCCCTGGTGCGGTAAGCAGCAGGTGCTGTGAGGGTCACAGGTGATGAGCACCCCATGAGCTACCGCTGTTCTTGATCCCTCTAGCTTCCCAGGCTCAAGCGGGTAACTTTGCTTCTCGCGGTCCAGTTCCCCAACGGGCTGGGGCAGTTCATCGTAGAGTTCGAGCTTCAATCCACCGACAAAAACTGGAGTCAACTATGCGGAGGTCGTGTCTCCTAAATGCGCTCCTCATCTTCTTTGCGGCCGCGCTCCAGGCACAGGACAGCGTCCCTCGACCCGTGACGACAGACGATGGACTCGACATGGTCCGCGTCGGTGATGCACTGATGTCGCCCGACGGCCAGTGGGTTTTCTTCTCCGAATCGAGGCTCGACTGGGGAGAAAACCAACGCAAGACGACATACCACATGATCCCCGCATCTGGCGGAGAGTCATTCCAGTACATCGGTGAAGCCGGCGGTAGTTCTTTTCAGTTCTCTCCAGATGGAAAGCACCTCTCATTCAGGCGAACGGTAGAAGAGCAGCAACAGATCTTTCTGATGCGAACGAATGGCGGTGAAGCTGTGCAGCTCACCAAGCATGAGAACAGCATCAGTTCGTACAAGTGGGGACATGATTCGAGAACGATATTCTTTCTCGCAGCAGAACCACGCACCAAAGACGAGGAGAAGAAGCACGAAGACGGCTACGACGCCGTCTTTGTGGATGAAGGCCCCAACGGTCAACAAGAGGGCAGCTGGAACAACTTGTGGCGTTTTTCGATCGACTCCAAGAAAGAAGAAAGAATCACCGAAGAGGAGTTTCGTGTCGGAAGCTGGGACGTGTCGCCCGACGGCAAGCGCATCGTATTTTCTGCCCGGTACGAGAACCGTCGAAACCAAGGGAATCTGTCCGACGTCTACCTTTACAACACGGAGGACTCGAGCAAGATCCGTCTGACCGAGAATCAAGCTCCCGAAAGTGGGATGCAGTGGGCACCTGATGGGTCACGGTTCATGTACACAGCAGTGAGCGCTGATACGTGGGAACTGCGGCAAGGCAAGATCTGGATAATGGACAGCAATACTCGCGAGTTCCGCATGGTATCGGGAGCCTTCGAAGGGAGCATATCCAACCCCGTGTGGGCACCCGACGGCAAAGTCATTCTCTTCACCGGTCGTGACCGTACCAACACAAATCTCTACGAACTCGATGTCAACAGTGGTTCCGTCGAGCAACTCACGCACATGGTGGGAACACTCAGTGTGAGTTCCTATTCTCAAGACAGAAACACAGTGGTCTATTCATTCAGTGATCTTTCTACTCCCTCAGACTTGTATGTGACATCGACCCGTGATTTCGACCCCGTCAGATTGACACACGCCAATCCCTGGGTTGAGACGGACCTGACGCTCGCACAGGGCGAGGTCATCAGGTGGAACAGCAAGGACGGTCTGGAGATCGAGGGAATCTTGGTCCTTCCAATTGACTACGTGGAAGGATCCCGTCCTCCCCTGTTGCTGCACGTACACGGAGGCCCCGCTGGAGTATTCACAAACACGTTTCGCTCGAGTTCTCATGTGTGGGCTGGTCTCGGTTTCGCCCAACTGTTCCCCAACGTGCGTGGGAGCAGCTCCTACTCCGACGAATTCCTGCAGGGGAACATGCACGACATTGGCGGCGGCGACTTCTGGGATCTAATGACAGGAGTGGATCATCTGATCAATCAGGGCTACGTCGACGCCGACAGGATGGGAATCCGCGGTTGGAGCTACGGCGGTATCCTCGGTGGCTGGACCATCACCCAGACAAACAGGTTCAAGGCGGCATCGTTGGGCGCCATGGTGTCGGATTGGACATCTGAATATGCTCCGGGCTTCAACTATGACGTGAGACGCTGGTACATTGGCGGAACGCCGTGGGAAAACCCTGAAGGCTATCGACAGATGTCTGCCCTGACGCACGTGGCAAACGTCGAAACCCCTACCCTGCTACTGCACGGAGTCAATGACCGAACCGACACAGAGCCGCAGAGCATGATGTTCTTCACGGCACTCAAGGACTTGGGCGCAACCACACGGTACATCAAGTTCCCGCGCGAGCCCCACGGATTCAGGGAACCTCGTCATCAGCGGACCCGAGACATCGAAGAGTTGAAGTGGATTCAGAAGCACGTACTCGGTATCGATTGGACACCGTGGGAACGTAAGGAGGACAAAGCGAAGGAGGATGGGGAGAAAGAGAAGACTGTCACTACCACGCCGGAAAGTGGTGCGGCATAGGAGTGAGATTGAAGTCGCCTGACCTCTTCCTGCAACCGTCCTTATGACGGCACCCAAGACCGAGCGTCTCAAGAAGCAGTTGTCGTTGCTGGATGTCTACTTGGTCAGCACGGGAGCCATGATCAGTTCTGGCTTCTTCCTGTTGCCCGGGATTGCCGCGGCTACGACAGGTCCATCGGTAGTCTTGGCATACCTGATCTCGGGTCTTCTCATCATGCCGGCGATGTTGAGTCAGGCTGAGTTGGCGACTGCGATGCCGCGTGCCGGAGGCGCCTATTACTACCTGGATCGGACTCTGGGACCGCTGGTCGGCACCATGGGCGGAATCGGTGCCTGGCTTGCACTGATGCTGAAGAGTGCATTCGCTCTCATAGGGATCGGCACTTACCTCGCACTGTTCTTCGACGTCCCGTTCACACCGATCGCCGTAACGTTTGCCGTCATCTTTGGCGTCTTGAACATCTTCGGTGCCAAAGAATCGACCGGGCTGTTGCGGTGGCTCGTGTTCGGCCTGCTCACTATCCTGGCGTTCTTCGTGGTTGATGGCCTGGCAAACGTTACTTCCAACGGCGTTGCTGAGATACAGCGTACACGCTTCACGCCGTTCTTGGAGCATGGAGTCGATGGTCTGTTGGAGGCAGTTGGACTCGTCTTTGTGTCCTATGTGGGACTGACCCAGGTAGCTACACTCGCAGAGGAGGTGAAGGACCCTGAACGCAACATCCCCTTAGGCATGACGATCTCGTTGACGACCGTAGCAGGGCTCTATGTGATTGGAGTTGGCATCATGGTGGCAGTCCTCGGGATCGATGAACTCGGTCGACCCAGCCTGACGCCGGTAGCACATGCGGCGCGCGACATGTTCCACTGGTTGCCTCCCAGAGTTGGCGAGTTCCTCGTGGTTGGAGCTGCAGTGGCCGCATTTGCATCGATGTCCAACACGGGAATCCTGGCCGCGTCCAGATATCCACTGGCGATGGCCCGAGACCATCTGATGCCAAAGCAATTGGCGAAGGTGGGCCGATTCCACACTCCAGTGTTTTCCATCTTACTCACGTGCTCAGTACTCGTCTTGTTCTTGCTGCTACTGGACGTGCGTAGCGTAGCAGAACTGGCAAGCGCACTCCAATTGACCCTGTTTGGACTGCTCAACATCGCAGTCATCGTAATGCGTGAGAGTCACATTGAGAGTTATGACCCTGGATTCCGATCGCCGTTCTACCCCTGGATACAACTAATTGGGATCGTAGCGCCGTTGATTCTGGTTGCCGAGATGGGTTGGCTTCCATCCCTTTTCACCATCGGAGTGTTTGCGGCGAGCATCGGTTGGTATAACTACTATGCGCGTGGCCATATGGCTCGGGATGGCGCCATATATCACGTGTTCGAGCGCTTGGGACGCCGTCGCTTCGCTGGGCTCGACCGCGAGCTAAGGGATATCATGAAAGAGAAAGGCGCCCGGGCCGCGGATCCGTTCGATGAGATAGTAGCACGCGCCTTCGTTATCGACCTGCAGACACCAAGTACCGTGGACAAGATTGTGCACGATGCGTCCGAACTGTTGCAGAAACGTGTGCCCGCTAACGTGACACAACTAGCGGACAGTTTGGGCGACGCCGCGAGGAGCGGTGTGGCGCCCGTATCACACGGGGCAGCTCTACTTCACATGCGCCTCCCGGACATGGTGTCCTCTGAACTCGTGCTGGTCCGCTGCGGCACAGAACTGGTGGACGAGAATGCCGGCGAATTGATGCGTCAGGCCGCCGGAATCCCGATCCATGCCATTTTCTTCTTGGTCAGTGGGGAAGGCGATGCTGGACAGCATCTGCGGATACTCGCTCAGCTTGCCGGTCGTATCGAGGACGATGATTTCATGGACGAGTGGATCCAGGATCGGGACGAACAGGATCTCAAGGAGACACTGCTACGCGACGATCGCTTCTTGTCACTGCGTTTGCGTACCGGAACGAAATCCGAGCCGTTGATAGGCAAAGCACTGAGAGAGGTAAGCCTGCCGGAGGGAAGCCTGATCGCCCTGATTCGCCGCTTCGGCGAGACACTCGTCCCACGTGGGCGCACGGTATTGCGAGAGGGTGACCGACTCACAGTCATTGGCGCTCCTGCAGGCCTGCGCGAGGTCGAACTCCAGTACGGTGGAGCGCACGACACACGGGAGTACCACATTCATAGGGAAGACCAGACTTGAGACCGCCAGCACTTGGAGGTTCATATGAGAACAACGTTGTTCATTGCACTATTTGTAGTGTTTCCTCTTGCCATGCACGCGCAAGATCGACTGACGGGTAGGCCCTTTGCGACCAGGTCCGAGGCTATCGCCCGCAACGGCATGGCAGCCACTAGTCAGCCGTTGGCGACGGAAGTTGCGTTGGATATCCTCAAGCGGGGTGGTAGTGCGATAGACGCAGCCATTGCAGCAAACGCTGTTCTCGGCTTGGTAGAGCCGACCGGCAACGGGATCGGCGGCGACTTGTTTGCCATAGTGTGGGACGCATCGTCTCAGCAGCTCTATGGACTAAATGCCAGTGGTCGCTCACCAAAGTCACTCACGCGGGAAGAATTCGAGCGACTTGGCATCGAGCGTATTCCGGCCTACGGGCCACTGCCAGTCTCAGTACCCGGTGCGGTTGACGGATGGTTCGAACTCCATGACAGGTTCGGGCGGCTTCCCATGAATGAGGTCCTCGCTCCGGCGATCAAATATGCGCGGGAAGGCTTTCCCGTAACCGAGGTGATAGCCTACTACTGGGCTGCAGGAGCCGACAACCTGAAGCGGTGGCCCGGCTTTGCCGAGATCTTCATGCCAAATGGTAGAGCGCCCATGAAAGGTGAAATCTTCAAGAATCCGGCTCTCGCCAACACATTGGACGAAATCGGCCAGGGTGGTCGCGACGCTTTTTACAAGGGTGAAATCGCACAAACCATCAGCGCGTACATGAAGCGCGTTGGCGGATATCTGTCCTATGAGGACCTGGCCGGGCACCGGTCAGAGTGGGTCGAGCCGGTGTCGACAGACTATCGCGGATACACCGTCTGGGAGCTGCCCCCGAACGGCCAGGGAATTGCGGCACTGCAGATGCTCAATGTCCTCGAAGATTATGATATTGCCGCGATGGGTTTTGGGAGTCCCGAGTATCTTCACATTCTCACCGAGGCCAAGAAGCTGGCATTCGAAGACAGGGCGAGGTTCTACTCAGATCCGGCATTCAACGATATCCCCGTCGATTGGCTGATCTCCAAGGAGTACGCGGCTGAACGACGAGCACTGATCGACTTGAATCGGGCGGCCCGCCACTACCCGCCGGGTGACCCCCGGCTGGGAGCCGGAGAGACGATCTATTTGACCACCGCTGACGGCGAAGGCAACATGGTCTCTCTTATCCAGAGCAACTACCGTGGCTTGGGTTCGGGTATGACGCCCGATGGACTGGGATTCGTACTGCAGGATCGGGGTGAGTTGTTCAACCTGGCAGAGGGACATTTCAACACCTACGAGCCCGGCAAGCGGCCGTTCCACACCATTATACCGGCTTTCGTAACCAAAGACGGCAAGCCGTTCATGAGCTTCGGGGTCATGGGCGGAGCTATGCAACCACAAGGGCATGTCCAGATACTGGTGAATGTCATTGACTTCGGCATGAACCTGCAAGAGGCGGGTGACGCACCGCGCATGAGACATTCCGGCTCCTCCCAACCGACCGGCGGGACCATGACCAGCGGGGGAGTGTTGAACCTAGAGTATGGCTTTGCGGATGAGACGATCCGGGAACTGATAGCGAAAGGCCACGTCATACGGCATACGATTGGCGGATTCGGCGGCTACCAGGCAATCCTGTTTGATGCAGTGAACGGGGTGTATTACGGGGCGTCCGAGTCGAGGAAGGACGGACATGCAGCGGGATTCTGAGGAGGGGAGGACCTAAAAGAGGGGCAGCGGGGGCAGGAGTTTGTCTGCCCCTCCTACCCCCTCTGCCTACCTATCGTCTCTCAGGGACCGGCGGTGCTTGATCCATCGGGATCGGCGACACATAGGGCTTTCCAGCCTTCACCTCAACAAAGAAAGCCCGAGCCTGCTCCATCAACCCCGCATCAACCAGCATATCCACTCCCGTGAGCGCCAGTACTCTGGTGGCAACCATCGCTCCCAGCACGGCTCCATCGGTACCATGTGATGCGGAGGTTGCCCAGCTGTGCCACGGTACTCCAGCAGCTGCAGTGGTAATACTCATTCCGACCGTTGGCGTGATGTGACTCACCTCGGCTACGTCAGTCGAGCCACCGCTGACCGGTAGCACTTTGTCTGCCAGCGGCTTGATCTCGACGCTCAATCCGCTCTCTTCGAGACTCAGGGAACGCTGCAACTCGCGAGCGAACTCATGATCCGCGTCAGCGAAGTCAGGAGCTCCTACCAGTTCCAGGTTCCGTTGCATCGCCTCTTGCAGCGGCCGATTGAACAACATTGAGTGAACGCCTGTTATCAGCGTCACCTCGTGTGTGGTCCGCGTTGCCAACGCCGCGCCTTCAGCGATCTTGAGAATCCAGGCGTAGTTCCGATCCACTGCTGCACGATCGACGTCACGCACGTAGTACCACACTTTGGCGTATTCAGGCACGACGTTGGGGGCGTCTCCTGCGGAGGGCATCACATAGTGAATCCGGGTGCTCTCCATTACATGCTCACGCATCATGTTCACGCCGTAATTCATCAATTCGACGGCGTCCAGGGCACTGCGGCCATTCCATGGGTCCGCCGAAGCGTGAGCCGCTTGCCCAAAGAACTCCACCGTGAAGTTGTTGAGCGCGCGAGAACCCTCGTTGTTCACCGCATTCTCGAGTCCCGGGTGCCACTCGAGAGCTGCATCGAGATCGTCGAACACACCAGCCTTGGCCATGTAGACCTTCCCCACAACCGTCTCTTCGGCTGGTGTCCCATAGAGACGCACTGTTCCCACCAGGCCGTATTGATCGATCACACGCTTGAGCACCATTGCCGCGCCCACCGACGCCGCGCCGAACAAGTTGTGGCCGCACCCTTGACCGCTGGTCAGGCCGTCCTCCCGCACTTGTCGCTGCGGCACAATTGCGTTTCCTACCCCGGGCAAGGCATCAAATTCCGCCAGCACTCCTATGATAGGCCGGCCATTCCCGTAGGAGGCAACGAACGCCGTGGGCATGTCAGCCACACCACGCTCGACCGTAAAGCCATCTGCCTCGAGGATGCCGGCGAGATACTCGGCTGACCGGTATTCCAGCATTGCGATCTCAGAGAGGTCCCACAGTGTCCGCGACATGTCGCGGACCTCAGTTGCCAGCGCCTCCGCTGCCGCAAGTGCCGATCGCTTCTCCTGGCTCAACGCCTGCGCTTTCACGCTACTAGCCGTGAGGACAAGCAGCGTTGTCACGAAAAGCAAACCGCAGCAAGCGGGCAGCGCAGTTCTCCCCGCCGCCGAGCCATTCCCCGTGAGTCGCATAGTCGGTATCTCCATTGACCGTGAGTTACTGGTCACGAAAAGTAGCGGCGGACATGGATCGCACAACAGCCTTCCTAGTTATCTTGAGGCAACTCGACTATTGAGATCCATAAGATCCGTACCATAGATACAATCTTTTTAGCGTCCCTCTGCGCTTTCTATCCGGGCCTTCAAGCAACTGCCTCGGCCCAGACAGATCTCAGTACGTCCACCAATGAGCGCCCGCCTGCAAACGGACAGCCCATCGATCCCAACACGGTCCTGCGACCTACAGTGCGTGCCGTCGCCATTTCTGTCCCCCTTGTCATCGACGGGATTCTCGATGAGCCAGCCTGGCAACAGGCAGATTCCACAACGGGATTCATCTTGAATCTTCCAAGAGTCGGGTACGCCGCCTCAGAGAGAACAGTTGTTCGCGTACTGTACGATGAAGACAATCTCTACGTCGGCGCCACGATGTACGATTCAGATCCAACCAGGATCACAATTTCTGGCCTCGAACAGGACTTCGAGACGCACAACTCCGATTTGTTCGGTCTG
>JBDGXD010000050.1:0-17339 GCA_039584755.1 Gemmatimonadota bacterium
GCTTCGGTCTGGGGACGGGCATGCCGCTGCGGATTCCCGACACTCCGTTCGCCAGGTTGGATTTGCTCGATCTGTCGCCGGCGGAGCGCGCAGCCCTATTGGGTGGCAATCTGAATGCCTTCCTTGATTGACAAGCTGAGACACAAGCTCGTACCCGCCGTACCGGTGCCGTTCGACTCAGAGGGGAAGATCGACAGCCTTGCCACCCGCCGATATGCCGAGTGGATGGCCGCCCAGGCAGTAGGAGCCGTGGCGGTCTGGGCACACACCGGTAGAGGGCTCTTGCTGTCAGACGAATACCGCGCGCTCACGCTCGAGCTGTGGCGAGAAGCATTGGGAGAGACACCGGTCATCTGCGGTGTTGGAGCGCCGGCGGGCGATAGTCTGCCGGATGACCCCAAAGCGCGAACCGACCGGGTGATCGAACAGAGTGTTTCGCTCGCCGCTGCAGCTCGAGTGGGCGGAGCGGCCGCAGCGCTGGTGTATCCTCCAACGCAGTTGCGCGACCTGTCCGACTGTAGCCAGCGCGTTGTCGAGCTTCACCGCGCCGTGGCCGAGACGGGACTGCCCGTCATCGCGTTCTACCTGTACGAAGCTGCCGGCGGCATTTCCTATGCGCTCGATACCGTTGACCGACTGCTCGACATCCCGGGAGTCATAGGCATCAAGCTGGCAACACTCGACAGCGTGATGACCTTCCAAGACGTTGCCGCTGCCGTGGCGCGCCACGAGAATGTGCTGCTGCTCAGCGGTGAAGATCGATTCCTCGGCTATTCGCTGATGCTGGGGGCGGATGCGGCCCTCGTGGGTATGGCGGCGGCGTGTACCGACGTATGTGTCGGGTTGCTCAAAGCCTGGTTCGAGTGGGATCTGCCTAGCTTCACGGAATTCACGGCGGCACTCGATGCCTTCGGAAGGGTAACCTTTCGCAATCCGATGCAGAGCTACGCGCAAAGAATGCTGTGGGCACTTGAGGCGGATGATGTCATTCCGCAAGGTGCCTGCGACCCGTTTGGACCTGAGATCTCGGAGCTGGAACGGACCGCTGTGTACGATGCCGTCCGCGCTCTGAGGCAACGTTGATTCCTCTTCCCGAACAGCCACGTGTGGCGGCCTCGTGGCAGACGCGCCTGACGAGGCTACGTGACAACACCAGCGGTGATCCCCCGGCTGACCTCGCCCTGCTGGTGCGAGAAGAACTCGGCATTGATCTCTCGACGCGCTACGGCGGCCTAGCGATCCCGCATCCGTTCGGTAAAGCCTCGGGGCAACTATCACACACCATCCACCAGGTAGAGGCCGACATCGCTGCTGGGATTGCATTCGTGGTGCTCAAGACCGTGATTGCCGAAGACGCGTTGGCACAACGCAGCATGGGTGAATGGGCGATCGAGGAGAGCAAGATGCGGGTGGAGCGCAGAACCTCACGCGGTGGCCGTGAGGGCTGGACCGTGACGTGGCAGGGGCGTGGCTGGCCCGGTTCGCTGGATGATTACCTCGATTTCTTCGCGGCGGCGCACCTCGCTGCCATCGAGAAGAACGTCCCGGTTATCCCTTCGGTCAAATACCACCTGCCACTCGGCGAAGAAGCAGTTCGCACTGGCGAGTACGAACACACAACGCGCAAGCTGCTCGAGGTGTGGCAACGCGTTGGCTGTGGGGATGCCATGCTGCTCGAGAAAGACCTGAGCCCCACACTGGCTGCCGATCGGAGATCTGGTGATCGACAGCGAGTACTCGACTGGTTGCTGAAGCTCCCGGGTCTGATCGACCGTGCGGCTCCGGGCCAGGTTCGGTTGGGGATCAAGCTGATGAACGCGTTGTTCGACGACGAGTTCCAGGTGGAGATGATCGATTCGTTGGCGAATCGTACCCGACCGGAACCGGCTTTCCTGGTGGTGTTCAACCGGCTGTTCGATCTCGAGCTGGGCGTTGCCTATGGTGGCTGGGACCTGAGTGATCGCAACCTGCGGGTACTCGATATGGCACGGACTCGCCTCGAGACGATGCCGCGGCTTTCCGCTACTGGCAACATCTGTTCGGGCAGGGTGATGCTCGAATACTCTTTACGCGGTTGCGAAAACGGTCAACTGCACACCTTCTTTCAACTGCCGCTCTCTGAGTACACGGCTGCAGCAGGAACTCGCACCGGTCGAGCGCTGCACACGCTCATGTTGCATCCCACAGAGGGACTCGCAATCTGGCTGCGGCACGTCCATGAGATGGGTATGTTGCACCGGCGGGACGGGCTGATACACTTTCGCGATCTGGTTGACACTGCACGAAGCGAGACGGCATGGCCGGAATAGTCATCACTCGAGCATCACTCTATGAGGTAGCGCTGCCCCTGGTGAAGCCATTCCGCATCAGCGGTGGCTCGCTCGAGGTCCGTCGTTCGTTGATCGTACAACTCGAGTCCGACACTGGAAATATCGGATTGGGAGAATCGGCGCCATTCGAGGCACCGTTCTACTCGGCCGAGACCTTGGCGAGCGCTCGCGAGATGCTGGTGGAGCATCTGCTACCGCGCTTGGTGGCGGAGGCCTGCACCCATCCGGCAGATCTGCATGAACTGCTGTACCGCGGCGTTGTGGGTAACCGCATGGCGATCGCTGGGGCCGAGACCGCCTGGTGGGATCTGCGGGCGGAGCGGGAGGAGAGAGCGTTGGCGGATCTGGTGTCCGAGCGATTCGAGCAACTCGAAATACCGGCGCCATGGCTGGAGCGATTGGACAGCCTCCGCTGTGGCATTGCTATCGGGATACCGGAGGGTCGCCATCCGGACGAGTTAAAGGAAGAGGTGAGTCAGGCCATCGAACGAGGTTATCGCAGGGTGAAGCTCAAGGTTGAACCCGGCTGGGATCTCGAACCGGTGTATGCCGCACTCAATGTGTTGGAAGGCGCCGGATCGGAGATACCACTCACAGTCGATGCCAACGGTTCGTACCAACTCGAACGAGATAGCGACCGGCTGGAACAACTCGGTCGGCTGGGTCTGCTCTACATCGAGCAACCGCTTCCAGCCAGTGCGCTGTGGGACCTCAAGGTACTGAACGAGCTGATTGAGACGCCTGTATGTCTGGACGAGTCGCTGACCTCGGCCGATGTGGCACGTCAGGTAGTCGAGATGGGTGGACCGGAGGTCTGGAACATCAAGGTCCAGCGAGTCGGTGGATTGGAAGAGGCGTGTCGCGTCTATGACGTCGCCGCCAAATCGCAGGCGAAACTCTGGGGTGGCACCATGCCCGAGACCGGTGTTGGCGCTCAGGCCATGCTGGCACTGGGTGCTCACGCCGGCTTCGTGTTTCCCACCGACCTGGAACCCAGCGACCGCTGGTACGCCCCCGGGGCGGATCCAATCGAGTTGACCATGCAATCCGACGGAACAATGCTGGTTCCGGCGCGCAGGCCCTCGGTGTCACGCGATGACTGGGAATTGGTTTCCGTGGTTGAGTAGTCTGGCGCGGCGTTGGTCGAGCGCGGTGCTTAATTGAGGCCGGTTGTGTTGTCGGCGTGGGCGAGTATTTTAAGCTGCGGCCGCAGTGAAGCTCTTCCAGAAGCCCTTCTCATGCGGTCGTCTCACATTCAGTCAATCAGACCACGCCGCGTTGCCGGCGGGTGAAATGGACCCGGCCGGTCCGGAGCCGCCAGTGGCCCATAAGGGTATCATGACAAGGCATGCTATCTTGCTAGCGGGATCGCTCGCCACGGTTTCCGTGCTTGCTTTCGTCATTGCCACCGCCAGCGGTAAAGCGCAGGGAACGCCCCAGGCCACAACAGCTGCCGATACCGCGTTTGAGGCTCCGGAGATAACCGATACCGCAAGTCTCGAGGGTCCGCGCCAGCCCATCTTTTTCCGCCACGACGTTCACGCCGGACAATACCTGATCGATTGCCAATACTGTCACGTCAACACCGAGGTGAGTCCCAAGCCGGGAATCCCCACGGTGTCGTCCTGCATGAACTGTCATCTGGTAGCCGGCACCGGGATTGCAGAAGTCGATTCACTCCGGGCGTACGATCGGGACGGCCGGGAGATCGAGTGGGTTGAGGTCCACGATCTCGCTCAGTTCGTGCATTTCCCCCATGAAGTGCACGTGAATGCCGAGGAGGAGTTCGAGTTGGTTTGCGAAGATTGTCACGGCCAGGTGGATCGGATGGCGCAGATCTATCAGTTTGGCGCGCTGAAGATGGGCTGGTGCCTCGACTGTCACAAAGAAAAATCCGAGCAGTTCGATACAGTCGTGTCGACCGATTGCTCGGTCTGCCACTACTGAGGGAGATGCGTTTTGTCTGAGGGAATGAATCGGAGGAGGTTTCTCAAAGTACTCGGTGTCACCGGTGGTGGCGGTGCGACAGCGTTGTCCGGTTGTTCTACCGACAACGTCGAGAAACTGATTCCCTACCTCGTTCCCCCCGAGAACGAGATCCCCGGTTTGGCAACCTGGTACGCTTCAACCTGTCGCGAGTGTCCGGCCGGCTGTGGTTTCCATGTCCGGGTGCGCGAGGGGCGTGCGGTAAAGGTCGAGGGGAATCCCAACAGTCCCATCAATCAGGGCAAGCTCTGCTCCCGCGGTCAGGCTGCCACGCAGGGGCTGTACAATCCAGACCGCGTGCGCGCTCCGCTGAGCCGCGGTGACAACGGCTTTTTTGAGCCCATCACGTGGGACGCTGCCCTCGCTCGGATCACGGAGCGGCTCAACGCAGTTTCGGGTGATCGCGTCTGGTTTGTGACAGGAAACGAGGCCGGTGCGTTCGATAGCCTGGTGTCCGAGTGGCTTGCAGCCTTGGGTGCCAATCCGAGTATCGTGTATGAACCGTTTGGCTACGAGGCAATGCGTCACGCGAACCGAGTGGTCTTCGGGTCCGACTCCATCCCCGCATACGACTTCGCAGCAGCTCAATACGTGCTTTCTTTCGGTGCTGATTTCATGGATACGTGGCTCAGTCCCGTGGAACAGACCCGGCAGTTCTCTGAGGGGCACAGCTACGACTCGGGCCGCATGGGTCGCTACGTGCACGTAGAACCGCGAATGAGCATGACTGCCATGAGCGCGGATGAGTGGATCGCACCGAATCCGGGAACTGAGGGTGCTCTGGCTCTCGGCGTCGCGCACGTGATCGTACGCGACCGGCTGGCAAGCGTCCCGTCAGATGTGTCCCGGATACAAACGCTGCTCGACCGCAACGATCCCGCGTCCGTATCCGGTGTGACCGGTGTGTCCGTAGCGACGATCGAACGATTAGCCCACGAGTTCACCGCACACAGTAGTCTGGCTGTAGCCGGTGGTGTCGGTGCGCAGCACGACCAGGCGCACGCCAGTGTTGCCGCTGCCAACATCCTGAACTACGTGGCGGGCAACGTCGGCAACACCGTGACGTTCGGAGCCGACATCAATCCGTCAGGCGAGTCGAGCTATGCCAGTGTTGCCTCGTTGGTTGATGACATGGCCGCAGGACGCGTCGCTGTGTTGTTCGTGCATGGTGCCGACCCGGCATACGCCACACCCGCCAACCTGGGATTTGCGGCAGCCATGCGCGCGGTCGAGTTCAAGGTGAGTTTCTCCCGGTTCTTGGATGACACTGCGATGGAGGCCGATCTGGTTCTGCCGGATCACGATCCGCTGGAGCAGTGGAACGACTTCGAGCCACGCGCCGGGGTGTACACGTTGCAGCAACCGGTGATGCAACCGGTATTCGACACGCGGCAGACCGGTGACGTGTTGCTGGCGCTCGCAGCTCAATTGGGTGGTTCCGTTGCCGCGACGTTCACCGCGGCCTCGTATAAGGATTACTTGCAGGCTCGGTGGCAGCGGCTGCAACGGGATCGACGTCCCTTCGATGTCTTCTGGACCGAAGCGCTACAGCGGGGCGGTATGTGGACCGAACCGGGTGAACGAGCGGTGCGTCTCGCTGCAGGGGCTGCAACTGTAGCCGAAGGGACCTGGCCCCAGCCGAGTGGCGAGCAACTCACGCTGATCGCCTACCCGTCGCCGGCTCTGTACGACGGCCGCGGGGCGAACCGGCCTTGGCTGCAGGAACTGCCCGATCCGGTCACCAAGCTGACCTGGAACTCATGGCTCGAGATCAATCCCGTCACAGCTGAACGACTTGGTATCGCCGACGGCGAGATGATAGAGGTGAGTTCAGCGCACCGCACGGTGACAGTCAGCGCGCATCTCTATCCCGGCATCAAGGAAGATGTGGTTGCGATTCCCATGGGGCAGGGTCACAGGTGGTTCGGGCGTTACGCCGGTGCGCGGGGGGTGAACGTGCTCGACCTGCTGGCAGCGGAGCCAACCGAGTTCGGTGGGATGGGGCACTTCACGGCGGTCACCCTGAGAAACACGAAGGACTATGAGCCGGCGGCGACGCCAGCAGGCAGGAGCCGGCAGATGGGCCGTGGTATCGCTCAGGCGACCACGTTGGCGGCGTTGGCGCATCCGGAAGAGCAGCACGAGGAAGAACACTCCGAGCATGCGGCGCCGGTGCCGGAGCACATCGAGGAAGTGCTCGACGAGTGGCAGGAAGCACAGTACCGCGAGTGGAAGCAACGCGGCAACTATGCGGCAGAAGATCTACCGCGTTGGGCAATGGCGATCGATCTGTCGAAATGCACCGGTTGCAGCGCATGTGTTACCGCCTGCTACGCCGAGAACAACATCCCTACGGTGGGTGAGAAACTGATGCGGCGCGAGCGCGGCATGGCGTGGCTGCGAATCGAGCGCTACTTCGAGGGTGGCGGAGACGAACCGCTCGAGGTGCGGGTGCTACCGATGATGTGTCAGCACTGCGGCAACGCGCCCTGCGAACCGGTCTGTCCGGTGTTCGCTGCGTATCACACACCCGACGGATTGAACGCGCAGGTGTACAACCGCTGCGTGGGAACGCGCTACTGCTCCAACAACTGTCCCTACAAGGTTCGCTACTTCAATTGGTGGGATCACTCGAACGAGAACGATGCAGCTTTTTCTTTCCCCGATCCGCTGCATTGGCTGCTCAACCCCGATGTAACGGTGCGGTCAAAGGGAGTGATGGAGAAGTGCACTTTCTGTGTGCAACGCATCCGGGGCAAACAGAACGAATTGAAGCTCAGTGGCGAATCGCTGCAGGACGGTGATGTCGTACCGGCATGCCAACAGACATGTCCCGCCAATGCGATCGTGTTCGGCGACCTCAACGATCCCGATTCGCGCGTACGGGCCATGGCAACCGACAGTGAAAGAGGTTACCACGTACTCGGCAGCCTCAATACCAGGCCGGCGGTGACGTATCTGAAGAAGGTGACTAACTCCGCGGATTGACGCGGAAGCAAGCCGATAAACGCGGATATTGATTGGATAGAATGGCAACGATAGCACAACCACAACAAGACGCGATACCGACGTACGACGAAGTCACTCGTGACATCGCCGCCACGTTGGGCAAGCCCAAGCCGGGCTATTTCGTCCTGTTGGGTATCGTGCTGGTCGTGTTGTTGATCGGTGCCATTGCCCTGATGTATCAGGTCAGGTATGGCTTGGGTGTGGCCGGTTACCGGCCACCGGTGCTGTGGGGTGTCTACATCACCACCTTCGTGTTCTGGGTCGGCATAGCGCACTCCGGCACGTTGATCTCGGCAATTCTCTATCTGTTCCGCTCCGCCTGGCGCACCTCCGTCTATCGCACGGCTGAGGCGATGACTGTGTTTGCCGTCATGACGGCGGGCCTGTTCCCCTTGATACACGTTGGTCGCATCTGGTACGCCTATTGGCTGTTCCCCTACCCGAATCAGCGACAACTGTGGGTCAACTTCAAATCACCGTTGGTGTGGGACGTGTTTGCCGTGTCGACCTACTTCACGGTGAGTACCTGTTTCCTCATCGTAGGTTTGATCCCCGACGTTGCGGCGATACGTGATCTGGCTACGGGCTGGCGCAAGAAACTCTACAAGCTCGCTGCGCTCAGTTGGCGCGGCACCGACCAGCAGTGGCGGCACTACACGCGTGCCTATCTCTACCTGGCCGCACTGGCTACACCCTTGGTTCTCTCGGTACACAGTGTTGTGTCCTGGGACTTCGCGATGTCGATCGTTCCTGGGTGGCATGCGACCATATTCGCTCCGTACTTCGTGGCTGGCGCCATCTACTCCGGCGTGGCGATGGTTGTCACGTTGCTGGTGCCGTTGCGCAAGGTGTTCAACATGGAGCGGTATATCACCGTGCGGCACTTCGAGAACCTGGCGAAGCTGCTCCTGCTGACCGGCTTGATCGTGGGATACGCCTACGGGGTCGAGTATTTCATCGCATGGTACAGTGGCAATCCGTTCGAGCGGGCATCGTTCTGGAACCGCGCCTTCGGTGAATACTGGTGGGCCACCTGGACGATGATCCTGTGCAACGGGGTGTTACCGCTGTTCCTGTTCTTCAAGAAGATCAGGACCAGCATCCCAGCGTTGTTCGTGCTCTCGCTGTTCGTCAACCTCGGCATGTGGTTCGAGCGCTTCGTGATCATTGTGGTATCGCTCTCGTTCGAGTACGAGCCCTACGCAATGGGGCACTACACGCCGAGTTGGGTCGAGTTCGCCATTCTCGCCGGTAGCTTCGCATGGTTCTTCATGTGGTTCCTGCTGTTTGCCAAGAACTTCCCCACGGTATCCATCACTGAAGTGAAAGAGATCATTCCGATGCCGCGTAAGCGGAGGTTGCACGAATGAAACGTGAACCCGCTGGCGTGATTGCCACGTTCCGGCACGTTGATGCGGCCACCGATGCGATCAAGGCGCTGAAGGAGTTGGCTTACAAGGACTTCATCGTATACACACCGGTACCCAACGTGGAGGTGGCGGCGGCGGTGGGGCACAAGGTCAGTCCTGTCAGGGTCTGGACGCTGATCGGAGGGTTGTTGGGAGTCACCACCGGTTTCGCCATGACGCTGTGGATGTCGTACGACTACCCGCTCGTGGTTGGTGGCAAACCGTTGGGTTCCGTTGTGCCATATGTGGTCATTGGCTTCGAGCTGACCATTCTGTTCGGAGCGCTGGCGACACTGATGGGGGTGGCGTACAACGCCTGGCGCACCAACCAACGCGGCGGGTTCGACCCACGGTTCACCAACGACACGATCGGCATCTTTGTTCCGTGTGCGGAGGATCGCAGTAACGCGGTCGAGCAGCTGTTGACCAAGAACGGTGCGGAAGAGGTGCGTTATGAGACGTAGCCTCGTCGCGCTGACACTGGTGCTATTGCTTGGCAGCTGCTCGCGTGACTCGTGGCAGCGCTCGCCGGGACCGGACGATGCCATGAAACTGGTTCCCTGGTTCGCGTTCATGGAGGACGGGCTGGCCATTCAGCCGTACAAGATGAACCGCATGCCGGCCGAAGGTGCCGTTCCGATTGACGGTATCGAACCGCCGCTCGAGGTGCTGCCGCAGAACTTCCCAATGATAGATGGCATGCGCAATCCGGCACAGCGTACGGCGGAATCTCTCGAAACCGGCAGGAAGTACTACGACATCTTCTGCCTGCCGTGTCACGGCGAGGGTGGTGCTGCCGATGGGTTGGTCAACGCCAAGATGTTCGTCGTGCCAAGCTTGATGACCGATCGGGCTAATGACCTGAGTGACGGTATGATCTACGCCATCATCCGGCACGGTCGTGGCATCATGCGGCCGTATGGTGAAGGTGTGCGCGGCATGGACCGCTGGCATGTGGTCAACTACGTGCGCCAACTGCAGGGGGCGTCCCAGTGACGGTGGAGCAGCGGTTGGAGGTATTCAAGCGTGGCCTCAACGTGCCCACGAATGGTCTCATTTTCGGTGGTGCCGTGTTGGCGGTCATTGGGCTCGGTGTGTTCTTGCTGCTGCTGCTGGGCGACGACCCCGCCCGTGCCTGGCGTATGTTCCTGGTCGACTTCCTGTTCTTCACCGGGTTTTCTGTCGGAGCCATCATCTTTGCGGCGTCACAGAAGATCGCCAAGGGTCATTGGTCGGGGCCGATCATGCGCTTCGCCGAGGCCACGGTGGCGTTCTTGCCGATCTCGCTCATCTGTTTTCTCGTGTTGTTCCTGGGGAGACACCACCTGTTTCCCTGGATCGAGCATCCCACTCCGGCCCGTGGCAACTGGCTGACTGTTTCCTGGGTGTTCTGGCGTGATCTGATCGCACTGCTTGCCGTGTTCGGTGTTGCGAAGCTGTTCGTGTTGAACGACATGAAACCGGATCTGTATGAGCTGAGAGACCATGTGTCCGGCTGGCGTCGCCGCCTGTTCGATCGTCTGCTGGGTAGTTACGACGGATCTGCCGAGGCGCTAGCGAAGGTCGAGCACCGAGTGCACTGGCTGGCACCGCTGTTGTGCATCCTGTACGCCTACATGTTCACAATACTCGGCTTCGATCTCATCATGTCGTTGGCGCCCTATTGGTTGAGCAACCTGTTTGGTGCGTTCTTCTTCATGGGAGCGTTCCTCACGGGATTGACCATGCTGGCGATGATGATGGTGTACTGGCGCAAGCGGCTCAAACTCGAGGAAGTGATCGACGTGCACGACTTCCACGATCTGGGCAAGCTCATATTCGGGTTCTCGATCTTCTGGGCTTACCTGATGTTCAGCCAGTTCCTGGTCATCTGGTACGGCAACCTGCCGGAAGAGACATCGTTCCCGTTCTATCGCCTGTGGGGTGAGTGGCGGCCGGTGGCCATCACGGTTGGGCTGATGGTGTTCTTGATCCCGTTCTGGGGACTCATCTGGGTCAAGTCCAAGATCACGCCGTTCACTTTCACGCTGTTCGCGGCGATCAGCTTTGTCGGAGTGTGGCTGGAACGCTATCTGATGGTGCAGCCGTCGCTCACCGAGCACGGTCCCGCATTCGGACTCCCCGAGTTCGGCATCACCGTCGGCTTCATCGGGATGTTCCTGTTGGCTTACGGATTGTTTGCCAGGACGTTCCCGATGCTCAGCCCGAGGATGACGGCCAAAGCAATGGTGGTGACGCACCACTAGCGGGGAGCTTGCGTCACGCACTCCTTGGGTCCTTCGGGGCCCTTTTCCTTTTTTGGAGAACGGTCGGCAGGGTGAGTGTGCAGGGTGCAGGGTGCAGAGTCAAGGTATTCTTCTTCCCCTCCTTTCCCTGCTTCCCCTCCTATTAGATTTCCCCCTCCTCTCGGGAGTGTTCATGGACGATCGTGCCACCATCTGGTCTACTGCTGCTGAGCTAGCGAGTTCTGGTGTGTCTGCTGCACTGGCTACCATCTCGCGGCGCAGGGGTTCGTTGCCGATGGCGAGTGACGCCAAGATGTTGGTTACTGCTGACGGCCGGCGCTGGGGAACTGTCGGTGGTGGTTGTGTCGAGGCTGATGTGATCGAACAGGCACTCAGCGCTGTGAACCAGGGTGAGCCGGCCCTTGTGACCCACACACTGAACGCCGATCTGGCCGGCGACATCGGGCTGTCGTGTGGTGGCACGGCGGAGTTCTTCCTGGAACCGGTTCTCACCTCCAACGAAGCAGTCAGCTTGTATCGCGGCATCGCTCGGGCAATTGAGACCCGTATTCCCACGGTGGTCTACACCGGTACCGCCTGGTCCAGTGGACCCCGCAAGATGGCGAAGATGAACGCGGATGTTGTGGCAGTGGGCGACCGGCTCGACATCGAGTCGCTTGTCGCCGAATCTGACGTCGTGTCGTCGTTCCTCGATCAGGAGGCTGGCGTTTTCGTAGAGCCGATCCCTCGTATGCCGCGGGTTGTGATCTTCGGGGCCGGGCATGTGGGCAAGGAGATAGCGAAACTCGCCTGCAGCGTGGGATTCTATGTAGTGGTGATCGACGATCGCGCGGAGTTTGCCAATACCGAGCGCTTGCCCTGGGCCAACGAGGTAGTAGCCGAAGACTTCCGCTCGGTGCTCGATGGCTTTGCATTTGACGAAGATGACTTCGTGCTCGCGACCACCCGCGGTCACAGCTTCGACGCCTACATCATCGAGCGTACTGCCGGTTCACCCGCACGTTACGTCGGCATGCTCGGCAGCAAACGCAAGAAGGCAGTGATCATGAAGGCGCTTGCCGAGGCCGGTGTGCCGCAAGATGCACTCGATCGTGTGGTGACTCCCATCGGTCTGGCGATCGGAGCCGATACACCGTCCGAGATCGCGGTGTCGGTGGTGGCGGAGATCGTCAAGGTGAGACGGGAATGAACAAAGTGCAGGGTGCAAGGTACAGGGTACAGAGTACAGAGTACAGAGTACAGAGTGCAAAGCCCACCCCCTTCAGCCTTTGACAATCGGCGTTCGTCCTCCAGCCTTACCGCCTGCTGGCGAGTAGCGTGAGAATTGTGTCCGGCAAGTGGGCGGGGCGGGATCTCGCGTCTCCGGGTGCCCGTGTGCGACCTACGTCAGAGTTGGTCCGCGGTCGCATGCTGGACCTGCTCGCTCCCGACATCCCTGAGGCACGCGTCCTGGATCTGTTTGCCGGATCGGGTGCCCTCGGCTTGGAGGCCCTGTCTCGTGGTGCTGCGACAGCCGACTTCGTCGAAAACGGAGCAGCGAGTCTGCACGCTCTCAAAGCCAACGTCGCCGCCTTGAAGCTCAAGCAGAGAGCCCGGATATTCAAACGCGACGCCATTCCGTTCGTCGAGCGGATCGACTCTGTTGCCTACGACATTGCGTTCATGGACCCTCCATATGGCTCGCGCAAGCTCGACCGCGTGCTGAGTCGCTGGTTGGAAACCCCCTTCAGCCGGATCCTCTGCGTAGAACACGACAGCGAGCACCAGTTGCCACGCCGGGGTAAGCGGTGCGACTTGGGAGACACGTGGGTCACCGTCTACCGGATTCGAGAGAGGAAGAACTCGCGTCGCGGAGCTGCCGGCCCGGATCGTCAATGACAGGCTGCCGCCTACATTCTACATTCTACATTCTACATTCTACATTCTGCACTCTGCACTCTGCACCCATCACCTCCGCCCTGAGAGCAGCCCTGCGACGGCCACTCCTCCAACTCGGTGACTACGGTTAGCTGAACATTGGACGCTGTACCCTAACTAGTAGCTCCTGTTCACACGTGCCGCCTTCGATTCTGTTGTTGCGGGCGAATTAGATGTAATTGGCAACGAAACGATGCAGCCAAAGCGCTGAGACGCCGTATCGTGTCAGGAAGCTCCATGGTGTGCTTGTAGCTGCCCATGGATTGAACGTTGACTGTCGCAGGGTGAATTCTTACCTTGAGTAAGGAATACTTACGGTAGGTAAGGATGCCACGGAGCACCATGACGAGCAAGGGCCAGATAACGGTCCCCAAGCCAATTCGTGACGCGTTGCAACTGGACACCGGAGACAGCGTGCAGTTCAGACTGCGGGAGGATGGCGTCGTGGAGATGCAGGCCGAGACCGGTGACGTGATGTCCCTGTTCGGGGTCCTCAAGCCACGCAAGAAGAAGCATGTCACCATCGAGGAGATGGGGCGGGCGATCCGCAGCGGTGGCTCGCGCCGATGATCGCACTCGACACCAATGTATTGGTGCGCTTCCTCGTGGAGGACGATCGCAAGCAGGCGGTGCGGGCCCGGTCACTTTTCAAGAAAGCAGCTGCGAGCGAGACGCCACTCTACGTGTGCGACATCGTATTCTGCGAAGTCGTGTGGGTGCTCGACTCGGCCTACGGATTCGAGCGCGAGGAGATCGCCGCGGTTCTATCTGGTTTGCTGCAGACGCGAAACCTCAGGTTCCGTTCGGCGGACCAGATCGGCCTTGCCTTGGAAGCCTACCGCACCGGTCCCGGAGATTTCGCCGACTACCTGATTCGCGAGCAGGCCCACGAGGCGGGTTGCGAACTGGTGGTGACGTTCGATCGTGCATTGCTGAACCAAGCCGGCTTCCGCAAATCCTGACTACCTGTAGCCACTCATTGCTGTTTTAGCGTCGTCTCCGCCCATCACATGCCAAAATGGCAAACTCATGACGGCAACGGCGGCACCTTGGAATCGACAACATCGACGGATTAACGGGGATCGAGGAGATCGACGAGCCGCGCCATCGTGGTTCGAGTGCAAGCGTCTATGTGATTGGGATATAGCGACTTACGTGCGATTGTGCGCGTCGCTCCGGATCGGCGAAAGTGCCTCTATCGACGATTCGACACTTCAAATCGACGATTCGACACTTCAAATCGGCGATTTAACACTTCGAATCGGTGATTCGTCATTTTGAATCGTCGATTTCAAGCTGCTACAGGGCTGTTCGAAGCGTCGAATCGACGATACGAAACTTCGATTCGTCGAAATCAAGCCTGACGGACCCCTTCGGATGTTGAGATCAACGATTCGATGTTTCAAACTGGCGATTTGAAGCTTCAAATCGGCGATTTGAATTGGCAAAGTGGCGTGCCAGAATCCCAAACCGGCGCTGTGAGACTCAAATCGAACGTCACGTCATGCCAAATCGGCTGCACAGGATACGATATACTTCAGCCCCCCGGTACCCTGTACTCTGCACCCTGCACTCCATCCACACTCACAGCCCTGATCAGGAGGGAGAAGGAGGGGAAGAAGACGCACCCGGCACCACCCATCCGACATTCTACATTCTACATTCTGCATTCTGCATTCCCGTCCCTTCGCCATTGCGCCCCATCCCGTGATTCACAATCTTGTGTTCGCACAACTTGTTGCACCAAAACCATTTATGACCAAAGCTGGCTCACTCACCACCAAGATTCTCGTGGCGGAAGACGACACCGTCACGGCCAACCTCATTGTGTACCGCTTGAGTCGCGAACCCGGATTCCAGGTGCAGCATTTCCCCGACGGACTCGATGCCCTTGCGGCCCTCAAAGAGCAGAGTTTCGATCTGGCCGTGCTGGACGTGCAGATGCCCGGCCTGGATGGATTCGGTGTGCTCAGCCAGATGCGAGAGGACCCCGACTTGGCATCGATCCCGGTGATCATGCTGACATCGCTGGGTGGTGAGCACGACATCGTGCGCGGTCTCGAGATCGGTGCCAACGATTACATGGTGAAACCGTTCTCGCCTGCCGAACTGATTGCCCGCGTCCGCAGGTTGCTCATAGCACCACGGGACAAGGGAAGTGCGTGACGGCACAGTTGCCCCGCTCTGCTGCCGCATCGTCTGCAACGGTTGGCCGCGCTTCTCTCCCGAACCAACCGCTCCCGGCTCTCCGCTCTCCGCTCTCCGCTCTGTTCGACAGTCAACTCACACGGCCGAATGCCGATAAGTAGAGAGATAGATGAGGAGAAGCATCCAGTGACGGTTGCGGTGAAAAGACTTGTCCTATCTCTGTGCTTCGTGTGTTGCTCTGCCGGATCCAATGCGGTTGCCCAGGACGCGCCGCCTGAGATTCTGATGCGGGCAACACCGCTGAGCGATTGGGTGCTGAGTGAGGTGGGATCCGTGCGGTTCGGACGGGTGGCATTGGTGACGACGGCCAGGGGTCACCGGCTAGAGGTCCGCCGGTTGCAGGATGAGATACCCCTACCTCGACCAGCTGAGATCCGCAGCGCGATGCCGGAACTCTCAGGCAACAACCTGATTGTGGCTGACTTCGCAAGCAGCAATCGCACCCCGCTCGGTGGGTACTACAACCCATTCGTGCGTGCACCCTCTACGGCGTCGGCTGTGGTACAACAGGCTCGTGCGGGTGGGCAAGGACTCACTCTGATCTGTCACAATGAGGGTGCGGGCTTCTGTGGGCTGTGGATCCAGTTGTCCGACAACGACGCAGCACCGGAGAACCGGGTCTACCTGGATGGGTCGCAGTTCTCCACGCTGAGCTTCTGGATCAGTGGACATGTGGGAGACGAGCAAGTACTGCTGAAGGTCGCCGACGCCGAGTGGGAATCCAAGGAAGCTGCCCTGCCGATCGGCAACGTGGCAGAGTTTCTTCCCTCGGGCCGTATTAGCACCGAATGGCAGCAAGCGGTCGTCCCGCTAGACCGGCTCCCGGTACAGATCTACCGTTCGCAGCTGGCGCTGTTGGCGTTGGAAGCAGTTGCTGCGGGATCCACTGCGGTAGATCTGGGGCCGTTTGCGTTCTCCCTCACGCCCGACGATCTCCCATCCATGCCGCAGGGCGAGATCACCACTGAGCCAATCAGTCCGCCGCACAAAGCTACCTGGGTCTGGAACACCACAGAGCTGATCTACGATCTGGCACAGCGAGCTGCCTTGATAGAGTTCCTACGGCAAGACGGCTTCGACCGCGTCTTCCTCCAGCTTCCCAACGAACCCGATCGACTTGGCATACCGGGCGAGGTCACGATCGACGCGAGGACTCTACGCCCTCTCGTGGCGGCTTTCAATCGTCAGGGAGTCCAGGTATACGCTCTCGATGGTGCGCCGCGTTATGCGTTGCCACGTTTTCACGCGGGCGTACTCCAGACCGTCGACAACGTGATTCGTTACAATCGTGAGTCGCGACCGGAAGAGCGCTTTCACGGCATCCACCTCGATATCGAGCCCTATGTCGTTCCCGGCTTCCACGGCACCCTACGCGATTCACTGCTTCAGGGGTTGCTCCAGCTCACCGCGGCGGTAGCCGAGCGTGCGCGTTTGGCCGCTCTACAGGTAGGTGTCGACATTCCGTTCTGGTATGACGCGCCGGCAGCGTACACTTACGAACCGGTCGTCGCCGAGTTTCGTGGTGTGCGCAAACCGGTCAGCGAGCACATCATCGATTTGGTGGACGATGTCTCGATAATGGACTATCGGACGGTTGCGTTCGGTGCGGACGGTACGGTCCGACACGCGAGCGGGGAAATGGAGTACGCCGCCAAGCAAAACAAGTCGGTTTTCGTGGGACTCGAGACTGGAGAGTTACCGGACGAAGTGCTGTTGGACTTCTGGGGTCGACCCACGCGGGGGCTGGGTCCCATCCCTCAGGGACCACTCGTAATGCTGGTGCCGGCGGAGGATTCGCTTCTGGTCGCGTATCTGGCCGAACGAAGTGAGCGGGACAGCGCCGGCACCGCAGCTGTGATCATCCAGTGGCTAGAAGCTGGTGGCTTCCAACCCGCCGATCTCTGGTGGTGGCAGGTCAACAGGCAGACCGAAGTGCCGGCAAGCAAGATCACGTTCGCGCGGCATGACACGCGAAGACTCGAGGCTGTGATGCAACAGACTGCCAACGCGTTTCACGGCTTCCCCTCGTTTGCGGGCTTCGCGCTACACTACGCTCAGAGCTACTGGCTGTTGGCCGCTGACCGTCCCGCACGTAGAGTGCCTCGGCCCGATCTGCGCAGATGATCAGCGACTCGTTGTTCGGTATCGCCTTCCCCGACCGAATGCTCTGGTTCGTTGCACTGCTCATCGGGGTCTTCTTCGTTTCTTCGCTGAGCTTGATTTTCATGGTGGTG
>JBDGXD010000051.1:0-17307 GCA_039584755.1 Gemmatimonadota bacterium
CTTGTTCAGCTTGCTGCAGAATTGGCATGCGAGGGTAACGTTAGGCATCAGTGGTCCTACCTGAGTTGGGGTTTGTGATCGCCCGGGCGATCCCCACTGTCCCGTCCCAAATAATACCTTCGAACGACGTGCTGCGCAGTGTGCGACTTGTAATCTATGTCCGTAAAAAGTACCCGCTTCCCATGATCTCGGCCCCGGCTGATATGGTGAAAGAAGTCCGTCGGTTCACCAAGGAAATCTAGTACGGCGGGTGACTGGAGCAGTAGGTATGATTGTCTGGCGCACTTCCCCTACTTCATTGCATCCCCACATTGCTTGGCGACACGATAAATTCACTGCGCGGAGGATCGGCTCCTACCGACGTCACGCAACAAGTCAGGGAGAACCCGACCGTGAAAGACTACAAGAAACGCGACATAAATGGGCGTGAGCTCAAGCCGGAAACTCTGATGATGAGCTACGGCTACGACCCGATGTTGTCAGAAGGCGCGGTCAAGCCACCGATATTCCAGACATCGACCTTTGCGTTCGAGAGTGCTGAGGCAGGCAAGGCATTCTTTGAGCTTGCCTACGGACTGAGAAAGAGGGGTCCGACCGAAAAACTGGGACTGATATACAGTCGCCTCAACAATCCCGACCTCGAGGTGCTGGAAGATCGTCTCACCCTTTGGGACCGGGCCGAAGCGGCAGCGGTATTCCAGAGTGGAATGGCAGCGATTTCCACCACGCTTCTCACGTTCGCGCGCCCGGGAGACGTGGTTTTGGCGAGTGAACCACTGTACGGCGGCTCGGACTATTTCGTGAAGCACGTGCTCCCCAATTTTGGAATCACTCCAGTGTGCTTCAATGCGGGCCATCCGGTATCAGAGATAGAACAGGAAGTTAGGGAGCAGGTAGGTGACAAACGTGTGAGTGCAGCCCTCATCGAGACTCCGGCCAACCCAACCAATGCACTGATCGACATAAGCGATACTGCAGATTTAGTGCACTCCTTTGGTGGCGGCGACCACAATCCGGTACTAATCGTGGATAACACTTTCCTGGGGCCCGTCTTCCAGCACCCTTTGAAGCACGGCGCCGATTTGGTGGTCTATTCGGCTACGAAGTTCATCGGAGGTCATAGTGACGTGATCGCCGGTGCTTGTCTCGGCTCCGAAGAGTTGATGGCGCAAGTAAGGACGCTACGCACATTCATGGGCAACATGACAGGGCCGTGGACGGGGTGGTTGCTGTTGAGGAGCCTCGAGACACTCAAGATGCGCATGACCGCACAGATGAAGAACGCGCAGTATGTGGCCAACTTTCTGGCAGACCATCCCAAGGTCAAGACCGTGCACTACCTCGGCCTGATAGCGGAAGACGACCCGATGTTCGACGTCTATCGCAAGCAATGTGCAGCGCCAGGGTCTTTGATTGCGTTTGAGCTGGATGGAGAGAAGGCAGCGTTCCGGTTTCTCAATTCACTACAGCTCGCCAAGCTTGCGGTGAGCTTGGGTGGGACGGAGACTCTGGTTGAGCATCCAGGGGCAATGACGCACTCCGATATCGAGCCAGAAGAACAGGAGAAGATGGGCATCACCCCGGGCCTGGTGAGGATCTCTATTGGGGTGGAGCACTACGAAGATCTGATCGTCGATTTGGAGCAGGCGTTGCAGTCTGTGTAACCCGAGAGCGCTAGCATGCCAGTGCGAAGGGCCACGCGTGTGCGTGGCCCTTGTCGTGCTGTCTGCCGTACGGCAACTACGAACCTTGCGTAACGGTGAGACTCACTGCGGGTAGGCCGGAGAAGTTGACCGTACTCTGGCTGTACGTGTCGGTAGTCTCCAACGCCTGCGCCTCAAAACCAAAGTTACCGCTCATCGTCCCGGTAGCGTAACTACACGAAAAGCCAATGAAGCTGCAATCCGTCGAACCGCTGAAGTTGGATCCCGTTATGGAGGCATTGCCACTCATGCCGTAGTAGGGCATTCCGTCCCAGTAAGACGCACCAAGTAGGTCACCAATTGCGCCCGCAACGTTGCTGGGCGGAGTGCTCGAGCCTTCGCCAAACCCGTAGGCGGAAACCAACTCACTCACGCTGTTGGTTTGTACGCTGAGTCCGTTCCAGCCGACCACACCGATGAACCACCCGGTCGTTCCCTGAACGTCGTACCCAACCTGAACACCGACGGCCCCTTCGTAGTTCGCACCGAGGGCCGCAGTCAGGGCGAGGCTCAATCCGCTCTCGATTGCCTTATCGATGGCGGCAGACCTGCTTGCATTCATGGTGCCGACCTCGTCAAGTGTCTGTATTACCAGAGCGGCGTACGGTGCTGCCGGAGTCCCGGCAAGGGCACCTGTGGTTGTGAGAGCTTGCGACAACGCAGCTTTCTCTGCAGCCGAGAGTGAACCGGTTCCGTCTGGGTCGGTGATATCAGCTGCGTCGTCGCTGCATGCTCCAGCTACTAGCATCGCGGCGACTGTCCAGATCCCGATGCGTTTCCTGATGTTCATGATACCAACCTCCGTGAATCGAGTGGTCCGAGTCTGTATCCGTAGCTGACGCTGAAGTTAGGCGGGATGGTCGACTTGCGAAAGCCGGATTGAGTAGGCTCGGGGCCCTTGGGAAGCTGTAACCGGTCAACAGTTGACGTGGTTGAACGATTGGCAGTGACGAGCGGAAGAAAGGGAAGGAGGTTCCCGAATCTCCTTCCCTTGTTCTCAGGTGGGTTTGTGCGATGGCGTCGACTAAGGTCTCCAACTCGGTCTGGGGAAGATGGGGTAACTCCCCCAGACTTCTGCGCAAGGCACAGCAGGAGTGTGGGCTACTGTCTAACCACTCCCCCTTGCTCCATCCACGTCAATTCGTCCGCCAACACCTGTTGAGCGATCTGATAGATCTTGACGTCGTCGTTGTGAAAGATCCCCTTGAACCGCTCCCTCACTCGCCTCTTGGCCGCTCGGCAAAAGCCGTCGGCCAACGCAATCGCGGTAGCACCTTGCGCCCGCTCCTCAGGTGACTTGCTCGTCTTGAGGCTCTGCGCCTTGCAGCACACAGCGGCCATAGCGAACAGCTCGGCGCTTATCTCTACGAACCGCGCCAACACCTTTTGCCGTTTCTCGAGTTTCGGACCGTGTCTGAGGATGGCGTAGAACAGCATGCGCGCGAGCTTGCGGGTCCGTCGGTTAACGAACCGGAGATGCTTGTCGAGCTTGCCGAACTCGGCGTACCGCGGCCACCAGCCCCAGCCGAGCCATCGGGTGGGGTACCACCACGCGTAGTAGATGCTCGTCTTTATGAAAGCAGGAACCTTCTGACCGAATGAGGCTCGGGGGTCGACGATTGCACCTGCGATCTTCAAGTGTGTGTCGACGGCCTCGCGTGCAATGAAGAGCCGCATTATCTCGCTCGAACCCTCGAAGATCCGATTGATTCTGAAATCCCGCAGCATCCGTTCAAGGGGAATCGGGTCTTCTCCACGGTCCCTCAGGCTATCGGCTGTCTCATAGCCCTTTCCGCTGCGTATCTGCAGAGCGTCATCCACCACAAACCAGCCGGCTTCGGTGTTCCACATCTTTGAAACCGCAGCTTCGAGCCGGATGTCAAAGCCACCTTTGTCCGCCATGAGGGTGGCAATCTCTTGCAGCGCATCCATGGCAAACGTGTTGGTGGCGATCGATCCCAGCATTTGGGCCACGGAGTCGTGTTTGCCGACGGGCTGTCCCCACTGCACACGACTCTGCGAGAACTGCCGAGCGATCTCGAGACACCGTTTTCCGGCTGCGGCGCAGGTCGCTGGTATTGTGAGCCGGCCGGTGTTCAGGGTCGTGAAGGCAAGTTTCAATCCCTTGCCCTCACCTGCGAGCAGATTCTCCTTTGGTACCCGCACATCATGGAATCGGATCAGTGCGTTCTCGATTCCCTTCAAACCCATGAAGTGACAACGATGGGCGACATCGACTCCGGGCCAATCCATCTCAACGATAAACGCGCTGATCTTCCTCTCGTCCGTCTTCGCCATCACCACGATTATGTCGGCTACAGTGCCATTGGTGCACCACAGCTTCTCACCGTTCAGGATATAGGTGTCGCCATCTTCGGTCAGAGTCGCCGTGGTCTCCATGCGAGCGGGATCACTGCCAACCCCAACTTCAGTTAGTGCAAAGGCACTGATCTCGCCTTTCGCCAGCCGGGGAAGGTATTCCTTCTTCTGCTCTTCCGTGCCGAAAACCTTGAGTGGAGTGGGCACTCCAATCGATTGGTGGGCCGAGAGTAGCGTGGCGACCGAGCCATCGAGACTGGCCACCATCGATATGGCGCGGTTGTAGACGGTCTGTGAGAAGCCCAGGCCACCGTATTCGGTGGCGATCTTGATCCCGAAGCAGCCCAAGTCCTTCAATCCTTGGACCACGTGGTCCGGGACTTTGGAATCCCTGTCGATGGCGTCGCCGTCGACGTTATCCTTGAGAAACTCCTCCAGCTTGTCGAGCCAGGGTTTTGCCCGGGTCATCTCCGCCTCATTGACCTGTGGCCAGGGATGGAGCAGTTCCAAGTGGAGACGGCCGTTGAACAGCTCTTTTACGAAACTGGGTGCCTTCCACTCTTTTTCCCGCGCGGCTTCGGTTACGGCGCGGGCTTCCTGTTCGCTTACGTGTTTCTCGGGAGATGGACCGGCGCCCTTCTTCTCATCAGGTGCAACCGTTGTCATGATATCGTCTCGTTGATGCAGTAATGGCTGTATTGTTGGGAACCGAGGTTCGCCCCCGTGGTGTTCCTGGCAGTGAAAAATACGGAGTTGAGCAAGTAGGGGATAGCTGGGTCATTTTGGCTTCCCGCCGTTCAAGGATATATTCGCTGCATCATGCCGTCTGGATCTGAAGCAGGAGCGCTTTATCAATCTCGCTCGGGTGCCGGGGCTCAGCTGGGTACGCAGCTGAATCGCAGGGCCTCGCCGCCGACCGTAGTATTGGGCATAACACCTGGAGGTGTGGAGGTCGCGGCCAATGCTGCCAAGGCCATGTCCTGTTCGTTTGACGTGATTGTGGCTGCCCACATACGGATCGACGAGTTGGGAATAGTAGGGGCGATGGCGGAGGACGGCGACGCAACTCTCAGTTCTGATTTCCAGCCCCGTTTCGGACTGATGGAGAGTCTCGAGGAGGCCATTGACAAAGCCAGGCGAGCGATAAAGACTGAGCGGCTTCTGTTTCGAGGACAGAGACCTCTTAGACCGGTGGAGGGCATGAATGTCATCGTGGTTGAAGGACACGCAACGTCTCCCTGGAAAATGCTGGCCGCTGCCGAGGCCGTTCGGCAGATGTCACCGTCACGCCTCGTTCTGGGCGCGCCGGTCGGCACGCGCGCGGTCCAAGATCTTGTCCGCAATCGCCGCTACGAGTTCGTCTGCCCCACCGTGGTGTCAGATCCCGGTGGTCACCCTCAACCCTTTGGCGACCCGCAAGATCCCAGCGCAGAACGCCTCCGTAGCATCGTCGTTGCTCGCGAAGCCGCTTAGCATCGCCGCGCTGCTCGCGGCGTGTCTCATTGCAGCGCCGCCGCTGGCGGCACAGCTGGCTCCGCCATCCACCGGCGGTATCGTCGCGTTTGACTATCTGTTGCAGCGACTTGCCGAAAACCGCCGGGCACTGGTGATCGCAGCCCATCCCGACGATGAGGACACGAGTTTCCTGGCCCTGCTGGCCCGCGGATACGGTGCCGACGCAGCGTACCTGGCCCTCTCGCGCGGCGAGGGAGGTCAGAACCTGATTGGCGACGAACTCGGTGTGGGTCTGGGCTTGCTGCGGTCGCGGGAGTTGGAGTCGGCGCGGGAGATCGACGGTGCTCGCCAGTTCTTCACTCGCTCGTACGATTTCGGTTATTCACGCTCGTTCGAGGAGACGTCCCAGTTCTGGCCACCTGACTCAGTGCTGAAAGATGTGGTCCGCGTCGTACGCCGGTTCCGGCCTCACGTGATGGTGTCGGTGTTCTCGGGCACATCCCGCGATGGCCACGGACAGCACCAGGCAGCCGGTGCCGCAGCCCTGCCCGCTTTCGAGGCTGCGGGAGATCCCACCCGCTTCCCCGAGCTCGAAACAGAGGAAGGCTTGAGTCCGTGGAGGCCGCTGAAGCTGTACAGATCCACGCGGTTCGACGCGGGTAGCACGACGCTGGAGATGGAGACCGGATTTCTCGATCCCAGGACCGGGCGCTCGATCAACCAGATAGCCATGGAGAGCCGGAGCCAGCACAGCTCACAGGACATGGGGCGCATACTGCGAATCGGGCCAGCAAGCACGCGCCTCATGCTGATCGAGGACCGCACCGGATTCAACGCCGAGCAGGTCGAGCAGCACTTCTTTGACGGAATCGCTGCGAATACGTCCTGGGTCGCGCTGTTGGCTGACTCGTTGAGACGTGCGGTCGCACCGGCCCGCCTGGCCGAAGCCGCGCCTGTGCTGGCAGCTGCCCTCGTTAGGGCTGAGGGCGACCCGCAGGTAGAGCGCGAGAGCGTAGATCTGCTGCGCGAAGCACTGGCCATCTCCGCCGGATTGGTCATCGACGGCCGCACCGAGGAAGAGACGTTGGTGCCGGGAGAGAGTAGAGCGGTGACGGTCCAGCTCCACAACGCGGGCCCATACGAAATCGGACTGGCAGGGATATCGGTGGTCACGCCGTCCGAGTGGCCAGTAGAGTCCCAGGGAGACACCGTAACGACGCTGGCGCCCGGTGAGCAGAGTGAAAGGCTGTTCGCCGTGGAAATACCAGCAACCGCTCGGCCGACCCAGCCCTATTTCCTCGATCGATCTCTGATCGGTGCGCAATACGATTGGAGCACCACGACCGCAGCGACGCGAGGGCAACTGTTTGGCCCCCCAGTTCTGCGGGCATGGGTCGCTGTAACTGTACTGGGAGCAGACGTAGTTCTGGAACGAGAGGTCAGCTATCGCTACAACGATCAAGCGATTGGTGAGATCAGACGTCCCGTACGGGTTGTGCCTGCAGTTGATATCAAGCTCAACCCGCGACTAGTGGTGTGGCCGTCCGGGGGATCGCGAGAGAAGAGCTTCACCGTATCGCTGGCCTACAACGGGGCGGGACCGACCAGTGGCACGGTACGGCTCGAGGTTGATGGGTGGCCGCCGCCTCAGCCGCAGCCCTTCGAGTTCGGTCAAGCCGGGGAATCCCGCACGCTGCAGTTCAGGCTGTCACGGCCACCCGGCATCGACGAAGCACTTGTGGAAGTCCGTGCTCTGGCTCAACTGGAGGATGGCAGGGGATTCGATCAAGGAGTCGAACTGATCGAATATCCACATATTCGACCGACTCCGCAGATCCTCGACGCCGTCGCGAGTCTTCGGGTGGTACCGCTGCGAGCTCCCAACCTGAGCCTGGTTGGCTACGTGAGGGGCGCTGCGGATCGTGTGCCGCAGGCGTTGTCACAGATCGGGCTACCACTCGAGTTGCTGGATGCGGCAGCACTGGCGAGAAGCGATCTGACTCGGTTTGACGCCATCGTGATCGGTCCCAGGGCCTACGAAATCGATTCGGCGCTCGTCCGGCAGAACGACCGGTTACTCCAGTATGTTGCCGCTGGCGGGTTGCTGTTGGTTCAGTACCAGCAGTACCAGTTCGCCCGCGGGGAGTATGCGCCATATCCCCTGAACATTTCCCGTCCCCACGATCGGGTTACCGACGAAACTGCACCAGTGACGGTGCTTCAGCCGGATCATCCGGCGTTCAATACCCCCAATGTGATCGATGAGGCTGATTGGGACGACTGGCCGCAGGAGCGGGGACTCTATTTCGCCGGGACCTGGGATGATGAGTACCTGCCCCTGCTGGAAATGCAGGATCCGGATCGCGACCCGGTGCAAGGTGTGTTGCTGGTAGCCGGGTACGGTGAGGGTACGTATGTGTACACCGGAATCAGCTTCTTCCGCGCCTTACCGGCCGGTACGGCAGGTGCCTACAAGCTGTTCTTGAATCTGCTGGGGTTGAACGAGCGGATCGTGCCGTGAGCGGGACCGCCAAGGCCAAGGGTGGATCCAGTGAGATACGTGCCCGCCGTTTATCCCTAGCGCTGCTAGCGGTTGTCACGCTCTCTTGCTCCGACGGCCGCGAATCCTTGGTGGTCTATTCACCTCACGGACGTGGCCTGCTCACCCTGGCGGAGCGGACATTTGAGACGGCAAACCCCAGTGTGGATGTCCGTTGGATGGATATGGGTTCCCAGGATGTCCTGGATCGTGTCACCTCGGAACGGGCCAATCCTCAGGCTGACGTTTGGTACGGCGGTCCATCGAATCTCTTCAGACAGGCGGCAAGCGACTCGCTGCTGCAACCTTATCGGCCCAACTGGGCCGACTCCGTACCGCAACGAGCCCAGGGAGCGGGCGATCTCTACTTCGTGGCGTACGAAACGCCCGCTGTGATTGCATACAACTCGGACGCGCTGACACCCGATCAAGTCCCGGCTGACTGGGACGAAGTGCTCGAGCCACGCTGGAAAGACCAGATCCTGATTCGCGATCCGTTCGCGTCCGGAACCATGCGCACGATCTTCGGGATGGTCGTTCAACGGGGCCTCAGGGCCACAGGTGACACCGCAGCTGGTTTCGACTGGCTCAGACGTCTCGATGCCCAGACTCGTGAATACCCAATCAATCCAGCCTTGCTGCACCAGAAACTGATTCGACAGGAGGGGATCCTCACGCTCTGGGTACTAACTGACATTCTCACGGAGCAGCGCAAGGGTAACCCGTTGGATTTCATTCTGCCCTCGAGCGGGACCCCCGTGATCGAAGATGCAATAGCCATAATCAGAGGGACTAGGAGATTGTTGCTAGCCCAGCAGTTCGTGGAGTGGGTTGGCTCGGTCGAGGCACAGATCATGGCGTCCCGGCGTGAGTTCCGGTTGCCGGTGCGAGTGGATGTCCCTCACGACTCGCTTCCCGAGTGGGCGCAAGAAGTCCGGGCCGTGATGATTGCTGAACCCATGGACTGGGACTTGTTGAGCAGGCAAGGCGCCGCCTGGATTTCCTACTGGGATCGCAACGTCAGGGGGAAAGGAACCTCTGAAACGGGACGCTGATGGCGAACTCGTACCTGCAGCTCAACAACCTCACAAAGAGATTCGGTGACCAATTCGCGATTGACGACCTCACGCTCGGCGTGGAGCGGGGGACGGTCCTGGCGTTGCTCGGACCCAGTGGGAGTGGCAAGACGACCACGCTGAGGTTGCTGGCCGGCTTCGAGATGCCTGACAACGGTGAAATAGTCGTGGACGGTACCGATGTCACCTCGATGTCACCCGCTCAGCGTCGTTTTGGCATGGTCTTCCAGCATTACGCACTGTTTCCCCACCTCACAGTGGGTAAAAACGTTGCGTTCGGACTCAGCGATCAAACCGCATCACAAAAGCAGCAGAGAGTAGTCGAGGTCCTCGCAATGGTCGATCTCACAGGATTCGCCGACCGAGAGGTAACCGAACTGTCCGGCGGGCAGCAACAGCGAGTAGCCGTTGCCCGCGCGCTTGCGCCCGAGCCACGTGTACTGCTGCTCGATGAACCACTCTCCAACCTCGATCCGGGTTTGCGCGAACGAACTCGTCGCGAGCTACGCTTGGCACTGGAGCAGACACACGTCACGACGGTTTTCGTCACTCACGAACAAGAGGAAGCTTTTGCACTGGGCGACCTGGTCGCGGTGATCCACCAAGGCGCACTCGAGCAAGTCGGCACAGCTCGTGAGCTCTATGAACGTCCGGTAACTCGATTCGTGGCCGGCTTCGTTGGAAGAGCTAGTGTACTCTCCGGCACAGTGGTATCGCTCGACCGTGTTCGAGTATCCGGAGAAGTCGAATGGCCAGGGGAATGTCCTGACGGTCTGGAATCCGGAGCGCCCGTTTCTGTTGTGGTTCGGCCGGAGGCCTTTCATTTCACCAACGGTGACGGAGTCGGTGGAACGGTTGTGGAGCGGCGCTACACCGGTGCCAGTGCCTTCTTCTTGGTCGACGCAAACGGAGAAACACTGGAGATCGAGGCGCCGGTGACTGCGGCCGAGGTAGGCGACCGGGTACGGGTAACCGCAACCGATACTCGCGTTTTTCCGGAGCGTCTTTGACGAGGACTCGTTCTAGCGGATGGTTGCTCGCCCTAGTTCTGACTTGGGTGGTGCTCTATCCGATAGCGATAATCGCTCTGGGTAGTGTGAGGGGCGATGTCGGGTGGACCACTCATTATCTGCTGGCGTTCGTGCGGGACAGTCACGAATGGGGTGCCCTCTGGAATAGCATCTGGATTTCCTTCGCGAGCGTCGCGGTGTCTGGTGCCATAGGTATTCCGTTGGCATTCGTGTTCGAGCGGTTGGAGTTTCCGGGAAGGCGCATCCTGGGGGCGCTCGTGGCCCTTCCCGCGGTGCTGCCACCTCTGGTTGGTGTGATCGCATTCTTGTTTCTCTACGGGGAGGGCGGTTTCGTAGGGCGAGTCGTGGCAGCGCTATTGGGGACGCAACAGGCGCCGTGGAGGTTGCAGGGTTGGGGTGCCATCCTCTTGGTTCACGCCTATTCGATGTACGTCTACTTCTATCTCTTCGCCCGCGCAGGTCTTGCCAAAGTCGACAGCTCGATGATCGAGGCGGCACATGCTCTGGGGCACGGTGCGCGAAGCACCTTGGTTCGAGTCACGCTGCCGTTGCTGCGGCCTCAGATAGGCGCGGCCGCACTGCTCACCTTCATGACGGCACTGGGGTCGTTTAGCGCACCTTACATCTTCGGTGGTGGTTTCCGCGTCATGACCACCCAGATCGTCACGAGCAAGGTCAATCTCGACGTTCAGATGTCGGTGGTTGAAACGATGGCTCTGGCTGCGGTCGCGTTCATCGGTCTGATCCTCTTCCGGCGCTCCCAGGGAACTAGGTCCGTCGCTGCGGTGGGGAAGGGAACGCCGCCAACAGCCCGCTCCATAGTGCAACCAGCGGCTCGCTGGAGCGCCGCGGCCGTGGGCTGGACGTTTGCGTTGGTGCTGCTGTTGCCTCATGCGACCTTGATTGTTGTGTCGTTGGTGCCTGTTGGCACGTGGACTACCCAGCTAGTTCCACCGGAGTACACGCTCGGGAACTATCAGGCGCTTGCGGCGGAACCGGAACGAATGCGACCTCTGGTCAATTCTATTTGGATGGCCGGTGTTGCCACCTTCGGTGCGCTGGCCATCGCCCTGTGGGCCGGTCGCCTCGTGGTGCAGAAGCGGGTGTCGTTGCGCAAATCGATTGAGACGCTCACAACACTCCCGTGGGCGGTACCCGGTACCGTGCTCGCCATAGCATTGGCAACCACGTTCAGCGTCAAGGCTCCATGGGTGGGCCGTTGGGTGCTGGTGGGTACCGTGCTGATTCTGCCGTTGGCGTACATGGTGCGAAACATTCCCATTGTGTCCGGTTCGGTGTTGGCGGGCTTCAGGCAGCTCGACCAGTCGCTCGACGAGGCGGCCGCCTCGCTGGGAGCCAATCGTTGGCGCACGTTGTGGCGGGTTACAATCCCGCTCCTGAGGCCTGCCATTCTGGCCGGTGGTGCATTGGCCTTCGCTACGGCGCTGGGTGATTTCGTGACGTCGATCGTGCTATACACATTCGACACCAGGCCGATCTCGATCGAGATACTCTCGGCGTTGCGCGAGTTCGACATAGGGATCGCAGCAGCATACGGTGTGGTACTGATGTTGATCTCGGCGGTCGCGATGGCAGTGGGCACGCGACGATGAAACGCATCTCGGTTCTCATGGCGACGGCGTTCGTCGATATGATCGGCTTTGCCATGATCTTCCCGCTGCTGCCCTTCTACGCACTGCGGCTGCAAGCACCGGAATGGGTCATTGGTTGGATGATCGCCGTGTTCTCGATCGCCCAACTTGCCTCGGCTCCCTTGTGGGGACGCATCTCCGATAGATATGGACGGCGCCCTGCGATCATCGCGGGGCTGCTTGCAGGAGCTGTTTCGTTCACAGTGTTTGGCTTCGCCACTTCCATCTGGATGCTGTTTCTCTCGCGGTTGATCCAAGGTGTGGGTGGTGGGACGACAGGTGTGCTGCAGGCCTACGTGGGTGATGCGTCCGAACCCAAGGACAGGGCCAGGGCGTTGGGATGGTTGAGCGCGGCCACGAGTGCAGGGGTGATGGTCGGTCCGGCAATCGGCTCTCTGGCCTATGGTCTGGGACCCGCTGCCCCGGGGCTCTTCGCCGCGGCACTGTGTCTCACAAACGTAGTGTTTGCCGCACGCTGGTTGCCGGAGCCGAAAGAACACATGGATGCAACTGAAGGTCTCGCAGATGGTATCGAGGGTGTGCCGCGGCGTTCCATCAGAGAGGCCATATGGGAAGTGCTCACTGCTCCGAGAAGGCAGGTGTGCAGGTTGATCTGGATCTACGCCTTTGCGATGCTCGGTTTCATGTCTACGACCGCCGTGATGGCGTTGTATTTGGGAAGCGAGTTCGGCGTCACAGCTCAGACCATTGGAATCTTCTTCGTGTTGGTGGGTGGTCTGGGCGTCGTAATGCGTGCGTTGATACTGGGTAGGCTGGTGGATGGGTTCGGCGAGGTGAGGGTGATGCGTCTCGGCGCGACGTCGTTGATGTTGGGAATCTTCCTGCTACCGAGGGCCTCTTCTCTGTTGACGTTTGCTCTGATCATGTGCTTGATCCCTATCGGCACCGCCCTGTTGTTTCCCACGGTCTCTGCTCTGGTCACACATCGGGTCTCCAAGAGGGAAATGGGTCAGACCATGGGAGTGCAACAGGCCTTTGGTGGGATGTCACGTGTGATCGGGCCGATTTGGGCAACGGCCGCATTCCAAGGACTGGGTGTTCACGTGCCGTTCTACATTGCCGCGGGGGTCGTCTTGCTGGTTGTATTCATGGCGTCGAGGATTCCGGCGGACGGCAGAACGTATGAGCCTGCGGGCGCTGTGTAGTTGTCTGTGGGCGGCCGCCAAGTGACTCATTCTGGCCGGAGCAACTCGTATCGTGTTAGGTAATCATCGAGAGACGGCGGGCCCACCCTGATCGTGAAGTTGCCGTCACTCAGGCACCACCAACGACTTCTGCCAATGCAGCGGTCAACAGGATTATCTGTTTTGTGCCGATTCTGGCAGGCTCGATGTCTGCCCACTCGGTCACGGTATGCTGATTCCCGCCTCTCGTGCGACCAGTGGAGATAGCCGGGATTCCTCTGATTACGGCGGTGTTGGCATCGGTCGAGCCTGACGCCACCGCCGACGGGCGCCCGCCGAAGTCGTAGCCGAGGTGTTCCAACACGTCCACCGCGGTCTGTACCAGGGGGTGAGCCCGTCGGTCGGCCAGTTGATCGGGTCTGCCTCCCGCTTCGGATTTTGAGATCCACTCGCGGCGGAACTCCACGCCCTCGTCGCTAGCCGCCGTTTCGCAGGCTTCTAAGATTGCCGAATCGAGTTCTGCCAGTAGGACGGGATCGACGGTGCGAAGGTCGACTGTAAAGGAGACCTCTTGTGGGATCGCATTCACGACGTGTCCCCCTCTCAGCATCCCCACATTGTACACCGCACTTGCCGGAGCATCACGCGATGGGAGCGGAATGTCATAGATATTCAAAATGCAGTGCGATGCCGCGCGTGCCGGGTGCGGCTTGCCGCGCGAGCTGAGCGTGTGGGAGCCTTCTGCCGAGAACTCCATGCTGGACCAGTAGATCCCCAGCGCGCCGTACGAGATGGGGCCCAATCCACCATCCAAAGCCACCAGCATGTCTGTAACGTCGGGGTTGTGGTCGAGCCAGTATGACATGCCATCCAGACCGACCTCCTCGCGCACCGTAGCGATGAAGATCACGTCTCCTTTCGTTACCAGACCTGCCGATTGTATTGCGCGAGCTGCGGCAAGCATGTTGGCCACCGAAGCACTGTTGTCGTAAACACCAGGGGCGTGGAGACGACCCGTTTCGCGAGTTACTGTCAGGTCGGTTCCCAGCGGGTGCACCGTGTCCATGTGGGCGGCAAAGACCAGAGTCTCACCCCCGCCCGTCCCGGGCCGCCGTCCGATCACGTTGCCGATCGAATCCGTCGTTACTTCGAGGCCTAGTTGTCCCAGCTGCGTGCGCACGTAAACCCCCCGCTCACCTTCGTTGCCCGAAGGAGCGGGAATCTGAGTGATGTGCATCCACTCACCCACCTGACGCTCGAAATTGTCGTCGACGTATGCCAGCGCATCGCTGACAACGGGAAGCTGCGACAGCTCAGGCGAAAACTTGGTGGGATACTTGGTTTGTGCGACCAGATTCATCGGACAAACCAGTGAGAACAATGAAATCAGGGTAGTTGCACGCATATGATTGACCTTGTTGCGATCCAGCAGGATAAATGGAGTCGGCTAGGGCCTCTCTTGGAGATTCTCTTCCAAGAAGTCGAGGAAATGTCTGAGGTACATGTCGCCGCCAACTGCATACGTGTCGTTGTGTCCGGCGCCCGGGATTTCGATAATCGTATCGGCGTTCCCGGCACGTGCAACCTCGTGACCCATCTGCACCGGTGCGATACGATCCTCCGCTCCGTGAAATACCAGCAGTGGCACGGTTAGCTGCTCCGCTCGGCTGGTATTGTCGAGCGATAGCCGCATCAATGACAGCGGAAGGAATGAGTAGTGTTGCTCGGCCATGTCGCGGCCACTGGAGAACGGTGAGTCGAGGATCACCATTCGTACCGGTCTCTCGGTGGCGAGGTATAGTGCCACGGCACTGCCGATCGAGCGGCCGTACACGCCAATTCTGGTCGAGTCGATCTCGGATTGTGCGACCATGTAATCCCAGGCAGCTTCCGCGTCGCGATACACGCCCTCTTCAGAGGGTTCTCCGGCGCTGGAACCGTAACCGCGGTAGTCCAACACCAGCAGCCCGGTGCCGGCCGGGCGGAATCGGAGCAGGATCGGCGCGATCCCTTCGATGGTCTCCATGTTTCCGTAGAACCAGATGAGACCGGGTGCCTTGGAGCCGGCCGCAGGCAACGGGTTGGGAGGGAGATACCAGCCTTGCAGTGCTACGCCATCGCTGGTGATAAGCGCGATCCGCCTGCCGTCGTGTATTCCCAGCGACTCCGGATTCGGCAACGGGCTGCGCGGTGCCGGGAACGCCATACGATCCTGATATCTCCACGCCAGAATTGCCGTGACCAAATAGATCAACACGGCGATCGCGGCCAACGCCCCAACTACCTTCAGAATCGTGCTCAGCATGGACAGTAAAATAACTACGGCTCGCAGCGCCGTCTTGCGGCCCTGATCCAGATACGCACCTCGGCCGTGGTGGGACGAAGACCCGCGGTTCGCTGCCGGATTTCACCATGGAGCGCTGCAGGCTCCCGCGCTGACAATTCGCACACGCTGCGAACGCCTAGGGATAGGAGCACTTTCCCGTGCTCAGTGCCGATACCCCGGAGACTGACCAAGCGTGCCATGTCTACCGCCCTGCCCGCTTCAGCGGCGCTGATCCGGCCGGTGGAGCCAAGCACTGTCGGGTTCGCCTTGGCGAGTTCGAACACTTTGGTGAGGTCGGCAGCTCTCGTTGCATCCAGGGTTGTGGCTGTGATACCAGGCAGTTGTTCCAATCTGGGGGCCGTGGAGCTGATGGTGAGTCGCTCCATCCCGACGAGGATAGCCGCGCTCAGTGCCAGCGATCCGACTGCTGCTACTGTGACTCGACCACGTGAAAGTACCCTTGCGCTACCCAGAGGAAGCGCGACACCTATGGCACACAACGCGTGATACATCGACCATGCCTCGAGTGCAAACACCGGAAACCCGATGAATCCAAACGGAGGCATCTCGAACAACTTCAGCTGCTCCAACCACGGGACGGTGTAGACCCACTTGCCGCGTGCCCAGAAGTTATACGTTTCCCACACCAACCCTATGCCGAGTCCACCAAGCAGCAGGCGACACAATCTGCTCCAATCTCCCCGCTCCAGATCTCCCATCAGCGAATGGTGCGGCGTCAGCCGGTACACGATCGGATCGACAATCAGGAACACCGCTCCCCAAATCAACGGAAAGAAGATCTGCGGCAAGGCGAGAGACAACGCACCCATTCCCAATCCCAAGACTACGGCTCCTCGCAGGTCCCGGGTGCTGACTCGTAACGGGTGTCTCTCCCAGCGCGCGAACACTCCGGCAGCAGCCAGTGTCCGTTCTGCCAGCAGCAACGCTGGAACGACCGTAGCAAAGGAGAGTATGATCCCAGCCCAACGCTCGACAATTGGATGCGGCAGAAAGACATAGTACCAGTTCAGCAGCCGGAAATTGGCGGCCTCGAACACAAGCCAGATCAGCGGGGACCATGCGAACAAGGATATCGCCGACTTGCGCCACAGTACCGACGGCTTGCCGTCCAGCCGGCTTGCCGTCGCGTCGAGCAGAACCAAGGTTGGGTACCAAGCGAATACGTAGAACCAGGTGGGAACAGGATCGACCTGAAGGAACAGCAGCAGCCAAGCTGTCACTACGGCCAGGGCAGAGATGGCGATGATCATGACCCTCAACGTGTAGACCTCGGGTCTGACGCGCCAGTCATCTCGTCCTGCTTGATTCTTCAGCCCTGCCTTCGTTGATTGCGCGTATGACCAAGACAGCTGTGTCTTGCAACGGCATCGTGAAGCGGTACGGTCCGGTGCTGGCCGTAGACGGACTCGATCTCGAGGTTTTCGAAGGAGAGTGCTTTGGTATGTTGGGGCCGAATGGTGCGGGCAAGACCACGACAATAGAGGTGATTCAGGGGTTGTTGCAGCCGGATCAGGGCACCGTTCGCGTGTTGGATCTCAGTTGGGACGGCAATGAGCGGGAACTGCGGCAACGGATGGGCACACAGCTGCAGGAGACGCGGCTGCCCGACAAGTTGACCGTTCAGGAAACGGTAACCTTGTTCCGCAGCTTCTATCGCGAGGGCAGCAGTGTGGATGAGGTCCTCGACAAGGTCGAGCTGAAGGAGAAACGTGATGCGTGGGTGAGCAAGCTGTCGGGAGGACAACGACAGCGCCTGGCCGTTGCATGCGCTCTCGTTAGCACCCCCGACATTCTATTTCTCGATGAACCAACCACAGGGTTGGATCCTCAGGCCCGTCGTCAGTTGTGGGACATCATCGCTGCTTTCAGGTCGAGCGGTGGTACGATCCTGCTGACCACCCACTACATGGAAGAGGCCGAACATCTGTGCGACCGCGTGGCAATCGTCGACCGAGGGACGATCATTGCGCTCGGTGCACCGAGGGATCTCATCGCCTCTCTTGGAGCGGAGGACGTCGTTGAGTACGCGTTAGAGAGTGG
>JBDGXD010000052.1:0-16893 GCA_039584755.1 Gemmatimonadota bacterium
GAGGACGATATCGATTCGTCAGTGAACCTATTCGAGGCCGGGCTTCTGACGTCGGTGCCCGTGCTCGATCTCATCGCATGTCTCGAGGAGAGTTTCGAAATCTCGATCGATCCCGACGACCTCAGCGTTGACAACTTCGCCTCGATTGACGCCATGGTCACGTTCACCGAGAAGGCCATGCAACGGGCGGCCTAGGCTGCATGTTACCGGTCCATGAACTGCTTCGCCGAACCGCCACCGATTCACCCTATAAGGAAGCGGTGGTCTGTGGTGAAACGCGATTGCCGTTCAGCGCCGTCGATCAAGCCGCCAATACGGTTGCGAGCTTTCTTGCATCCCGCGGAATCGGCCGGGGTGAGCGTGTGGGCATCTTCGGCACCAAGAGCGTGGAAGAGATCATCGCCATCTACGGCATCCTCCGGGCCGGAGCGGCGTTCGTCCACATAAACCCACAGTACCGTGATGCACATTTGCGTCACGTCATCTCCGACTGTGGTATAAAGACTCTCTTCGTTGACGGCTCCCGGGCCCGAATGCTTGCCGGCGCATGTGATCCGCAGCACCCGTTGGATCTGGTGGTGTCTCTTTCACATGAGATAGCGGTCCAAGGCGACTCGTTCCCCAACGTCACATACCTGCACGAGATCCTACGATCCGCGCAGCCACCGTTCCAAGACGCAGCACCGACGGAAGACGATCTTGCAGCTCTCGTCTACACATCGGGCTCTACTGGCATGCCAAAGGGCATCAAGGTGACGCACGGGATCTTTCACGATGCGACAGTCACTTCAGCTGAGGTGCTGCAGAACCGTGCCGAGGACCGCCTGATCTCGATCACCCCGTTCTCGTTCGACGGCGCTCTGAGTCAGTTGTTCACGGCCGCATATGTGGGTGGCACGTTGGTACAGCAACGCTCCAATTTTCCCAAGGACATCGTTGACACCCTGCTAAACGAACGGATAACCGGAGTCCACGCGATGCCGTCGCTGTGGGGAATCCTGCTGCAGCAGCGCTCGGCGTTTCCCCGCCACAGCTATCCCTATCTGCGGTATGTCTCGATTATCGGCGAGGTGCTGCCGACCAAGCACCTAACGCGACTGCGGGAGATCCTCGGAAGCACCCAGTTCTACATGATGTACGGCACCACCGAGGCGTTCCGCTCTACCTACTTGCCTCCCGAGGATCTGGACCGCAAGGTCGCATCGGCTGGCATTCCCTTTCCAGGCGTCACTGTCACAATCTTGGATAACGACGGGAATCAATGCGGGGTGGGACAGACTGGGATGATCGTACACAGCGGTGCTTTCGTGTCACCCGGCTACTGGAACGATGCTGAACGCACTGCAGCGACTTTCGTAAACGGCGCGGTACGTACCGGAGACCTCGGCATGCTCGACGAGGACGGGTACCTCTACTACGCTGGCCGCAGGGACGGTCTCATCAAAGTCCAGGGATTCCGGGTCAGTCCCGAGGAAGTCGAAACCTGCATCCAAGGAATGGACTGCGTCGCGGAGGTTGCCGTGATCGGCACTCCGGCAGCGGAGATCGGGACCACGGTCAAGGCACTGGTGGTGCTGCAATCAGGCGCAGACGCTTCGGCCAAAGACATCATCGGCCACTGCCGCAGCCAACTACCGCCTTACATGGTCCCCACTGTCGTAGAGTTTCCCCCCTCTCTTCCGAAGACCAGCAGTAACAAGCTGAACCGGGCTGCATTAGTTTGATGCGGATGGGTGGCGCCACGGTTGGGCGTTAGGACGGTGCGCGTCAATACGGTAGGCCATGTTCGCCGGAACCACCTATGACCGAAACCCTTGCAGAGACCCGCGTATGACCAGCTTGGTGCAGCTCAATGACGTCCAGCAGCAGGCAGTTGATCGGGCGATCGCAGTAATTCAGCAAGAGATCGCTCCCAACGCGAGTCGCATCGACGCGTCTGCCGAGTTCCCCGAGAACATGATACGAGGTCTCGGTGCCCACGGTCTGTTGGGTCTCCCGTTCCCAACCCGATATGGCGGTGCCGAACTGGACTTCGTCACTTACGTCTGCGTGCTGGAAGAGATGGCTAAGGTATCCGGCACCACTGCAGCGACAGTTGACGCCCATACCACCATGGTTGGCCTGCCGGTCCTTTTGTTCGGCAGCGAGCAACAGCGAGAGAAGTATCTCCCCAGGCTCACATCAGGTGATGCGTTGGGTGGGTTTGCGCTCACCGAGCCCAACGCCGGATCCGATATCGCTGGGATCGAGACCACGGCCGACAGGGACGGAGACCAATACGTACTCAACGGCAACAAAGCACTGATTGCGAACGCCAACTGCGGTGATCTGTTTGTCGTGGCGGCCAAGACCGCACCCGACCGGGGCATGCTGGGCATAAGTGTGTTCGTCATCGAGGCGAACACCGAGGGATTCCGGCCCACCGGAACCCACGAGACCACTCTGGGCATGAGAGGAACCGACCTCGGTGGACTCGTGTTCGAGAACGCAGTTGTCCCCAGAGAAAACTTGTTGGGTAGGGAGGGGTTTGGCCTGAAGATTCTCCACGACACACTGGTGGCCGACCGGATTGCAACGGCATCCATCGGATTGGGGTTGGCGGAGGCCGCACAGTCGCATTCGGTTGCATATGCCAAACAGCGAGAGCAATTCGGCAAACCGATCTCACAGTTCGAGAGCGTGAAGAACATGTTGGCAGACATGGAGGTGGGTATCTCGGCTGCGAGGTTGTTGGTGCGCGAAGCTGCCACTGTTAGAGAGAACGGTACGGACGCGACGAGGATTGCTTCGGTCGCCAAGTTGTTTTCATCCGAAATGGCTATGCGTGTCACCAAGGACGCGATCCAGATCCACGGAGGCTGGGGTTACACGCAGAACTATCAGGTGGAGCGGTTATTCCGAGACGCGAAACACACAGAGTTGGTTGACGGCACCTCGGAGATCCAGCGACTGCTCATCGCAGACGAGACGCTGAAGCTGCATCCGCGATAGGGTTCGGGCGATCGCGGGGCAGCGGATCGGTCGAGCTCAGGCGGCATGGTTCAACGGTTTCGATGCAAGGGGCACCTGAGAGACGCTTGGGCGCGGTGCGCCTCGGGCCGCCTACGCAGGGATTTCAGGTCGGTCCTCCAGTCTGCAGCCGTGGCGCACCGCGACCTCGGCGTCTCGACGGTGCACCCTTGTCTCGGCAACCAACAAGCTGAGACCGGTTTAGTAAGGGCTATGCCGCCCGTACCCTCACGTGCAACACGTGCACGCCGAACGGTATTCCCTCCTCTGTAGCCAAGCTGGCTATCGCCTCCCGGGCCTCACGGTCGCACTGTTCCCGTTTGTCGTCGGGCATCTTGGCGAAGTGACCGCTGAGACGTGAAATCCACCAACTCCAGTGCCCCTCTAGATCGTCGTAGTGGGTTTCGTACAGCTCGTCTACCAGGAGCCGCTCGCTGGGAAACGCGCCTTGGAACAGCTGCTCAGTTTCGTCGCGAGTGAGGTGCTTCCGCATCTTCGCGGACTCTACGATCCACCCCAGCCCCATGTACCTGATGAAGATCGGCGTGGTCTTGGTGACGAAATCGTGGCCTGTATCCCTGCCAACAAAATAGAGGTCCATCTCACCATCTGGCTTCAACACACGTGCGAGTTCGTCTACCGAATCCTCCAAATCGGTGACCCAATGGAATGCCAGGATACTGTACAGATAGTCCACCGAGCTGGTCTTCAACGGCAGTTTCTCGAAGCGCCCATCCATCACGCTCACGTTCGCGAGATCCGCGAGGTTCCGGGCTGCGTGGTCCCTCATGCTTTCGGCCGGCTCCAAGCCGACGAACCGCGTCTTGGAGTTGTCCCGTGACGCCAGTTCGTGCAGTGCCTGCCCTGCCCCACATCCCACATCCACTACGAGCTCATAGTGCCCCTTGATGGTGATCAACTGCACGACCCGTTTGGCCACCAGCCCCCAACATGACTCCAGGTTGCTTTCCTGATCGTAGTCACCGGCACGCTCGGAGTACGTGCGGATTATGTCGTTATCTCGATCGGCCATTCTGTCCCGATTTGTCGTGGATTAGAGGTGTCGTCTCTGACGACAATAGCGCGGCCTCAATGGTACAAAAATGGTGCCATCGGCCGCAATCTCGGGCCGCCTAGCCCCATATTCGCGCTAAGGCACCACCACCGATTGGACTATGGGGGTAAGGAACGGTTCCAACACGGGGATGAAGGGGGCGGTATCGTCCACCCTCCAGTCTCCTCCGAGCCGGGCAATCACTATATCCAGGCTGGGGATCACGATGACGAATCTCTCGCCCAGGCCCCAGAGACAACTGTGGTCGGGTCATTCGCATTGATGCCGGGAGGAAGACACCACACCGCCAAAGCCGCTGCCGGGTTTGAGTTAGGGTCTGATGCTCGTGACTGGCCGGAAATCGGAGGCCGACAAGAGATCGTATCTCTTGCCGGAAGCGTGCCGCTGCGAGCTCGGCCACACATTCTCGTTGATAGAACGCCAACGGCTCACACCTTGCGACTGCTGCCCGCACGGAGATAACGTGGGTTCCCATCGAGGAGTGATACTTCATGATTCGCCTAGTCGAGCGTGACGACATACCAGCGGTTGTCGACTTCCACCTACGAGTCTTCGGGCCACCCCCGGGCAACCCACCACCACCGCCCGACCTCGACTACGAGACGATTTTCTTCGACCACCCGTGGTACGACTCGGAAATCCGCTCGTTGATGTATGAGAAGGACGGTGAGGTGTTGGGTTTCATGGGAATCGTGGCGCGACAGATGGAGTACAAGGACCGTCTGGTACGTGCGGCCATCCCCACCAAATTCATGGTGGATGCCGAGCGAGGCGGTGCGTTGATCGCGATACAGCTCCTCAAAGCGCTCTCAGCAATGCCACAAGAACTGGCTATCAACGATGGCTCTAACGACGTGATGCGGGAAGTGTGGCTGCGTGCGAAGGCCGAACTCCTGCTGGCGAGCAGCATGCACTGGGTCCGAGCGTTCGGGCCGACTGAGCAAGTCCGGCGGCGCATACGCGACCGTGGCAGCATCACAGGTCTGGCAGGCCGTTTGGCCCGGCCCGTTACTGCAGCGGCAGATGCAATGCTGACACGTATGGGTTGGAACGACTTCTCCGCCGGAGAGGGCCTGGAGACGGATGAAACGTTGGACTCTGTCACGCTGCTGCCGTTGATCGAGAAAGAGGCAGCGCAGCGCTCCCTCCGCCCTGCGTATGACGAGGCAACACTAGGGTGGCAGCTGAGCCAGCTCGAGCGCATGGGGCGACACCGCAAGTTGCGCGGTGCAGTTGTGCGGACCCGGAAAGGCAAGCCAGTCGGATGGTACCTGTACTACCAGCTGCCTGGCGGCACGAGCGAGGTGCTCCAACTCGTTGCCTATCCCGGTCGGGAGGACGCCGTGCTAGCCAAGCTGTTGGCAAGCGCGCGCGCCGGCGGTGCGGTGGCCGTCCGTGGACGTAGCGATGTAAGGCTGCTGCCTGCTCTCGCGGCCCAGCGGTGCACATTCTCGGCGGGTGATCCCTGGTCCCTGGTCATGACCGAGAACCAGGAATTGCTGGCTGCTCTGCAGGGAAGGGATGCGTTCTTCTCTCGCATGGAGGGTGAGTGGTGGTGAAACACGGGGTGAACCCGCCGCCTGGTCGGGACCGCTCTGATTGATCCAGCGGGCTAGCTGCTGCTACCCAAATCTGCTATCGCCGTCAATAACCGCTGCTCATCAAGGGCCCAGTTGTATTTGTTCTGCACGGCATTGAACCCGTTGCGCCCGTAGTCCACAGTGGCAGTGCGGATCTCCAATACCGCCGTCGCCAGATCCTCGGCGTCTCCGCTCCGAAACGTGATGCCCGCCCGCTCCTCCTCTATCACCCGCTTCATTGGCCTTGCGTCAGATGCTACCACGGGCACCCCACACCCCATGTAGTCAAACAACTTGTTTGGGATAGTCGTGTCTACATGTGGCGTTACGAAATGCGGTATGATGCCGACGTCGCAGCTTCTTATGTAATCGAAGATCTGGTCGTGGTCCACCCACCCAACCCAGGACACATGGTCCGCCACACCCTTCTTCACTGCGCTGGCTTCGAGTCGTTCCCGGGTGGGTCCATCTCCGACGACAACAAACAAGAAATCGGGAATCTCACGTACGATGACCGGAATGGCCTGCAACACAGTCTGTATGCCACGCGCCATCTCCAGGCCACCCGTGTAGATGGCGGAGAACCTATCCCGCAGGGGCTGGAGATCGACGGCTTCGGGACGCGGTCCGTTGAAACCCGCCAGCGGAGGTGTGTTCCCAACGATGGTCACTCTGTCCCTGTCACCGCCGCCATCAAGTGCTACATCAACCATCTCGTCGACAACAACCAGGATGTGATCGGATCGCTTCAGCGTGTACCTCTCTACCAGTTTCGCCGCGTACGGATTGCGGACCAGCAGATTCAAACCATCGAACTTGCTGTGCTCCCAGATTACCCGAACCATGGCGGTATAGTCCTCCGCCATGTCAAACATGACCGGGATTCCGCAGATCCTCCCCGACCAGATTCCCGCGATCGCCATGGGCAGATCGCGCACGATAATCAATTCTATACTGTGCTTGCGAATGACGTTGTTGAGATGTTTGAGCCAAATCGGACTGAAGAAGGCGGGAAACGACAACACGTAGTTCAGCCTGTCACTCTTCCACGTCTTCAATCGGTGTATATGCATCCCGTCCGTGTGCTCGTACACACTCGATTTGCGCAAGTTTCTGGCGGCGATGTGAATCTCATGGCCGTTCTGCAGCAGGCTCTTACACGTCTTCTCGACTCTGACATCCCAGGGGTAGTCGGCATCCCAAATGTAGAGGATGTTCATGCGGGCTGCGTCACGCCTTCCGCCGTCATCAGAGATTCGGCAAAGAATTTGGCTGCCCAGTTGGGGTAACAGAAGTGGATGTATTTGCCCCAGATCGGATCGGACCCGGCAATCGCTCCGTGCAGGTCGGGATTATCGCTGCGCAACTCATGCTTGCCTTTTAGATACTCGGTGATTCGATTTGCCACGGTCAAGTAGCGATCATCCCGTGTTTGTTGATACAACTTGTACATGATTATCGCCAACTGAGCATCTCCGGTAAGACAACTGTAGCTGTCATCGCCGTGCCAACTTGAGTCATATGTCCCCGCTATCCGGCCATTGTCGGGCAGATGAGCCGCGAGACCGTCGACCGCTTGCCTGGCCGCGTTCACGAATCTCGTCTCGTTCAGGTAGAGACCGCACTCGAGTATCCCCCTGATGGTATACGCAATCGTGTGCGTCACCGGTGTGGAATGCTCGTCAGATGAGAAGCTCGCGTTGTCGAACCAGCCGCTGGCGCGCTGCTGTTGGATCGCCCACTCTATGTTGCGGACCGCGGCATCGAGGAACTTCTGCAGCTGCGTTACTGAATGCAGCCGCAGCAGGCTCCAGGCAACACGCGAGTAGTAGGTGTGCGGGATGTCGTTCACGGCATGCTTCACCCAAGAGCCATTCGGCGCCTGCACCGCCAGCAGCCATTCCCCAGCCAACACCGCCACCTCCCTGTACTTCTCGAAGCCAGTCTCCTCGTACGTCCTGACAAGACCGAAGATGACTTGACCGGTGTCAAACACCATCTTGTTGCGGAAGTAGCTATCGGGAATCGACCCGTCGAGGTTCTGCGTCGAGATCAGCCAGTCTGCCATCAGCTTGGCTCGAGCCTTGAACGAGTCCTCATTGGTCAGCCGGTGATAGTCGAAGAACGTCTCAATGATGTAGCCCGTCGTCTCCGGGTATGACGGCAGCCAGCCATGGTACAAATGGTAGCCCTCCGAGACACCGTCGTCGGGCGTGCTATCCTGAGCTCGACAAAGCCACTGCATGACTTTTTCCAGGTGGACCTGTCTGTCAAACACGGTGTTCCCTCTCCGCATTACACCAGAAAGGACCACATTGCCCAAGTTTATGATGCCTCTAGGTTTCATCAGAAATTCAACGCCCATTCACCCTCTTTTGTGTTCATCTGCGATCGTGACCCACTAAACACTCCCTGATCCTCTCGCAAGCGTGGCCATCGCCATACGGGTTTTGCACATTGGACATTTCAGCATAGGCTTTCTCATCCAGCAACAGCCGCTCGGCCTCGCTCACTATCAACTCAGGATCCGTGCCCACCAGCTTGACCGCCCCTGCATCTACAGCTTCCGGTCTCTCGGTAGTGTCGCGCGTCACCAAGACCGGTTTGCCCAGTGACGGTGCTTCCTCTTGAACCCCGCCGGAATCCGAAATTATCAGATATGACTGGTCCATCAGGTAGACGAACGGCTCGTAATCGACCGGATCGATCAACTTGACGTTGTCGACCCCAGTTAGAATGTCGTTGACCGGCTCCCTGACGTTGGGATTGAGATGCACGGGATATACCAGCTCGACGTCAGCGTGACGCTGGGCGATCCGCTTGAACGCTTTGCAGATTTCTCTGAAGCGTTGACCGAAATTCTCTCTGCGGTGCCCCGTGATCAGTATCATCCGCTTGGCAAAGTCAATGCCGGCTAACTCGTCGAATGATTTGTTCTCACTATCAAGTTTCCGCTTCATCCAGCAGAGAGCGTCGATGACGGTGTTCCCCGTTACCACAATCCTGTCGGCGGAGATTCCCTCGCGCAGCAGATTGTCGCGGCTCACAGAGGTCGGAGCAAAATGGATGTCTGCAATGGCTGATGTGAGGCGGCGGTTTACTTCCTCAGGGAACGGAGAATACTTGTTGTAGGTGCGGAGCCCGGCCTCCACATGGCCAACCGGCACCTTGTTGTAGAACGCGGCTAGGCCGGTGGCAAACGAAGTCGTCGTATCCCCCTGCACCAGCACTATATCAGGTTGCTCAGACTCGATCGTCTCCCCAATCTTGGTGAGACAGTTGGAAGTGATGTACTCCAGCGATTGATTCTGCCGCATCAGGTCGAGGTCATAATCTGGCTGCACGGCGAACACGTCCAGCACCTGATCGAGCATCTGCCGGTGTTGCGCCGTTACGCATACCGTAGTCTTGAACTCGGCGCTGTGATGCCGCAGCTCCAGTACCAGCGGGCACATCTTTATTGCCTCCGGCCTGGTGCCGAAGACCACCATTACATGCTTCATCGATCCCTTCAATCTCGCCAAATAGGTCGAGCCCATTCTCGCTTTGTGTTAGGAAGTCCCGTGCCAAGGACCGTACAGGCGAATGTGGGTCGGCAAGGAACCGGTACCACCAGTGAAAAGTGGTCAATATGGCGTACGCGCAACACTGTGTAAGAGCCGCAGCGCAATCTAAAACGGACCATCTTGCCAGTCACATTCGTGGAACATTTGCGCTAAATTGACTCTCAGTTGACTCTGCCTGTCTAAGCTTTCCTCACACGAGCAGAACGTAGGCAAGTTCAATCCAGGGGAGTACGATGCCTGAGGAGTCCGTCGCCCAATTCCTGAGACGGGCAACCGAGACCAGCGAGCGCCAGTTCGCAGCCCGGAACGGTTTCCATTTCACCACCTTTGCGTTGAGTGATGCTGAGCTATGGAGTGCGATCGGCTCGCTGCCGCAGTCCGCCTCGCAGCGTCGCTGGTCACACCCGTATCTGAGTACGACCGGACGCACGGACGATCTCACGGCTAGTGGCAAGAGCCGGGCGGTAAGCCTGCGGTGGATTCTGGAGCGGGTCACAGAGGCAGACGACTGAGCGGCGGCAGCTATTTCGTGACCGACGCCTCAAAGGTGAGCCTTCTTTGCTCGACCTGCAGGTGCGAGATCTCCGCGTAATCCCTTCCCTGGAGAATCAGCGACGCAGCCAACTGTCCCAATAGATCGAATGCTGGCGCGGGAGCAGGCAGGCGTCCCACTTGACCCTTCACGAAATCGAGTTCCAACTCGCCAGACGCTGCTCGGGGTGCGAAAACGACGAGAACTGGCTGCTGAAAGCGCCATGCCTGTACATAGCCGGCGACCACGATCTCACCCTGTCCGGTGAACCGCACCTGCACGTTTCCTGTCCGCAGCCGCGGATCGAACAACCCAGCAATCTTCTGCGGGAAGGTACGGGCTTCACGCGCGGCCTCTTCGCGCTCACGTAAGGCGGTCCGCAGTTCCCCAATGTCAGTGAACTGCTGGATTTCGTCGGGCGGCATGGCCTCCATGGCCTGCATGAGTTCTGGTGTCAGCAAGCCGAGGCTCAGCGCCGAGGTGGCCTCGGTCTCGGAGATAGAGATGCGAAGGCGGCGGTTGGCCGGGGCGTTCTGGATCGCTGTTGCCGTGCGCTCTGCGAAGCGTCGGGCCGCTTCGGTCGTGGCGGGCACGGGCTCGCCATACTCGGCCGTCAGATTCGTGAGGTTGACGCCTGCCGAGCAGGTGGCAACAGACAAGACCAGCACGACCAGCCCGATCCCGAAGAGAGCGATCTTCCGCTTGCTGAATCGCGGCAGGCGGAACAGACGCTTGAACATACCACGGACGAGCAGGCCGAGGATTCCGGCACGCGAGACACCCTTGAACGCGGTCTTCGCCCGCGTCAGCACCTGCTGGACCTGCTCCTGCTGCTCTGCAGTCAGGCCATCCGGTGGCGTGGATTCACCCATGTGCGTCTCCTCATTGCAATGCCGCCGAGTGGCAGCGTTCTGAGCCTGTGAACATCCCTGCCCCCCTCCATCGGGCAGGAGAGGCAGCGGGGGCAAAGGCTGCAGGGATGTCCTGGTTCAATAGTCGGAGAGGGCCGTCGCGAGACGGTCTGGAATGGCGTCCAAGCGTGTGGCTCCTCCGGTCCGTAGCGGCCCAACAATAAGGTGCGTGCGCATCAAAAGCGAGACGGGATTGTAGAATGTGGAATCATGAATGTAGAATGACGAAGTCCCCTCCCCCCGATGGTGGGGTGGTGGGGACTTCAGCGTTCTGTGTTCTACATTCTACATTTGGTCGGACCTAGCCGCCGAGCGGAAAACGGTATCCCACAGATGCCTGGAAGACGTTCATCTTGGCGTTTTCACCTTCTACATCCGAGATGTTGGTCATGCCCAGTTGGAAGCCAAGGTCTAGCAGCAGACTGCCTGGTCCTATGCCAATCCCGACACCACCGCCGAAGACCGCAGAAAAATACGTATTCTCCCTGGAGAAACCCTCCTCGTCACATTCGGTGATCTGCGATTCCTCGCCGGACACCTTTTCGCTGAACTTGCACTTCATCTCAAAGGAGGCAACGGCCCCAGCGAAGATCCGGGGCTTCACGCTGCCATTCGTCGGAACATTGATGGCGAACATCAGGGGTACATCGATGTAATCCATCGCGATCGTCAGGCTGAGATCACCTTCAGAGTCCGTCGCGCCCTTCTGCGAGTATATCCCTCCGGCCTCGACAGAGATCATCTGGCCAAGTGCAATTGACAGATCGACGCCACCGTGGAAGCCGCTGTGAGAACCGAGGTTTGCGACGGACTGTCCATCAACCGTTATCGAGAGCTCGGAGCTGTTGAAACCAGCCCGCACACCAACTCCAGTCTGTGCTTGGACAGCCGACACGACGAGCAGACTCAGGCTGACGCCGAGCAGTACACGAGTTAACCTTCGCATAACCCTCCCAATGCAGTTTGTGTCTCGCCATCGTACCGTGACGACGGCGGGCGGCCCCTCCACAGCTACCTCACTCCGAGCAGCCGCCTCAATATTCGTCAGACCGGTCGCGCTACCGTGACCGACCTCACTATAGCACCGGCACAACAAAGATCCCGAGCGGCGAAGCCCCTCTCCAGCAACCAATGATAGCTCGCAAGCGGATTTATGTGCAGTTCACCCCGGAATGAAGCCCCGACCTACCGGCTAGCGGGATCCGCAGTGAGCCTCACCTCCCGCCGATCGGCTCCGCCCTTCTCGGAGCTAAGCACGATGCCAACCCGCGCACCCTCTCTCCCCGAGACGTTCCACGTTGCGCGGTAGAGGCTCACAAAGGAAGACTCCCTCGTACCACGCATGAAGGGGAACTCGACGGTCGCGGGATCATCCCATGTCACTCCGTCAGTTGCCTCGATGGTGACGTGGTCGGGCTTGGCCACCCCGGCACGGCGCGCCTGCTCCAGCGAAGTATCGAGATAGCCTTCGTTCGCAACGGTGGCGGTGACCGTCCAGCCGTCCCCACTCTCGTTGCGCTGCACAGATGCATCTCGGATCCGCACAATGGGCGTGGTCAGCGCCTGCACCACCGCGAACTTGGCCTGGTCTTCCGCGACCCGCTGCAGGAATGGTCCTGGGGGCGGGTTCCGCAGCCAGTAGCGTGTGAAGCCACCGATCTCGACGTCGCCCAACGTCGGGTGTTCGAACTGTCGCCACTCGATGAAACCCTGCCCCCATAACTCCGGTGCTGCTCGATGAGCATCCAGCCATGCGAGCACCACTGCCTGGACATCCGGCCGGTTGTAGCGACCGGGTATGGCAAACAGCGGCTTGTCCCTGGGAATGTCTCCCCAACCCATCTCGTTCACGAAGGGTTCCATGGTCCACAACTCGGTGGTGAGGGAGAAGAGACCCTGGTGAACGTAGGACCAGTCGATGAAGACACCGTGTCGCACACCCGGTTGTTCGTCCGGTGGCACTCCCGGTTGGATGGTCGTGAAGTCGTTGTAGACCGAGGCCACGGGGTACGTGGTGATGGCGGTACCCTTGGCGAGGATGGCACTGTAGTCCTGTAGGTCCTGGTGTGGAAAGTCCGAGTCCGGCCTGGCAGCGTAGGGCCGCAGGTGGATACCGCTCGTCGTGTGGTACGATTCGACCTGAGAGATGTTCGGTTTGGAGAGAATGAAGTCTACCAGGATTCGTGAGCTGTGCTCCTGTAGCGGGTAGTCTCCCCCACCGCGGAACCGGCCATCGGTTGACGCCCAGAACGCCGGGTAGTTGCGGTTTGATATGAAGCCGGTGACGGGGGCATCCTCGTTCACATCTCCATCGCCGTCACTGTCCAGGCCTTCACTGAGTAGCCGATAGAACGGTCCCTGCTCGCCATCACCGTGGTCCCGCCGCACCATCACACGCGGGTCGCGCTCGTATGCTTTCCAGGCCCCAGCTGGATCCTCGATGCGCATCCGCAAGATCTCTCCGTCGCCGTCGATGTCTTCGCTGCCATCTTCGCCAAACCTCCCATCGTCGTCCGCATCCCTGGCACCGGGTACCGAGCCGGGATCCCAATCGATCGTGCCAGTAATGAATGCCTCAGCACCATCCGGGTCGGCCCGCTGGATGATGTACGTCACCCGTGAATCGACCAGTCGCGTCACGTCGGGATCGGAGCCGTAGCGGCTCAGCAGGTAATGGGCGAGGAATAGCGTCACCTCTCCGCCCGTCACCTCAGACGCATGTTGATTACCATCGAAGTAGGTGGCCGGTTTGTCCTGCGCAGCGCCCGTCGCCTGATTGCCGATCTCGATGCACCAGACCTCTTTGGTACCGGTGGCGCTCTTACCTATGGAGTAGAGCTTGGCAAGATCCGGATGTTGCGTAGCCATTCGTCGCAGCAGAGCGGTGGATTCAGCGTAGTTGTGATAGCGGAACTCGTATTGCGAGTCTTGGGCGTAAGTCATTCCGGGTATCGCGGCTGCCAACATCGGGATTAGCAAGAGACGATTCCACACTGTAGACCCCTCTCGTTCGTTGCGTTGGCCTGGGAAATCTGCGACGCAACCTACACGCCCGAAGAAGCAGATTCGGAACGGCACGATCTGCGTCGCGTATAAGGAGGGGAAGGAGACGTCGTTGAACTTCTCCTGACCCTCCTGCCCCCTGTCTACCGAAGTACTTCCACCTCGATGTAGAACAGATCCGTGGCGGGTTGCCAATCTGCCAGATCGCCTTCAGCGAGCGACTCCGATTGCCACTCGCTCGTGGGTCGGATCGTGTGGACTGTTCCAGCGAACCGTACCTCGAGCGGCATATCGAAATCCGCGACATCTGTTTGCCAGCGGTAACTCACACCGTCGTCCTCTGCTCTAACCTGTAGTACGGGCAGTGACGGGTAGTACAAATACTGCTGGAACACCGGCCGCAGATCTCTGTTCAGCCGGGCGTTGAAGAAATTGATCACATCGGTCGTCCAGATGTTCTGATGCTTGAAGTGCTCGGCGTATTCGAGCAGCAGCGGCCACCAAATGTCGTCATCAGCAACAACATTGCGCAGCGTGTGCATGAACAGCGCACCCTTGAAGTATTGGTCCTGCGTGGGCCAGTGGTTTACTCCAGTCGGCCCGATGATCGGCTCGACGTTCGCTACCTTGTTTTTGTAGCCATTCACATAGGTAACCGCTTCATCGTAGCCGAACATGCACTCAACGTAGACAACCTCACCGTACGTTCCCCAACCCTCGTGAATCCATGCGTCAGATACATCGTTGGCCGAGACACTGTTGCCGAACCACTCGTGAATACTCTCGTGAACGATGATGAAATCGAACTTCAGGCTGACACCCACACCAGTCCAATCCCTCCCGAGGTAACCGTTGGTGAACATGTTGCCGTAGGCCACCGCACTCTGGTGTTCCATGCCAGCGTAGGGTACCTCGACCAGCTTGTAGCCATCTCTGGGGAAGGGATAGTCACCAAATCGCTCCTCAAAGCACTGCAGCATCGGTTTGGCCTGAGCGAACTGTCGTTTGGCATCTTCCAAATGATGAGGCAGCACATAGTAGTCCAGCGTCAGCGCACCAAGGGTGTCGGCAAAGTGCGTGTAGTTGCCGGCGTTCACCGAGACCGAGTAGTTGTTGATCGGGTAATGCACCTTCCAGTTGTATTTCGTAGTACCGTCACCCAGATCCTCCGCACTCACGAACCGGCCGTTGGAGACATCGCTGAGTTCCGAGGGAACGGTTATGGCGATCGTCATGCTGTCAACTTCGTCGCGCTGCTGATCTTTGTTGGGCCACCACAGACTGGCCCCTATCCCTTGGCAGGCGGTGAAGATCCAAGGGTTACCCAGGGAATCCACACTGAACGAAAAGCCACCGAACCGGCCTGACTCTACCGGGTGACCGGAGTAATGAAAATCGATGCTATACGTCTCGCCCTGTTGCAGCGTTTCCGGAAAATCGACAAAAACAGCGCTGAACTCCCGAGTGTACTGTAGTTCCACGGCTCCGAAGATGATGCTATCGATGTCCATGTTATCGAACAGATCGAGCTGAATCCGATCGCCATCTTCGATCATCGCGAACTGGATCGTGTTCGTGCCGGCCAGGAACTTCTCTGCCACGTCCACTTTGAGGTCGAGATCGTACGTCAGGATATCGTTATTCTGGCGAAACGGCCCGTAGGTACCCCGCAGCGTGTCCGCCCTCTCGAAAACCATGCGGGCTTCACGTGGGTTCACCAGTGTCTCGTCGTATACCAGGAGCACCTCACTTGGCAACTCTGAAGCCTCCAATTCACGCGGCCGAAAGTTCTTCGCATGGACCTTCAAGCCATTCGCTCCATAGCCGTTTGGAAGTGCCACTGTGCCGTGAACGTCCGACCGATACACCGTCTGCTCACCCGGCGAGTACACCAGCGCACCCGGTACCGGGTCGCCGGTGCGCGAGTCCAGCAGTGTCAGCGTGTTGGTGCGTTGGCACGCGGTCGAGGCCAGTATCAGCAGGGCGACGCAGGCAAGCCGTACGGCCTCGGGGAGACGGGAGTGAGTGTACCAGTACAGGTTCATGGCAGCTTCCAGGTTGTCAGGCCAATAGTTCTGGCCGGAAGCTAACACTTTGATTACCCGGCTATCATATCCCCACCCTGCTCCATATTTTTCGAGCGTGTTTATCTTGACTCCCCTCGGCCCCTCAGGCAGATCCCAATGAAACGCATCCCAGCAGTACTCGTCGCTGCCGCTCTCCTGTTCCCGGCAGTCACCAGCGCACAGCAGGAAGAATCGTACGACTACTGGCGCTTCAACCGCGATATGATCCAACACGGTATGCAGGCAATACTGATGTGCAACGGCTTGTTCACCTCCAACCGCACCATCGAGCAGGTATTCCAGCAGGAACTCGCCTATCTGCGACAGCCGGTGGGGACGCCGCGCGGTGGTGACTACGTGGTCGAATGGGAGCGCAAAGCCGTGGCAATCGGCGCAGCGGGAGGCACACCCGTAATGCGCGCCGCGTTCCGCAAAGGTCTTGGTTGTGTGATCATGGCACCCGATCAAACGTTCGAAGACATCGAGAGCCTGCCGATCCTCGACGTGCCGCCACCACCGGGCGATCCGGCAACTATGCCGTGGCCCGATGGTGACCTCCTTGTCGAAGCACCGTTGCCGTCAAACGTGAATCCATCCGCGTTGGCAGCCGCCTCGGATTGGGCGTTCGAACGCGAATCGCCGGAGCAGGCCACCCTGAGTCTCATCGTTGTACACAAGGATCAGATCATCCACGAGCGCTACGCAGCGGGGGTAGACGTCTTTACGAAGACGCGCACGTGGTCAACTGCCAAGAGCATTGCCGTGACGCTGTTCGGCATGTTGGCCGACGAGGGGAAGATGCACTTGGACAGGCCGCTCGGGTTTGAATGGTTGCCGCGGGCGCGGTCGCCGGAGACCGATCCGCGCAATGCCATCACCTTGCGAAACGTTCTGAATATGTCGAGCGGTTTGTATACGGTGGACAGCCGTGGGATGGAATACGCCACCGGTTCCGGCCTCGCGTATTGGGCCGGGGCAAGCTCGGTTAACGGAGCGAGAGATAGAGCGCTGATCCGCGAGCCCGGCACGTTCTGGGACTACGAGAACTACGACACCATTCTCGCCGTGTACGCAATGAAGTTGGCGCTCGGCGATGCCCAAACATACCTGGAGTTCCCTCGCAAGGCGCTGCTCGATCGTATCGGTATGCG
>JBDGXD010000053.1:0-16859 GCA_039584755.1 Gemmatimonadota bacterium
CGACTGTACCTCCGTTATTGCCGCCGTCAACGTCGTCTTCCCATGATCAACATGGCCTATCGTTCCCACATTCACATGCGGCTTCGTTCGCTCAAATTTCGCTTTCGCCATCGTTGAACCCTCTAGCCTTTGATTCTTGAGATGATTTCGTCGGCTTTCGACTTCGGAACTTGCTCGTAGTGCGAGAACTGCATGGAGTAAACAGCACGGCCCTGGCTCAGAGACCGCATGGTCGTAGCATACCCAAACATCTCAGCCAACGGCACGCTGGCACCAATCAACTGAGCATCCCTCCGTTGCGCCATGCCACCGACTTTGCCTCGGCGACTATTTATGTCACCCACGACATCGCCCATGTACTCTGCTGGCGTCACTACCTCAACATCCATGACAGGCTCGAGCAACACAGGTTTCGCCCGTTCAACAGCCGCCTTGAACGCCATCGAGCCTGCTATCTTGAACGCCATCTCACTGGAATCCACTTCGTGAAAGCTCCCATCGACCAACTCCACCTTGACATCCACTACCGGATACCCGGCAAGCACGCCGTTCTCCAAGGCACCCTTCACACCGTCTTCCACCGAGCCAATGTATTCTCTGGGAATTGAGCCACCCACAATCATGTCCTCGAAGACGAAACCGTGTCCCGGCTCAAGCGGCTCGAGGTTGATGACGACATGCCCAAATTGACCGCGCCCGCCGCTCTGACGCACAAACTTCCCTTCGACTGATTCTGCGCGCTCTCGGACCGTCTCGCGATACGCAACTTGGGGTCTCCCTATGTTCGCCTCGACGTTGAACTCCCGCTTCATGCGGTCAACCAGCACCTCTAGGTGTAGCTCTCCCATTCCCGAAATGATGGTCTGCCCGGTATCCGGATCAGAGCGAACATGGAATGTGGGGTCCTCCTCCGACAGCTTCTGGAGCGCGGTGGCCAATCTGTCTTGATCTGCTTTGGTCTTGGGCTCAATCGCCACAGATATCACAGGCTCCGGGAACCGCATCACCTCGAGAATGATGGGACTGTCCTCCCTGCAAAGTGTATCGCCGGTTCGCGTGTGTTTCAATCCGATGGCTGCAGCGATGTCCCCTGCTCTCACCTCGTCGATTTCCTCACGCTTGTTGGCATGCATCTGTAGCAGCCGGCCGATGCGTTCCTTCCGGTTTTTCGTCGAGTTGTGAACGTGTGATCCGCCCTTGAGTACTCCAGAATACACCCTGAAGAAGGTGAGCTTACCCACGTAAGGATCCGTCGCGATCTTGAACGCCAATGCACTAAAAGGCTCTTCGTCGTCAGCTGACCGTTCGACAAACGTCTCATCATGATGGGGGAGGTGCCCCTGAATAGCAGGTACGTCCAGTGGACTGGGTAGGTAGTCCAGAATCCCATCCAGTAGACGTTGGATGCCTTTGTTCTTGAACGCCGCTCCACAGAATACCGGCACGAGTTCACCACGAATCGTCGCCTCTCTTACAACGCTGCGAATCTCGTCTTCGGAAAGATCTTCACCTTCGAGATACTTGTGCAGCAGCTCTTCGTCGTGCTCAACCGCAGCCTCGACTAGCTCGTGCCGCAGCTGAGCCACCTTCTCACGAAATGCCTCGGGTACAGGTCCCTCCTCCCACCTCACTCCCTTGCTGTCCTCGTCATACACCACTTCAACCTGACGTACGATGTCGATCAGTCCGGTGAACAGCTCACCCGAACCCAAAGGATACTGTACCGGAAACGCCTTTGCACCGAGTCGCTCACGCATCATGGTCAAGCAACGATCGAAATCGGAACCCACCCGGTCCATCTTGTTGACGAAAACGACCCGTGGCACGTTGTACCGATCGGCCTGACGCCAGACCGTCTCGGTTTGCGGCTCGACGCCGCCTACCGCATCGAGCAACGTCACCGCTCCGTCCAGTATGCGCAGTGACCTCTCGACCTCGACGGTGAAGTCCACATGACCCGGAGTATCGATGATGTTGATCTGGTAAACGTCATCGTTGCGCTGCCACTGACAGAAAGTCGCGGCGGAAGTGATTGTTATACCCCGCTCCTGTTCCTGCTCCATCCAGTCCATGGTAGCGGTACCTTCGTGCACCTCGCCGAGTTTGTACGTCCGGCCGGCGTAATAGAGAATTCTCTCCGTCGTTGTCGTCTTACCGGCATCGATGTGCGCCATAATGCCGATATTGCGGATTCTATCAAGCTGTGTTTTCCGAGCCATTATCACTTTTATCGCTATACTTCCGTTGCTGTCGGTGCCTGAGCCGCTCTCTTCTACGCAGCAAAAAGGCGGGGCGACCGTCATCCGCCGTTTCGGACAGGTCTCGCTCCGCATTCGTCCGGGAGCCTAGCTCCCTGCGACGCAGGATCCCTTGTAGCAGGGTCCCGTTATTGTCGACTTAAGGTCTTAAACTACCACCGGTAATGGGCAAACGCACGGTTCGCCTCCGCCATCCGGTGAGTGTCTTCTTTCTTCTTGATCGAACTGCCTTCGCCCTTCGAGGCCAGAATCAACTCTCCCGCCAACCGCTCCGCCATGGACTTCTCACCCCGGGCCCTCGAATACTGGATGATCCAACGCATCGCCAAAGCAGCCCGACGATCTTGGCGAACCTCCACCGGCACTTGGTACGTAGCACCGCCGACACGCCGGCTCTTCACCTCAACCATTGGCTTCACATTGTTCAGAGCCTGCTTGAACACCTGAACGCCCGGCTGGCCAGAACGTTGCTCTATCATGTCCATTGCCGAGTGAAATACGTTCTCGGCAGTGGACTTCTTGCCATCGGTCATCAGATGGTTGACGAACTTCGTGACCGTCTGGCTGTCGTAACGCGGATCCGGCGGGACCGGACGTTTGACTGCCCTTTGTCTCCTGCTCACTTGGGCCTCTTCGCTCCATACTTCGAGCGTCCTTGGCGACGATCGGAAACTCCGGCAGCGTCCAGCGTTCCACGAATGATGTGGTAGCGCACGCCGGGCAGGTCCTTCACCCTACCCCCGCGGATGAGCACGATACTGTGCTCCTGAAGATTGTGCCCCTCACCTGGAATGTAGCTGGTGACCTCGAACCCATTGGTGAGCCTCACCCTGGCGACTTTCCGCAGAGCCGAATTCGGCTTCTTGGGAGTCGTAGTGTACACCCGCGTACAAACCCCACGCTTCTGGGGGTTGCCCTTGAGCGCTGGGGCCTTCTCCGCCTTCTGTAGTGCCTTCCGCCCGTAGCGGACGAGTTGATTGATCGTCGGCATTTCTACTCGTTGTGTTATAAAGCTGCCTCGGTTCCAGCACCAGGGCCGGTTCCTCGGCAGCTTGTAAACTTAGACGACGTCACATCTTGGGTCAAGGCGTGGCCGCGGATCCGACCGCCCCCCCCAAGACCTCTGTCAGAGCCTCAACGTCGCCTGGGTCGTTGTAGACGTGCGGTGAGACTCGCAGTACGTCAGCCCGCACCGAGACGGCGATCCTCCGGGCCGCCAGTTCTGCCTGGATCAATACGGGGTCAAGGCCCTCCGGCATCCGGAGCCCGACCATATGGCCGGCCCGCCATTGCTCCTCTTCCACTCCAAACCCGACGGAAGTGACCGCGGACACCAAGAGCTCGGTGAGCTCACTGCAGTACTTCTGGATCCGTGCTACGCCCCATTCACTGATCAGGTCCAACGCCGCACTCAGCATCGGTACCAACGTGAAGTTGCTGATCTCGCCTGCCTCATATCGGACTGCACCCGGTCGATATGTATCGGTATAGTCGACCAGACGCGGGAAGTCGTCGCTTCCTTCACGGGCCAGCCAGACTTCCTCCAGTGGTGTTCCTCCATCGAACCTCGGGCCAAAATACGCCGCACCTATACTGTATGGTCCCATCAACCACTTGTAGCCCGCGCAGACCAACGCATCCGGCCGAATCCGGCCCACATCGAAGGGAAGCGCTCCCACCGACTGCGTGCCGTCCACCACCAGGGCAGCTCCAACCTCGCGACACCGGGTCCCGACCGCCTCCAGATCAAACAACGTCCCGTCGGTCCAGTGGACTTGGCACAACGCGACAATAGCTGTGTCGTCGCCAATTGCCTCAAGCACACGTTCATTCCACTTGCGGCCTCCTTGCACACCGTCATCGGGCGGGAAGACCGTTCGCAGGTCCGCACCCGAACTGTCGGCGATCCGCCGCCATGCATACACATTGGAGGGAAATTGCCGAGCCAGTATCACGATGTTCTGTGAAGCCGCAACCGCAAGGTTGCGAGCCGCCGTGGCCAATCCGTACGAAACGGAAGGAATCACCGCAACCCGCCGCGGTTCGTTCAGGCCTACAAGCCTGGCAAAGCCACTTCTGACGGCCTCGAGGCCGTGGAGAAAGTCACCCGGCAAGATGTCAGATGGGACCTGCTTCCTCTTGATCCCCTCGACCCCCGCCTGTTCCACTCTGATGGGTAGGGGCGACATGTACCCACAGTTGAGATAGTGCAAGCCTGGCGGCAGAGAAAAGAGGTGTTTCTGACAACTCAGCATGGGTCGCCCGTCAGTCCTGGGTCTGGTTGCGTCCAACAACACACCAATACGTGAGACAAAGCCGCACGGAGTGTGATGCTCCGTGCGGCTTCAATGCGTCACTCACCACGGCTCGACTAGGCCTCCGCCTCAGCCGTCTCCTTGGGCTTGACTATGAACGGGCTCGGCACGCCAGCATCCTCCTCCAGTTCTGGCGGTGGTGGTGGTGGCTCGAACCCTTCAGGCGGCTCGATCTCAATCTCCGAGTACCGATATATCCCGGTCCCTGCGGGTATCAGATGGCCTATTATGATATTCTCCTTCAGACCCAGAAGATCATCCTTGGCACCGCGGATGGAAGCATCCGTCAGTACACGGGTAGTCTCCTGGAACGACGCCGCCGAAATAAACGACTGCGTGGTGAGCGAGGCCTTTGTGATTCCGAGCAACAGGGGTTCGCTGGTTGCCGGATCGCCACCTTTGCGGATCACCCGCTGGTTCTTCTCTCGGAACACGACCTTGTCCACATTCTCCCCCTCAAGGAAATCGGTCTCCCCCGGCTCGACTACCTTCATCTTCTGCAGCATCTGGCGCACGATGACACCGATGTGCTTGTCGTTGATCTTCACTCCCTGGAGTCGATATACCTCCTGCACCTCATTGAGCAGGTATTCCTGGACTGCCCGCGGGCCCTTGATCCTCAGTATGTCGTGTGGATTGACCGGCCCCTCGGTGAGCCGGTCTCCTGCCCAGACTTTGTCTCCCTCGTGCACTCTCAAGTGCTTACCGGCTGGAACCTCATAGACTTGGGCCTCGCCGGCGTCTGGTTGCACGAAGACCTCCCGTTTCCCACGCTTGATGTCTCCGAACTTGACGACCCCGTCAATCTCCGAGATCGTTGCGGGATCCTTCGGACGACGCGCCTCAAACAGTTCCGCCACGCGAGGCAGACCGCCGGTAATGTCGCGGGTCTTGTAGGCCTCTCGCGATATCTTCACGAGTGTCTGTCCAGCATACACCTCATCACCGTCATTCACAGTGAGTTGAGCACCCTCGGGAATCACGTAATCCCGTACGCGGCGCTCCTTACCACCCTTCTTTTGCACGATCTCGATATGCGGATGCAGCTTCTTATCACGGTCCTCAACAATCACACGCTGGCGTAACCCCGTGATCTCGTCCAACTCTTCGCGGACCGTCTCGTCTTCAACAATATCGACGAAGCGGGTTGTCCCCCGAACGTCGCTGATGATCGGATTCGCATAGGGGTCCCAGGTGAACAGCAGGCTGTCACGCTTCACCGCTTCGCCATCTATCACCTGCAGAGTGGCCCCGAGCGGCACTTGGAATCGCGACCGCACTTGGCCATCTGCATCGTTGAGCACCAGCTCTCCCTCATAGCCTGTGACTATCGTAGTACCGTCCCTGGCCTCGACTACCTGCAGGCGGTCACTATAGGAGATGACACCCGCCAGCTTGCTCTTGCGTGCTGTCTGCTCGGCGATGCGAGCCGCGGTCCCGCCTATGTGGAACGTTCGAAGCGTGAGCTGCGTGCCCGGTTCACCAATGGACTGAGCTGCCAGAATGCCGACCGCCTCACCCAAGTCTACCATCTGCATTGTTGCAAGATTCCGACCGTAACACATGCGGCATAGACCCCGGCGAGCCTCGCAGGTAAGTACCGAACGGATCTTCATTGACTCGACGCCAGCATCCTCAATCGCCGCAGCGGTCTCTTCATCCATCAGGTCACCCGCCGACACCAACAGCATCGGATCACCGTGCTCGTCCAACTCATGAGGATCCAACACATCTTCCGCTGCCACGTTGCCGACTATGCGCTCGCGCAACGGCTCGATGATGTCTTCCCCCTCCTTCAGTGCGGAAATCTCCAAGCCGAGGATCGTTCCACAGTCTTCTTCGGCGACGGTGACATCCTGAGCCACGTCGACCAACCGTCTCGTGAGGTATCCGGCGTCAGCAGTCTTGAGAGCAGTATCCGCCAGACCCTTGCGGGCACCATGTGTTGAGATGAAGTATTCGAGGACGCTGAGTCCTTCACGGAAATTGGATCTGATCGGACTCTCAATGACCTCACCGATGCCGCCCGTCAGCTTCTTCTGGGGCTTGGCCATCAGCCCTCTCATACCGGCAAGCTGCCGGATCTGATCACGACTCCCTCTGCTGCCCGAATCGAACATCATATAGACCGGGTTCAAGCCGCTTTGAGCCGTGGCAAGATCGTTTACCATTGCGGCAGCGATGTCGTTGTTGGCATGAGTCCAAGCGTCGATCACCTTGTTGTAGCGCTCACCGAACGTGATTTGACCGGTCGCATAGGCCTTCTGGAACCGCTCGACCCGGTCGCTTGCTTCAGATAGGATCTCGGCCTTCTCTCGCGGAATCTCCAGATCCTCGACGCCGATGGAGATTCCTCCCAGAGTCGCGTACTTGAAGCCGAATTCTTTGAGCCTGTCGAGGAACGCCACGGTCTCCGAAAGACCTGCACGTCTGTAGGCCTCGAACACGATCGCCGAGATGCGCTTCTTCCGCATTACGTCGTTATGGAAACCAAGCTCAGCAATCACTTTCTGCGGCAGAATGCTGTTGAACAGAACGCGTCCAGCTGTCGTCGGGAGCCACCTCGGGTCAGGGTCCACTGAATCAGGTATGGGCACGTACCAGAATTGGATCGGCGAGTGGTAGTCCAGGCGGCCGGCCGCGACTGCAGTTTCGACCTCTGCCAGTGACCCGAATCTCGGAGCGTCAGCGACAACTTCTTCGAAGTCGGGGAGCGACTTGGTCAGGAAATAACAACCCAACACCATGTCTTGACTCGGTTCCGCAACTGGTCGTCCGTCCGCAGGTTTCAGAACGTTGTTGCTGGAGATCATCAGTACCCGAGCTTCAAGCTGCGCCTCAAACGAAAGCGGCACGTGTACCGCCATCTGGTCGCCGTCGAAGTCCGCATTGAAAGCCGCGCATACCAAAGGATGGATCCGAATCGCCTTCCCCTCTACCAATACCGGCTCGAACGATTGAATCCCTAGCCTGTGCAGTGTGGGAGCCCGGTTCAGCAGTACCGGATGATCCTGGATTATCTCCTCGAGGATCTCGTAGACCTCGGGGCTTTCCCGCTCAACGATCTTCTTGGCCCGCTTGACTGTCTCAGCAATGCCCTCCTCGACAAGCTTGTGAATGATGAAGGGCTTGAAGAGCTCCACCGCCATGGTCTTTGGCAGACCGCACTGATGGAGGCGTAGCTCCGGACCAACTACGATCACTGAACGACCGGAGTAGTCCACGCGCTTTCCAAGCAAGTTCTGACGGAACCGTCCCTGTTTGCCCTTGAGCATATCAGACAGGGACTTCAACGGACGTTTACCACGACCTCGAATGGCCTTGGACCGTCTTCCGTTGTCGAACAGTGCGTCAACAGCTTCCTGCAACATGCGCTTCTCGTTACGGAGAATCACCTCCGGCGCCCGATGCTGGATTAGCTTCTGCAGCCGGTTGTTGCGATTGATCACACGGCGATACAGGTCGTTGAGATCGCTGGTGGCAAACCGTCCGCCGTCCAGTGGAACAAGTGGGCGCAAGTCCGGTGGTATCACAGGGATGACGTTGAGAATCATCCAGGCAGGGTCATTCCGTTCCTCGCCACTGTCTCCCGAATTCCTGAAAGCATCGACGATCTTGAGACGCTTCAACATCTGTTTCTTGCGGTGCTGACTGGTCTCGGTCGCGACACCCTTTCTCAACTCATCGGCGACCTTGTCGACATCCAACCTTGTGAGCAACTCACGCACGGCCGGTGCGCCAATGTCTGCATGAAATGTCGAATCACCTTCGGCCTTGGCTTTCTCGCGCAGATCGAGATACTGGTCTTCGTCGATCAGCTCATTTTCCTTGACCTCTTGCTCACCAGCATCGATCACTACGTAGTTGGTGTAGTAGATCACCTTCTCGAGATCTCGCAGAGTCAGATCGAGCAGGTTGCCCATGGGGCTGGGCAGAGTCTTGAAAAACCAGATGTGGGCTACGGGGACAGCGAGTTCGATATGCCCCATGCGCTCACGCCTGACCTTCGACAGGGTGACCTCTACGCCACAGCGGTCACACACGACGCCTCTGTAACGGATCCTCTTGTACTTGCCGCAGTGGCATTCCCAATCTTTGACCGGTCCGAAGATCCGTTCACAGAACAGACCGTCTTTCTCCGGCTTGAACGAGCGGTAGTTGATCGTCTCGGGTTTCGTCACCTCTCCCCACGACCACCACGATCGTTGGCCCTGCATGATCCGTCGCTCCCGCTCCTTCAGATCCTGCGGACCGCGAATCTCTTCCGGACTGGCAATGCGGATGTGGATGAAGTCGAAGCTAGAGCCTCGCTGGTCTCGTACGCTGCGAAAATCGATCATTGGTGCTCCCTACTCCTCACCGTCATTGGTGACGCCCAACGTGACTTTGAGTCCCAACGCTTGAAGTTCCTTCACCAAAACGTTGAACGACTCCGGTATACCAGGTTCTGGTAGGTTCTGTCCCTTCACAACCGCCTCGTAGACACGACTGCGACCATTGACATCATCGGATTTGACGGTCAGCATCTCCTGAAGGGTGTGCGCGGCCCCGTAGGCCTCCAGCGCCCAAACCTCCATTTCACCAAACCGCTGGCCGCCAAATTGCGCCTTGCCGGCCAGAGGTTGCTGTGTGACCAGGCTGTACGGCCCAATCGATCTGGCGTGTATTTTGTCGTCCACCAGATGTGACAGCTTCATCATGTAGATCGATCCAACTGTCACTTCCGACTTGAACCACTCGCCGCTGCGCCCGTCCCGCAGGCGGCATTTGCCACTCGGGGTCATCTGCGCAAACCGCAACAACTCGATGGCGGCAGCCTCCACGTCGGCCTCACTCTTCCGTCCCATCAGCCCGGCCAACGCCGGCATGCCCGATTCCTCCAGAATATCTGCCGGACTCATCCGGGCCACCTTCTGGGCCTCTTTGACACCAACCTTGAGAGCGGCCAACTCGACCTTTGGCAGGTCTTCCTTCTCCACCTCGAGGCGTGCCTTGTGGTACTCCTCCTGAAGCTCCGCTTCGACTCGCCGCGATTCGCCTATCTCCTTTGCCGCCGCGCTGAGGAAGTCCCGCAGGCCGTGGTACAAGTCACGGGTACCCTGCGATACGGCCCGACTACCAAGCCGACTCAAATGAACCTCGGCCATACTGGGCCTGTCACCGTTGGTTGCCGGCACTCGCGTTAGGTCACTAATAGCGGTACGGAGCACCTCGGCCGACAGATCCGGGGGAGCCGCTTCGAGTCCCAACGCATGTCCGGCCCAATTGAGGCTCGCCAGCGTCAGGGACAGACCGACCTCGTCCTCCCGTGCACCCTGGAACACCGGCGTCTCGGCCTTGAACCCCAGGATCCGAGCCGCCCAGCCAAGGTGCGTTTCCAGGATCTGGCCCACATTCATTCGGCTGGGCACTCCCAGCGGGTTCAGGACTAGATCAACTGGGGTGCCGTCTGGCAAGAACGGCATGTCCTCTTCCGGAACGATCCTGGCGATGATGCCCTTGTTTCCATGACGACCTGCCATCTTGTCGCCCACCGAGACCTTCCGCTTCTCGGCCAGATATACCTTGACTAGCTGTATCACTCCCGGGGGCAACTCGTCGGGTTGCAGGATCTTGTCGATCTGATCCTCAGCCTTCTCTTCGATCTTGGCCCGCTCCGCATTCGCAGCATCGATGGCCGCACGTATCTGCTCGTTCACCGCTTTGTCAGCAACGCGCAGCGTCTTGAGGTCCACCTCGGAGAAGTTCACGTCCGCCAAAACCTCTCCCTTGAGCTTGGTGCCATCCTTCAGATACTCTTCGATGGTCCCGCTCTTGAGCATCACGGTCACGACTTGGCCCGAGAGTAGATCGGTCAGCTCATCAAACAAAGCGGTGCCCACACGAGCCTTTTCTTCGTTCTCCAACTGCCGCACCTCACCGATACGCTCACCCCTGTCCTTCTCCACTACCTGATCCTCGATGCGTGAGAAGATCTTGACGTCGATGACCACACCTTCCATGCCGGGCGACACCTTTAGCGAAGAGTCCTTCACATCCTTCGCTTTCTCACCGAAGATCGCGGTCAGTAGCTTTTCCTCAGGTGAGAGCTCTGTCTCCCCTTTTGGTGTGATCTTGCCCACCAGGATATCACCCGATTTCACATGCGCACCGATTCTGACTATCCCACGCTCATCGAGATCTACCAAAGCCTCCTCAGAAACGTTGGGGATCTCTCTCGTGATCTCTTCCTGGCCACGCTTAGTGTCGCGGACGTGAAGCTCCAGTTCCTGGATGTGGATAGAGCTGAACGAATCGTCCTTGACCAAGCGTTCCGAGATTACGATTGCATCCTCGAAATTGTGCCCGTACCACGGCATGAAGGCCACTAGCACATTTGAACCCAAGGCGAGTTCACCATTCTCAGTGGCGTGCCCGTCGGCGATTATCTCACCTGCCTTTATGTTCTGCCCCACCTCGACCAGAGGGCGTTGGTTGATTGCCGTATCCTGATTGGTGCGCCAGAACTTCTTCAGTCGAAACCGATCGTGCTGCATCAACCGGGCGAGGGGTTGGCCCTCATCGCTGACTCGATTCCGACCGGTGTCTATCACAATCTCTTCAGCGGTAACCTTGCTCACCAATCCGGCCCGTGGAGCCACCGCTACAGAGCCCGAGTCGCGAGCGGCCTTCTCCTCTAATCCTGTTCCCACGTGCGGAGCCTCCGGGAATAGAAGCGGCACCGCCTGCCGCTGCATATTGGAACCCATGAGCGCTCGGTTCGCGTCATCATGTTCCAGGAACGGAATCAGAGCAGCAGCAACCGACACGAGTTGTTCTGGAGCGACATCCATGAAATCGATCCGAGTCGGCGGCAGCATCGGGTAGTCGTCGCGCTTCCGACACAATGCCAGGTCACGGACGAAACCGCCTTTCTCGTCGAGTGGAGCGTTCGCCTGAGCAACAGCATACTCCTCCTCCTCCGAAGCAGACAGCCACCTGACCTTGGAGGTTACGACATTGCTCTCCACTGAGCGGTACGGCGTTTCTATGAATCCAAGTTCGTTCACTCGGGCGTACGTAGACAGACTGGTAATCAATCCGATATTGGGACCCTCCGGCGTCTCGATCGGACACATCCGTCCGTATTGCGAGTAATGCACGTCTCGCACCTCAAAGCCCGCTCTCTCCCGAGTCAGACCTCCTGGTCCCAACGCACTCAGTCGCCGCTTATGGGTGAGTTCCGCCAGCGGATTCGTCTGATCCATGAACTGGGAAAGCTGCGAGCTTCCGAAGAATGCTTGTATCACCGCACTCACCGTACGCGCATTGACAAGGTCATCGAGCGTGATCTTCTCGGGATCGTTGTTGATGCTCATGCGCTCTTTGATCAGCCGTGCCATCCGAGACAATCCCACGGAGAACTGATTCGCGATCAGTTCGCCGACCGTCCGCACTCTACGATTGCCCAGGTGGTCAATATCATCGGTGAATCCGCGTCCTTCGGACAATTCCAGCAGATAACGCACGATCGCAACGAAATCGTCCTTCGTGAGCACCGTGTGGTCGGTGGGTATGTTCACCTTCAAGCGCTGGTTGATCTTGTAACGACCAACTCTGCCCAGGTCGTAGCGCTTCGGGTTGAAGAACAAACGCTCCAGTGCGGCCCTGGCCGTCTCCAGATTGGGCGCCTCTCCTGGCCGCAATAGCGAGTAGATCTGCTCGAGCGCCTCGGCTTCGGACTTGGTGGGGTCCTTCCCCAGTGTCTGCCTGATCACCTGCGACTCGCCTCTGGCTGACGATATGAGTACGTCGACCTTCAAGACGCCAGCCTTGACCAGTCGTTTCCGCATAGTGGTATTCAGTTCCTTGCCAGCTTCCGCAAGCACCTCTCCCGTCTCGGGATCGGGGACATCGAACGCCAGGACCTGACGGTCCAGCGGGTCTCGTACTGTTGTGGGACGCTCGTCGTCACGCAAATCGACGGTGTTGTAGCGAGTGAACAGCCGTATGGACTTGGTCCCCGCCTTTCGCAACTCGTTGAATCGTTCGGCGGTCAGCTCATCACCCTCGCGAACGATTGGGTCTGCATCGGCGTCGGCGGCTTCGGGATCCTCCACTGTATCGGCACAGAGACTACCCAGGACCACACGCCGTAGAACGCGTTCATCGAGCTTCTTGGTTAGATCGAGAGTTCTCGTGGCATAGAACAGCTGGAGAATATCGGAGTTCGACCCGTAGCCCAGAGCCCGTAGAAGTGCGGTAGCAGGAAACTTCTTCTTCTTGTCGATATGGACGTAGATGACGTCGTGGATGTCGACCGTGAACTCGACCCATGAGCCTCTAAACGGGATGATCCGGGCGCTGTTCAGCCGCTGTCCGTTGGGATGAGTATTCTCCTCGAACACCACGCCAGGTGACCGGTGCAGCTGCGAGACTACGACCCGTTCCGCTCCGTTGATGACAAACGTTCCGAGGGGCGTGAGGATTGGGAGCTCTCCCAAATACACCTCTTTCTCGAGGATGTTCTTGGGTCGTTGTACGTCGCCCTCGAGCATCTCATTCACCACGAGCCTGAGCGTAGCTTTCAGCGACGCGGAGTACGTCATGTCCCGTTCGATACACTCTGGGACGCTGTACTTCGGTTCTCCCAATGAGAACGACACAAATTCCAGCGAGTAGTTTCCGTTGACGTCCGTTATCGGGAAGACCTCCCGGAACACCCGCTCCAGTGCTATGTCGGCTCGCTCCGCGTCCTGATCGGAGCGCAGCAACGCCTGAAACGACTGGGTCTGGATATCCAGGAGATTGGGCATGGGCATGCCCGTCTCCAACTTGGAAAACGAAATAACGGGAGCTTTCTTAATCATTAGACGTCCTCAGGCAGCACAAATCGCCCCGTCCGCTCCATCGCGGCACAGCGCCGCGGAGAGCCGGATTCGGGGATCGCCAAGCGAGCAAGGTTGTCGGTAGTGCGTCGATGCATTCCGCCTCAGCTGAACAGGTACCATTGGATCACGCCCGCCGCTGTGCGCGACGGGCGGCCACCATGACCTAAGTCAGCTCGACGGTTGCACCCTGCTCTTCCAGTTTCTGCTTGATGCTCTCAGCCTCTTCTTTGTCGATGTCCTCTTTGACATTGCTCGGCGCTGAATCGACCAACTCTTTCGCCTCTTTGAGACCAAGCGATGTCACCTCACGAACAGCCTTGATGACCTGGATCTTCTTTGATCCAGCTTCCTTCAATACCACAGTGAACTCGGTTTGCTCTTCAGCTGCAGCGTTAGCACCGGCATCGGCGGCACCTGCACCTGGAACGGCAGCCGCAGGAGCGGCCATCACAGTCACATTGAACTTCTCCTTGAAAGCGTCGACCAGGTCGGCCAAATCCATCACCGACATGTTGCCGATCGCCTCGAGGATCTCGTCCTTGCTCAGAGTCTTGGTTGCCATCTCGTCTCTCTCTCAAGCCTGGGGTTCAGCGGCGGCGCGCTGTGCTCGAAGCGCTTCCATTGCGCCCACCATTTGATACAGCAAGCCGTCAAGCGCACCCGCGAAGCCTTGCAGTGGTGCCTGCAATAGACCCAGGGTCTGTCCCAACAGCTGATCGTGCGACGGCAGTGATGCCAGCCGCTGTACTTCGTCTGCGGTCACCGGCTGACCCTCAACCAGTCCCGCCTTCACCTTCAATTCCTGGTGCTCCCTCTGAAACTCCGCCAACAGTTTCGCCGCTCCAACCGGGTCCTCGCCCGCAAACACGAATCCTGTCGGGCCTGCCATCACGCCTTCCACTCCGGTCACGGACGCTTGCTCCATCGCACGAAGCGCCAACGTGTTCTTCACAACCACAAACTGAACGCCTGCCGCGCGCATCTTGCGCCGCAGCTCAGTCATCGGTTTCACCGCGATTCCAGTGAAATCGGTCAAGTACATGTTCGGCGACTCGGATAGTCGTTTTCCAATCCGCTCGACCACTTCAGCCTTTTGTGTGCGGTTCATCGGTACCCCGCCGTATCTACGCGGATTCCGGGACCCATGGAGCTCGAGACGGTCACCGACTTGACGTATGTCCCCTTCGCCGCTGCCGGTTTGGCGCGGACCACGGAATCCATGAATGCATGGAGATTGTCCTGCAACTGACCATTCGAAAACGATACCTTCCCCACCGGTGCGTGCAGATTGCCGGTCTTGTCCACACGGTACTCTATCTTGCCGCCCTTCACCTCCTTGACCGCACGTCCTACATCCATCGTCACTGTCCCGGATTTCGGGTTTGGCATCAGGCCCCGAGGGCCGAGGATACGACCCAACTGACCAACGCTCGACATCATGTCCGGTGTGGCTATCACGACATCACACTCCAGCCAGCCACCTTTGATCTTGTCGACGTATTCTGGCCCGACGAAATCGGCGCCTGCCTCCTCCGCCTCTTTCAGCTTGTCTCCTTGCGCGATGACCAGAGCCCTGATCGTCTTCCCGGTCCCGTGCGGCAGCACCACTGTCCCTCGGACAATTTGATCTGCGTGCCTAGGATCTACTCCCAAGTGGACCGACACCTCGACCGTTTCATCGAACTTGGCAAATGAAGTCGATTTCACCGCCGTCAGTGCCTCTGCTGGATCGTACGCGCGCGCGCGATCGATTGTCGCGGCTGCCTGTTGGTATTTCTTGCCGGTCTTTCCCATCAGTCCTTCACCTCAATACCCATTGACCGAGCCGTTCCCGCGACGATCCGCATGGCTCCTTCGACGTCGTTCGCGTTCAAATCCGGCATCTTGATCTCAGCAATCTTTCTCAATTGCTCGCTAGTAACCGACCCCACCTTCTCCCGATTGGAAGTCGGTGATCCCTTCTCAAGACCCGCCTCTTTGCGTAGGAGTACAGCCGCAGGAGGAGTTTTAGTGATGAAGCTGAAGCTGCGATCTTGGTAGATCGTGATTTCCACCGGAATGATCGTTCCGGCCTGACTCTGGGTCCGCGAGTTGTACTGCTTACAGAAGTCCATGATGTTGACACCATGGGGACCCAGGGCAGTGCCGACCGGTGGCGCAGGGGTGGCCTGACCGGCAGCAATCTGCAACTTGACGAATGCAAGCGTCTTTTTGGTAGCCATTTTTTTCCTCGCACCGAGATCGAGTTATCCCGGCTCCCACGTTGACCCGTGGTCAGGTGGCGCTAGTGCGCCTTCAACTGCAAATAGTCCAACTCGACCGTCGTCGGACGACCGAACAGACTCACCGAAACCCGGACCTTGCCCTTCTCCGGGACAACCTCTTCCACTGTCCCACTGAAATCGGAGAATGGCCCCTCAATGATCTCAACAACCTGACCAACGAGGAACGGTATCTCCTCTTTCGCATCTTCCTCCTCGGACTCCACCTCGATACCAAGCAGCCGATTTACCTCTTCCATTCGAAGCGGCTGTGGAGTCCAGCCTTGACCAACAAACTTTATCACACCCTGGATGTTGTTTATCGCATGAAGCGTCTCCTGGTTCATCACCATCTCTACGAGCACATAACCAGGGAACACCTTCCGCTCGACTGTAACCTTCTTCCCGTTCTTGATCTCCACGACCTGCTGCAGTGGAACCAGAGCTCGGCGAATCAGCCGGTCATCCTCGGATTTCGGATCCGCCTGAATATGTCGCTCGATCAAGGACCGCACCTTGTTCTCGTGCCCGGCGGTCGTCTGGATCGCGAACCACTTGTGTTCCATAACAGTCCCAATCACTCTAGAACGCCCTACCAAGCCAGTCGATCAATAGCTTGGAGAAGATCAAGTCCATGAGACCGATGATCGCACCAATGATAAAAACGATTATGACGATCACCACCGTTGATTTGCGCAGGTCGTCCCAAGTGGGCCACGACACCTTGCGCATCTCGGCTCGCACGTTGTGCATGTATGTCGCTGTACGGACCGCAAAGGCGAGAACCGGTTGCCGCCATATGACCAAGGCGGCGGCGGCCAACCCACCAACGGCAGATCCGACAATCAACCCCGGACTCATCCCTACTTCGTCTCCTTGTGGAGCCGATGCGAACCGCATCTCGAGCAGAACTTCCGCCACTCGACCCGCTCGGGATGTTTGCGTTTGTTCTTGGTAGTGAAGTAGTTCCGACTCTTACAGTCGGTACACTCCATTATTACCTTGTCCCGTGGCATCTTGGTTTACTCGATCACTTTGGTAACGACACCTGCGCCGACCGTGCGACCTCCCTCACGTACCGCAAACCGCAAACCCTCCTCCATCGCTATCGGCGATATCAACTCTATCGTCATCTTCGTGTTGTCACCCGGCATC
>JBDGXD010000054.1:0-17453 GCA_039584755.1 Gemmatimonadota bacterium
GGAGCACCAGAGATGGCCCGTCGCCGAGAGTGTAGCCAACATCATGGCCGAACTGGCACGAGAGGAAGCCGTACCTGCCTTGGCGAGAGCGATGGGGCACGCCGACGCCAGGGTCCGGCGCGCAGCAGTGGACGCACTCTCGAAGATCGGCAACAAGGAGGCGGTCGAGCACCTGCTGAGGGCGGTCGCATCAGACGACGATTCCCTGCGATCGGCCGTAACAGCGGGGGTAGAGGGACGCAAGTCGAGCGCCCTCGCAATGCCGATTCTCAAAGCGGCGGAGAGTAGCGCCAGCCCGGACGTGCGTCGTGATTGTTATGAAGCCCTGGGTCGCATCGGGACACCCGAGGCGCTCCAAGCTCTGTTTACGGCTGCGGAGCCGGGCGGCCGAATCATGGGCCGGAAGTCGTCAGAACAGCGCATCGCAGCCATCAATGGGTTGAAACAGGCGGACGATCCTCGAACCATCGACAAGCTGATGCGCTTCAGCAGCGATCGGGACAAGGCGGTACAGGCGGCGGCGGCACAGGCGATCAGGGAGATGCGAGCGCGGATCGCAGCCTCGGAAGGAGCACAACCCCAAGCCACGGATTAACGTAGCTGCCGCACTGTCCATCACCTTACTCCGACAAAAGCAAGGCCCCGATGTCCGAAAACATCGAGGCCTTTTTCCTGCAGGGTCCGGCGTCTCCTAGCTCGCGCGTGCCTCCGGTTCGTCATCGCGTGCTTCCGACACCGCCGACCGTACCTTGTTGATCAGGTCGCGCTCCTCCCGAATAGTCTGAATCACTGCCTCGGCCTGCTTCAGTTGGAAGGTGAGCGAACCGGCCTTGTCGACCACATGATCCAGCATCGCCTTCTGACCCTGCAGCGTCTCGAGACTGGACTGGACCTGCAACGTCAGCGCCTCTGCCCGGCCAAGTCGTTGCTCGGCCCGTTCGATCTGGCGCTGGCGATCCTCCAGGGTGCTGGCCTTTTCTTCAGCCCCCTGCAGCCGCTCCAGCGCACTGTCGAGCGTACTCCGTGTCTCGGCTATCTCCTGCTGTGCCGCATTGATCGACCGCACATCTTCCACCGTGCGTTCGGCCATCTGCAGCAAGCTGCGAATGTCGGCCTGCATGGTCTGGATGGTCGACTGACGTTCCGTCAGCTGATCGAGTGACTGTTTCACCTGCTGTTCGGTGTGTCCCCACTCCGACAGTTTGTCCTCGAACTGGCCGAGACGTTTCTCAGCAAACCGCAACCCGTTCATGCGGTCCTCCAGCTGCTGGGCCAGCTCCGTCAGATCTTGCGCCCTCTGTTCGGCATGCTCGAGCGCACCGGTGAACTGCTGTGACTGCTCCTCCAATTCGCGGACGGTGGTGGCCGCTTCTTGTCTCAGTTCGGAGGCTCGTTCGAGATGCTCGGTCGATTTCTCTAGGCTACTCTGCTTCTTGTCCAGCTCTCTACCGAGCTGCTCCATCTTTTGCGACAACGTCTCGAGATCGGTCGATCGGCCTTCCAACTCGGTCAAGCTCTCGCCAAACTCAGTGCTACGTTGCTCGAGAGCCTCGAGGCCGGAAGCGGCTCGAGTGACCGACTTCTCGACGTCACCGGCGTCGTCGGCACGGGATGCCAACGATTTCAACTTCCCGTCGGCGGCCTTCATCCGTGCGATCAACCCCTTACTCCGCTCATCCAACTCGGCGCCCACGGTACTGACGTCCGAGAGCCGTTTGTCGATGTCGTTGAGGAACGACTCGCGCTCTTCGATCGAATCCAGCGCCGTCGTCACACGATCCACTTCCTTGCGTACCAGGTCGATGGCGGGGCGGGCGCCATTCAGCTCCCTGAACTTGGCCTGCACCTCGTTGAGCAACTGCTGCACACCGGCCATCCACCGCTCCGTCTCGTTCTGGTCGTCCCTGAACCGGCGCATTTCAGTAGCCGCGTACTGCACTTGATCCAGCGCGTCCCGCAACACCTCATGACTGCGCCGCAGATCGTTGAAGTCACTGAGCATGGCCTCGACCCCGGGCCGCGCCTCTTCGACACTCTCCAAACGCGTACCCACTGCCGCCACCGTATCATCGATTCGCTTGATATCGACCCGGATCGATTGCGCCCGCTGGGCCTGCTCCTCGAGCCGATCGATCTCAGCAGCGGTCGTGCTCAAACGACCGGAGAGCTCGTTGACCGTTCCTTGTAGTTCGGTCAGGTTCTTGGTGGAGTCCTCCAGCGCGTTGAACCGCTGCTCGAAGTTCGCCAGATCGCGGCGTAGATCCACTATTCGCTGGCTGACTGCGTCCATCCCTTCACGCTCCAGGGCCACCCGGTCAACACTCGCCTTCAGTTCGGCCTCTAGGGCGTTCAGCTTGGCGCGGGTATTCTGGTCCACATCCATTACCCGTTGCTGCCTACCGCTCACGTCCTCCGCCTGCCTCAGGAACTGAGCGTGTTCGGAGGTAAGCTTGGCTATCTCGGCTCGTAGATCACGCGTTGCTTGCGCTTTCTCCTCCTGCTTGCGCAGCTGCACATCCACGTTGCGCACCAGATCGCTCAGGTTGGTGGCCTGGCGCGTGGCTCGCTCCACCACTTCACGCTGCTGCTCGATGGCGGAGATCTTCTGCCCCACCGAATCGGTGAGGGCCTGCAGGGTGACCAGCTGACGCTTGGTATCGGCCGTGCCCTGAGCGACCTCGGCCAGATCTCCCATCACCTGCCGCACCTCTCCGACCTTGCCATCTGCCGTCTCGACCTTGGCGTGGAGCTGCTGGAACCGCTCTTCGGCAACCTTGAAGCGGGACTCTCCCTGCTCGTGAGCGTGAGCGATCTGCTCCTGCTCCCGGTCGATCTCGGCGATCCGCTCGCCCAGCGAGTCCAGGCTGCGAGCCATGGACTCAGTACGCCCTTGCAACTGCTCAAACGGCGTCTTCAGCTCGAGGAATTCGGCCAGATCGTCCTTGAGGCACAGGGCCATGTCTGCCTTGTGACCTATTTCGGACGTGGCTGACTGAATCCGCTCCACCTCTTCGGAGGCCTTCGAGAGCTGGGTCTCGGCGCGCCGCTGATTCTTGGAGAGGGTCTCCGCCTCCTCCTCAAGAGCCTTGACTCGAGGTACGACGGCCTCGACGCTCTTGACGTCCTTCTCGGTCTGACCGATGCGAACGTTCACTGCGGAGATCTTCTTGTCCGCCTCTTCGATCGGCTGGGTGAGTTGGGTCAGGCGGGCGGCAGCCTCCTCTGCCTTCTTGGTAGCCGCTTCCAGCGTTACCCTTTCGCGCTCCATGCGCTCGATGATCTCTTGAGCGTGTTGTGACAGTGCCTCTTCAGCCTGCCCGTTGCCCATCAAGGACTTGAGAAACGACGCCATTTCGACTTTCTCCTCAGTTACGTCGGGTCGCTGCTGCCTACACTCGCGAGAGCAACCTCGGCGGGACGCGGTGATCCGGATCGACCCTGTCATACTGCCTGCTTGTGGCCGATTTGGCTGTGAGGGAAGTCACCGTACGGGGCGGCTGGTCGGCCGCTGATCTTCGCGGAACAGGAGCAGATCTCCGCTGATCAGCCTGGCCTCAAGAAGAGACCTCGATGCCCTATGACATCGCGGTCTGGAGCGAACGCACCCGTCCTCATCGGCCCGCTTCCGCGAATATCCGCGGCCCACACACTGCCGACGGGTTGCGACTCAGCGGTCCTTGAACGTATCCCACCACTGCTGCGCCCGCTCCTGCGTCCACGCCGCAGCTGTCTGGCAATCCGCAAGCCGGGTAGCGAGGTCGTCAGCAGTCTGCGGCCGGTTATTGCGATCTTTCTCGAGACATGCCAGCACCAGGCCGTCCAACGCCGCGGGGATGGGCGCATTTGAGTGAGTTGAGGGAGGTTCCGGCTCCTCGCGGAGATGTTGCGCCATCATCGCATGCATGTTGGCAGCGGGAAACACGTAGCGCCCCGTCAACAGCCAATAGGCAACGCAACCAAGAGCGTAGATATCCGTGCGGCCGTCGATGTCGTCTTCGCCCAGTACCTGCTCCGGTGCCATGAAGGCCGGTGTACCGAACGCAGAGCGTTGTGTCGTGAGTCTTGCATCGTCCGACTCAGAATCTTGTCGCGTCTTGACCATTCCGAAGTCGAGCACCTTGGCCACGTCCAACTTCCGGCCGAGCCGACACAGGTAGATGTTGGCTGGCTTGATGTCGCGGTGGATTAGTCCGCTGTCGTGCGCTTCAGCCAGAGAGTCACAGGCTTGGGAAAGTAGGTGGACAGCGCGCTCAGCCGGCACGGGCCCGAAGCGCGTCACCAATGTCTCCAGGTCGAAGCCGTCCAGCAACTCCATCACGTAATAGAAAATGCCATCTTGCGTCACGCCGAAGTCGTACAGTTCAATGGTGTGTGGAGAGTGCATCAGAGCTGTCGCCTGTGCTTCGCGTTCGAAACGCGCCAGCGTTTGCCGGCGTTGCTCCTCATCGATGGCTCCGAGCATATCCGGCTTCACCAGTTTAATGGCTGCGGGCCGGGCCAACATGCGATGCTCGGCGCGCCAGACCTCACCCATGCCGCCCTCACCGAGTAGCTCGGTGAGCCGGTAGCTACCCATCTCACGGGCTCGCTTGACTGCTGTGCCAAGTCCGTACACAACTCGCGCACCGATCCATGCCGTCAGGACGATCATCGCGTACGGCACGATAACACTGCTAAACCAAAGCGCCGGTGTCAGCACGATCGATGTCCCACCGTAGCGGACGGTGAGCAACAGCACCACCGGCACCGATGTGGAGGAGAACAGCGCAGCGAGGAAAGCTTTGCGCGGCTCGTTGGGCGCGACTATGGTGAAGAACATGATCCAGGGCGCAACGAACGAGAGTCCGAAGATCGTGAGGTGCTCAGGCTGGTGCGCCAATTCGCTGTAAACGCCCCAGTAAGCCGAGAAGGCTATCCCATACGCACCCGCCACCTCGAATACGAGGCCGATGTTCATGAGTGTTTGGGGAGATAGCCGTGGGTGGCCTACGAGCAAAGCCACTGACAGTGCAATTGCGATCGAGATGACGGGCGGCCCCCACCCATAGAAGTGCGCGAAATCAGCACGGGCGATAGGGTCGAACAAGACCCATACGAGTTCTCCCAGCAGGAACCCGGCGGCGAAGACAATGGCGATGATGCGCAGCCGCTTGGCCGCGGCCCGCAACAGATCGTCGGGCAAGCCCGATGACCGCCCCGTCGACCGTTGGCTCTTCGTTGGGGGTAGCTCTACCTGGGTGACCATGGGGTGACGCATTGCTGCCCTTCCGCAGGGATGACCTGTCGATGGCCTCCAGTCATCGACTTTTCTCTGGCGCTTACTCGCTTGTAGACTCCCGGCCTTGCAGACTTACTATGTCTTGCTTGGCATCACATCTCACACTGCCTTCAGGACTCGCATAGAAGTCGCACTCCCGGTCGAGAGCTTCCTTCAGCCTCGCCTTGGCACGGTGTATCCGCACTTTGGCAGCACCGGCCGAAACACCCATGACGCTAGCGGTCTCGGCAACCGACAAGCCTTGCAGGTTGGAAAGCACTATTGCTGCACGATAGTCAGGCGGTAGTCTGTCGATGACACCACGAATGCAATTGTTCATTTCGTCGACGACGAGTCCATCCAACTCGTCACCATCTACCGGGGTGGACTCATCGTCAAACTCCTCGAACTGCACCTTCTTTTTCTTTCTCAGGAAATCAATTGCCACGTTCGTGGCAACTCGGTAGGCCCAACCTTTGACCGCACCGGGCGAGCGAAGGCGAGGTAGTTCCCTCGCCATCCGAATGAGTGCTTCCTGCAGCAGATCGTCGGCGTCGGCGGTGTTCCCAGTCATCCGCACCAGATACCCTAGCAAGGGCTTGGAATACGTAGCCGCGAGATCCTCGAACGTCAGCTCGGCGTTATCTGCCATGGTGACACTCCTCGCAGATAAGATGCACCATCACGCCGGAGTCTGACACCCGCAGCCATTCTGGACAGCAGCGCGCTCGCTTGACTCAGTCGCAATCCCGCCGAGTTCTTGATGCGCCGCGTTCAACACCAGGCCTGCCGGAACCTGTTTCACTTTATCGGCAAACTCGACGGCCTCCAGTATCTGCGGGTCTGTCAGGCCGCAATCCCTGGACTCGCGTACGTGAAAGACCACACAGGGAACACAGTTGCTGGCCACCGCCGCGCCGAGCGCGACAAGCTCCTTGTCGCGCTTGTTCAGTCGTGTCATGCCGCCCTCCTTTCCTCTTCTATGCCAGTCAGCACGACTGCCGCATCCCTCATGTCCTCGGCCTTCAGCTCCTTGACTTGCAGTCCAATCTCGGCCGCAATGCGAATCTCATCGTGGGATACTCTGGCATCTGCCAGTGCTAAGACCGCCTGGTTGAGACACGGCTCACAGTTGGCGGCCACTGCCGACCCTACCGCGATCAACATCATCAGCCTCAACTGCGCCTCATCCTTGATACCCTGGGCCGGGCATGATTTCTTGCCTGTCGTTTCCTGCGGTTCCACACCAAACAGCTCTGCCACATACTTGCCCATCGCTGCAGCGGGCTTTTCCCTCACGGCCTTACCCACTCCTGCAGCGAACCGGATCTCATCGACTGCGACGCCTAGCCCGACCAGCCCGTCATATGCTTCCCCAAAGGACTGCTGGTTATTTGCGGCCATGGCCGCTCCCGCCTTGATGAGCTGCTGTTCCATCCGGTTGATAGTGCCTTGCGTTTCCATGATCTCTCCTTGCTGTTAGAGGCTTGCACGGACCGCCGTGCCAAGCCTCGCCTCGTCTAACGGCCAAATTGCTTTTCGCCGTAAACTCTCGTGTGCGCCGCCCATGCCGGACACCAAGTGCGGTGCCAGCGCATGAGTTTGCCGAATGCTGATCCGGGCCTGCGCTCAGCAAAGGGGCAGATGCCACAGTGATGGCAACCCCCGGCCAACATGCGCGTGAGCGTACTGAACTGGTCTGCGTGGTCTGAGTTCGATTCGTTGGTCTGCATTTCGTCATCCTCCGTTCTGGAGCGTAGACGAAAACGGGGGGGCGGAGGTTACACCCTGGCGTAAGTCTCAGGACAGGAAGGAGTTATCTGGGCATTCGACGCTGCCGAGCCGCTTGGATCTGAGGCCGCCACGCCCGAAACGGAGGTAACGGTCGGGTACGTCCGCACCTATCTTTTGTAGATGCCCGACCTGCCCGCAGCCTTCATCGACGCCATTTGTGATCGCTACGTGATCGAGCGCGAGATCGGCGCCGGTGGCATGGCTACGGTGCATCTCGCCCGTGATGTGCGCCACAACCGCCACGTCGCCGTCAAGGTGCTCAAGCCGGAACTCGCCACGTCGTTGGGCGCCGAACGATTCCTCCAGGAAATCCGGATCGCGGCGCGCCTGATGCACCCTCACGTCATCCCGCTGCATGATTCAGGCTACGAAGCTGGGTTCCTGTACTACGTCATGCCGTTAATCGATGGCGAGTCATTGCGAACGCGACTCAATCGAGACAAACGCCTCGACACCGCGACTGCCCTCGGCATCGTGACAGACGTTGGCGATGCACTGAGCTACGCCCACCGGCAAGGCATCTTGCACCGCGACATCAAGCCGGAGAACATCTTGTTCGCCGAAGGCCATCCCATGGTGGCAGACTTCGGTATCGCTCGGGCCGTGAGCACGGCCGGCGGTGCACATATCACTCAGACCGGCTTCGCACTGGGCACACCAGGTTACATGAGTCCCGAACAGGCGGCGGGTGCGCCCGATCTCGACGCCCGGACCGACGTATACAGCTTGGGCTGCGTGCTGTTCGAAATGTTGCTCGGCGAGCCGCCCAGCATGTACCAGTCGGACCAATCCCTCGAGCTTGGCAGGTTCCTCGATTTGCCGGAACGACTCCAGCCGCACGTTCGCGAACTCGCTGCGCCGATCGAACGGGCGTTGGTGCGCGCCCTCGCATTGCGTGCGAGCGATCGGTTCGAGAGCGTGGATGCGTTTCTACACGCGCTGCGCGCCAAACAGGGCGTGGTGCGGCGCTACAGCGACAGCGAGGTGGAGGCGATCGTGCGGCAGGCGGCCGACGAACAGTTGGCGCACCCTACCCCCGAAGAGGGACTGTCGCTCAAGACCGTGCAGCAGATCGCCGACGACGTCGGCATCTCACCGGAACGAGTTGAGCGAGCGGCGCGCAAGCTGGAGTTGCGCGCGCAGAACCAGCCCGCCGCCCAGTCAGGCCCCGGTGCCTTTTGGCTCGGCAGTCCGACGGTGATCGAGTCGGAGCGCGTCGTGCGCGGTGAGATGGCCGAGGCCGCGTACGATGATATCGTCGACGAAATACAGGCGACGCTCTCAACGGAGGGAAAGGTCGACAAGCTCGGCAAATCGCTCACATGGAGAACGGCGAAGCCCGCTCTGGGAAAGGCTAGAGCGGTGCAGGTCCGCGTCACGTCACGGGGCGGACAGACGCGTATCCAAATCCAGGAACGGCTATTCGAACATGCGTGGACCAACTTCTCAATAGTCTGGGGTCTCGGTGCCGGCGGAATCGGCGCAGCCCTGGGTGTCGGCCTCGGGGTCCCATTGGGAGCCCCGGAAGTGGCGGTCTTACTTGCCGCCGGTTGGGCAGGCGGGATGTATGCGCTGTCGCGCAAGATCTTCAGCTACATAGCACGCAAGAAGCGTGAGGACCTGCAGCGGTTGAGCGATCGCATTGGGGAGATCGCGGCTGAATCAACTCGAGACCGCCTCGTTGACGGTCAGACGACACACGCGCTTCCCGGCTAGTGGTCAGCCACTGACTCCCCGTCAGGCAAGCCACTCCCTACTCCCTAAGTCTCTTCACCCTTCCCGCAATCGTCTTCCTGATCTTATCATATGACGGTGGCGGTCCCTGCCGGATCTGCTTCCCGTCCACGAATACGGCGTCAGTCTGGCTGCAAGCGAGCAGATCCATCGGGTTTCCCAACGTGTCGAACTCGCGGAACTCCACTCTGTCGCCGAACTCGGCCGACGCGCGTCGTGCCCGCTCCAAGATCAGGTTCTGCCCCATGCACCAGCCGTGGGTGAACGCCGTTACCGTCACCTTGCCTGGCACGGACTCGGGTGGCGGCCCCTGTTTGAGCCACTTGGGTGGCGTAGCGTTCTCCGTGAAGGGCTTCCACACCAATAGTGCCATCCCGTCGCGGTCGGCCTTCTGATACCCATGCTTGCGAAACCACGAAGCCTTCATCCAGAACGGCAGGGCAAGCCCCCAAGCGGCCATGCCTTTGGCCCCACTCTCTTTCGCATCCTGTTCAGCGGCTTCGAGCAGTGCCGTGCCCATGCCGCGCTTCTGGAAGTTGCCGCGGCCCTTTTTGTAGCCGTGCACCCAGATACAGTAGATGAAGTAGAGGTCTCGTCCCGCAACAATCGACTGCTCGATGGGGGCGTACTGAATCATGCCGCCCACCCGGCCGTCGTCGTCTAACGCCAGCTTCGCCCCCAGGCCCCTTTGCTTCATGGTCTCATACCAGACGCGCCTGCGGTCACCGGCTTCTTTCGGTTCGTCGCTCCAGTCTTCCAGGCAGACGCAGAATAGATCCAGATGTTCTTCGGTGACGGCGGTGATTTGCATGGGGCGCCTCACACGCCGAGGGCCGTGGCGGCCCGCTCGTGCTCGTCCGGCCGGACATACAGGATGTAGCCGTATCCTCCTTTTCCGTCGGCCACGCCGTTCGACGCGTACACGTTGACCTTGGCGGCGTAGAGTTTCTCGTGGATTTCAGCGAGAGCGCCAAGCTCGTCGTCACCCTGCACCAGGAGCGCAGGGTGTGGCCCGTCGATGGTAAAACCGGCTCGTTGGGCCTCGGTTGCGATGCGTGCGCTCTCCTCGGGAAACAGTGTGAGCTGCGTGTGATTCGGTCCCATGGGAACGGCCGCAAACGCCAGCAGGTTAACCCCCAAGTCGGCGAGCTGTGACAGCAATCCGTATCCTTGTCCCGGCTGGTCCTTGACGGTCGTGTAGAAGTAATTCACGCGCTGGATCTTGAATGGCATGGCGGGCCTCCTGAGAGGTGGGGTGAGAGACGCGCTCCCAGAAATTTCGCGGACAGTCAGGCCCAAGGCTAGCCCAGGGACTGGCTTACTGCGGGCCCGGACCACAGTTCCTGGACTACGAGTCCCCTTCCGCTTCGTGCTCGTTGTCCTCGCGATCTAACTGCCGCGACCGGCGCGCACCACGCTTTGCATTTCTTCGTAGGCTGGATATAGGAAACGAGCCTTGACGATATGACCACGTGACATGGGCAACGATCACTATAAACAGCACAACACCGACGATCTCAAAGACCACGATCATAATCCGAGTGAGGACACCGTAAGCTACCACGGTGTGGAGACTAGGAGGAACTGTGAGCCGGGAATCGACCTGTGAGTACATGAGCACTTGCTAACTCCGTCCTCGGAGGTTATCTGAGGGTAGGGATGACAGCCGGGAGCCAGCGATGAGCAGCGGATTGGAGCACCAAAAACAGATCCACGAGACGCTTAAGGAGTTCGAAGCGGCTATCGTGAAGCGTGAGAAGAGGTTCTTCGGGAACAAGGTGTCCTTGCAGCAGGACATCGACGCCATCAGGGACAAGCTATTGAAGATCATCGTCGACATCGCCATGACCGAGAGGGGCCAGTAGCTCCATCGACAGAGGTGGGCGCCGATCTTCGAGTGACGACAGAGCTTCTCAACCGGACAGTCCCGGGTGAGTCCCTGTAGTCTTTGTCAACTTCCGCGAGCAACGTCTGCGCCGTGAAAGCGGCAGTCCGTCCGCGTGCATCCGCTCATATCAGCGCCGGTCGGCGGCCCGTGTCGTGCTTTGTTGTACTTCATCCGCCTCGACGTAAGACTCTGTAACAGCTAACCGACACAGAAACTGACACGGCATCGGACACCGCCAGCGGCGTACGCATGTTTGCCTGACCTCTGTAGTATTTTGAAGGTGTACTCAGCGGTGAACTCACGCGTTTGCAGGCAGTGAGAGGAAAGACCTTCTTTGGTTCTCATGCCTGCGGTTTCGGGGGAGAAACTCGACCACACCTAGGAGCCGTGCCATGAAGAAGAAGACTCGGGCGGAGCGTGATCGGAGTCGGATCAAACGGAGGGATTTCGTCAAGTCAGGCGGTGCGGCGTTAGCGGGAGGAGTGATGTTGGGTCGCGCCCCAATCCCGGAGAGCACGGCCCTCTCGGAATCCTCCGCAGCACCGTCCCTCTTCCCCGTGCAACCGAGCCAAGACGGCCGCGTTCAAAGTTACCGGGTCCTCGGCCGCACCGGCTTCAGGGTGTCCGACATCAGCCTTGGCGGGAGCTTCCTGCGAGAGTCTAATGTGGTCCGGTATGCCTTCGACAAGGGGATCAACTACATCGATACGGCGGAGTACTATGAGAACGGAGGTACCGATCGTGCCATCCGAGGGGCCCTCCAGCATTTCGACCGGGAAAAGATCTTCATCGCAACGAATGCCGACATCAGGCCAAGGGAGGGCAAAGAAACGGTGCTCACGAGGGCCCGCCGCAGCCTGGAGCGACTGGGTACCGAGTACGTCGATGCCTACCTGATGGGCAGCGTCAGCACGGTGGATTGGCTGAACGCTCCGGGGTACCATGCGGCTATGGACCAGCTCAAGGCGGAGGGGCGGGTCAAGTTCACCGGGGTGACCTATCACGGTTCCGAGGCCACCGATCAAACGGGCATGGCCGACGTCCTCTGTGCCGCGGCAGAGGGCGGCCGGTTCGACGTGTTGCTCTTGGTATACAACTTCTTGAACCACTCCGAAGGCGACCGTATCATCGCGGCGGCCAAAGCCAACAACGTGGGGACGACCGCAATGAAGACCGCCCCCGGAAAGCTCCGGGCCGAGCCGTTCGACCCAGACAACCTGAGCGAGGTCTACCGGCAGTACCTCGACGGGATGTTGCGGGCCGGATCGAGCCGAGCGGCTGCACTACGGGAACTCAAGGCCTACTCGGATGCGCAGAACGAGTTCGTGGAGAGGACCCAGATCTTCGCGGAGCGGTACGGGGTCGAGAACGATGAAGCCCTTCAGTTGGCAAGCATCCAATGGGTGCTGCAGAACCCGGACATGCACACAGCATGCATTTCAGCCTGGAATTTCGACTTCGTCGACAAGATCGTTGCCCTCTCCGGTACTCAGCTGACTGCCCCCGCGGACAGACTGCTGCAGGAGTCCCGCTCCGCGCTGGACACCCAGTACTGCCGCCACGGGTGTGTCGAGTGCATGGATAGCTGTCCGTTCGATGTCCCGGTCAGCAACATCATGCGATACGCGTACTACTTCGTGGGACAGGGGCAGGAGCGTCACGCCATGACCGCATATGCGGCCCTCGACGGCTCTGGTGCGGCACCCTGCAAGGACTGCACGGGACTCTGTGCCGGTGCGTGTCGCTACGGCCTGAACATCCAGCCCAACATGCTCCATGTCCACGACCTGCTGACCCTGGCCTAACCCGAGGGGTGACGACATGGGGCGTAATGGAACACACGGGATCGCACTACTGACGGTTCTTGCCGCTTCGGCCCTCACTGCATCTTGCGCCGGAGGGCCGTCTGGTTTTCCCGGAGTGGAGGGCTGGACGCAGACCGGGGAGGTGCGAGTCTACAACGCCGATAACTTGTGGGAGTACATCGACGGCGCCGCTGTGCTCTTCGTGGAGTACGGGGTCCGCACCTGCATGACAGCAGACATGTCGGCGGCGGGGGTGTCGCTGACCGTGGATCTCTATGAGATGGCCTCCCCGTTGGGAGCGGTAGGGGTGTTCAACAGAGAGAGCGCCGAGGGAGGCGTGAATCTAACCGGCGCCACCGTAGCGGCCCTCTCGCCCCCTTACCAGGCTCTCCTGGTAAAAGGAAGCACATACGCGAAGGTGAACGTCTACGAAGGCGAACTCACCGAGTCCCAAGGCCGCCAGCTGTTGCAGGGACTGGCGGCCTCCCTTCCCGGGGAGGCCGTTATGCCCCCGGAGTTCTCCCTCTTGCCCGAAGCCGGGAAGGTTGCCGGCTCGGAGGGGTACCAGCCCGGGTCGCTCCTAGGCTTGCCGGAACTCACGGATTGCCTCTACGCCGACTATGAGGGAAGTGAGGGCGAGACCTGGGAAGGGTTCGTCGTGCTTCCCTCGGCCGCTTCTACCGTCTGGGACGCGCTGGTCGACCGGTGGGAGTCGTTCGAGCATAACGGGCACACGGTCCTCTTCCGGGAGGTTCCCTACAGCGATCTAGTGGGTGTCACACGAACGGACTCGGGGATGTTCGGTGTGTCGGGAGCAGCCGACGAGACTCAGTTGCGGGAGAGGTTGGAAGTTTTCGCAAGGCTTCGCTGACAGACTTTGTAACACCTAACCAGCACGGGAACTCACACACCCGGGACCGAGGCTGAGCTGGAGACAATCGCGGCCGGACTGGATCAAGTCTACCCGCGCAGCGAAACGACCAGACAGAACACGATCGTTCCACCCGCATGGGTTCAACCCAACGCCACGGCGGGCCAGATGCCGGCATCAGCGGCCCGTGTCGTCCTTTGTTGTACTTTATACCCTTCGATGTAAGACTTTGTAAGACCTGACTAACACAGAAACTGACACACCATCGTACGGCTGAAAGCCCCGAGCGCCGCGAGACGCTCGAGGCTTGAAGCGATTGGCTCAGTCCGTCAACTCGATGATGACGCGATCCAGAGCCCCAACGAACGGAAACGGGCCAGTGTAAAGTCGTGAGACTTGTGTGCCGGTATCGCGTCCGATATCGAAGGTCTCGGCGAGCGAATACGTGCTGATGTGCATCTGTGGCATGTCCACTTCGTCGACCTTCGCACCGTTCACGAACAGCTCACCGGTTCCCGCGAACTCACCGGTCTTGGTGAACACGAAGCGTAGCTCGGTCTCGTCCGAGGAGCAAGCTTGCGTCGGTGTACTACCCAGGCGACGCCCAGCGCGATCACAATCATCAGCATATCGTTGCCGAAATCGACGATGCTGTAACCGTCCTTGAGGACAACCGTCATGCTCAAGAAGCCTCCCAGAGTCATGACGACACCAAAAAGCGACATTCCCGCCGCGATCAGGCAAAGGATGATGATTCGCTTGAGGACGATCTCGGTGATATCCGACGGCAGCGTATCGGTTGCGCTCGGTGTTACACCGGCTTTGCGTATGAATTGTGTCTCGTGGGACATCGCGGTGTATCTCCTGTCTCCACCCTACCGAGTTGGCATTGTCGCGGTACTCAGGATTCTATTGCTCTTGCCCTGTAGTAGCTGAAGCTCCAGAGGGTGATCATCGCCGGCAATAGTATGAAGTTGGGAATGTAGGATCTAGCCGTGATTGCCCCGACGTAGATCGAATATATCCCCGCCAATAGCAGGATGGTCCCGACCAATATTGTGGGGAGAAGCACCCACCTGCGTTCTATTGGCTCTCTGTCGGCCCAAATCAACATGCAGCCCCAGGAAAAAGACACGGCACTCATGAGTCCCATGGGATACACGTAGGATGGCACACCCATTCTCTCAGGAAACAACACGAGAATCGCTACTGCGAAATCGCCAATGGCGCCTGCCCAATAACTGACCCGTAACCATTTGACTCTGCTCTCCATGCCATTTGCTCCTTCCGTTTGTTGAATGGTCCCGCCTATGCCCTGAACGTGCAGACCGGCTGGCACCGCCTCACGTTGCAGTGGACGCGCTGGAGCATTCAGGGATTCTATGGAGTGGTGGGCGTCGCGCCAGTGGAGAGAGGGTGAACAACTCCTGTTTGCGCTGTGGATGGGGAATCCACTGCGCGCCTCTACGAGTTTAGCTCAAACTCGGTTTGAAATTGTCGCCATGCCAGAAAAGGTATACACGTCCTCCTTCGTCACTCAGACGCACCATCCCGCTGGACGAATTCACGATGGCCACCCGTCGGCCACGTCGACGACTACTCGCCCGACTCTATCACGTTCGGTCTGACGTTTGAGGGCGTCCCCCAGGTTCGCGATCGTGTGACGCGAGTCGATCGGCACCTCGAGCCCATCGCTCAGCCAGCTGCCGACGAGCTCGAGGTCCGCTCGTTTCGACGCGACCTGCACGAAGTGGCAGCGCTTTGAGCTGAACAGCGCGCGTGCCATGCCAGTGACCAAGGCCACGCTCGGCAGGGTAGTGACGTAGCTGCCGCCGGCCCGCAACGTCCTAATGCAGCGGCCGAAGGAGTGCACGGCCGGCGTGTCGAACACCACGTCGTACGCTGGGGCCGCAGCGAACGGGTCGGAATTCTTGCGGTCGATGATAACATCGGCTCCCAAAGCCTCGACACGTGCGACGTCTTTGGTGCTGCAGACGGCGGTGACGTGGCCGCCGAGCCGCTTGCCGATCCCGACGGCGACCGAGCCGATGCCGCCGCCCGCACCGACGATAAGCGCATTGCCGCCCTCACCGAGCCCGCCGTGGTCACGCAGCGACTGCAGCCCGGTCATGGCTACGGTGGCCGCAGCCGCCGCCACGTGTGGCGGCACATCATCCGGCTTCCCAGCCAATGCGTCGCGCGGCACGGTGATGTACTCGGCGAACGCGCCCTGTCTCTGGGATCCGGAGTATGCCAGGTGGCCCCACACGGCAGCGCCTGCGTCGAGGTCGGTGACGCCGGCACCGAGCGCGTCGACGGTACCCGCGAAGTCCCAGCCGAGCACGAGCGGTGAGGTCTTCGCGTGCAGGAATCGCCCGACGAAGTCCCCGTTTATGACTCTCTCTTCCCCCGGGTTGACCGCAGAAGCTATCACTTTGACCCGCACTTCACTGGGGCCCGGTGTCGGCTTGCGTACCGCAGCCATGGTGACTCCGTCGCGGGTCGCACCCATCGCTCGCATAGTCTCGCTGCTGGTGGTTCCGGAACTCGGCATTCCCATTCCTTTTCTAGAATGTCACGTTGTGGACAGTGGAGTCCAAAACTACACAAAAGGACGGACGCGTGACTCGGTTCGTTCAGAGTACTCGGGGCAGTGGCCGCCACCGTTCGAGCCCGGGTTTCAACCCAGGAATCGTCAGAAACTTCGCACCGATCACTCACGTAAAGATATTTACTATACAATGTATAGGTTACTGCAAACGGGGGAACCAAAGTGTCACGCGGCTCATTGGGCGAGTTCGAACATCTGATTCTGCTGGCCGTGTATCGACTTGGCGGTGAAGCGTATGGCGTTCCGGTCATCCGCGAAGTCGAGGATCGGACCGGAAGGACCGTCACCCAGGCGGCCGCGTATCTGCCGGCTGGAGGACAAGGGCTTCATCAAGTCAAAGCTGGGCAAACCCACTGCACAACGCGGTGGACGTGCGAAACGCTATTTCAAGATCACCCGAGCCGGGACCATACAGCTGCGTGACTCGCGTGTGGCGCTTGCAAAGATGTGGGAAGGCGTGAGCCCGGAACTGGACCGGGTATGATATCCTCACCACCTCGTCTACCCGCGTTGCTCGTTGCCCTGTTCTCACCGCGAGAGGGGCGCGATGAGATCCTCGGCGATCTGAGCGAACGATTCTTCCATGTTGCCCGTGAGCAAAACACCGCAAAGGCAAAGCGCTGGTATTGGGCGCAGGCGCTGTGTTCGAGTGTTGGTTTCGCCTGGCAGCGTCTGCGAGGCTCAGGTTCCCGCAGCAGACATCGTGGAAGAGAGCATTCAAAAATGGGACGACAAATGCCAACCTGGGAACTGATACGTTCGATCGTCGCTGACATACGGTATGCGTTGCGGTCATTCCGCCGGCACCCGGGTGCCATCCTCGTTGCGGTCATCTCGCTCGGCGTGGGGATCGGCGCAAACGTCACGATCTTCAGTGTGGTCGACGTGTACGTGTTCCGGTCACTCCCATTCCCCGAACCCGACCGGCTAGTCCACGTATACAGCACGATGCCGGAGCGGGGCTGGAACTTCAACAGCGTCTCGATCCCTGTGTTCCTCGACCTTCGCGAACAGAGTCGGACGATGGACATCGCCGCGAGCTATCCCCGCGACGTCAACCTCTCAGGCGGCGACCGACCCGACAGAGTGGGCTCGGAGCGGACGTCGTGGAACTACTTCGAGGTCTTCCAGGTTCAGCCCATACTCGGGCGAACCTTCAGACCCGAAGAAGAGCGGAACGGTGACCACCGTGTCGCGATGATCAGCAGCGGACTGTGGCAGCGCCGATTCGGCTCGGACCCCTCGCTGCTAGGGCAGACGATCCAGCTAGACGCGGAGCCTTTCACTGTCATCGGTGTTTTGCCACCGGACTTTCGTTTCGGTCTGACGCTAACCGATGTGTGGACGCCATTTGGCATCACCGGCGAGGAGAGCCGCGGAACCAACGTGCTCAATCCGGTTGGGAGACTTCTTCCCGGCGCAACCGTTATGCAGGCGAGTACCGACGTGGCTGCCATCGCCGCGCAGCTGGCGGAGGGCTCCCCGGAGCAACA
>JBDGXD010000055.1:0-16156 GCA_039584755.1 Gemmatimonadota bacterium
CGCAGCGACTCACCCTCGACATAGGGCATCACAAAATAGAGAAACGAATTCGATTCGCCCGAGTCGATTAGGGTCAGGATGTGAGGGTGTTCGAGCTTTGCGGTAATCTTGATTTCCTGCAGAAACCGCTTCGACCCGAGCACTGCTGCCAGTTCCGGCTCGAATACCTTCACCGCAACATTCCGGTCGTGCTTGATGTCGCGTGCCAAGTACACGGTTGCCATCCCACCGGCGCCTATCTGGGTTTCGAGCGCATAGCGGTGGTTGAGGGCACTGGCAAGCCGTTGAGTATCTCCGCCGAATTGCCGATCGTCGCCCGCCGCGGTGGGAGCGATCGCTTGTTCGTCAGATACCCCGGTGGGTTCGACGGCAGCTGCTTCACCGCTGGGCCGTTTGGTGGCGGCGTGCCCCGGTGGTTCCTTCGGTTTGCGACCCACTCGGCCGTCTGCTGTAGCGGCAGTTACCCGGTCGGGCGGGACTTGGCTGCGGGCCCTGATCTGTTCGACGAGGACCCGCGTCTCCGGCGACGGCTCCAGCTCCAATGCCTCGTCGAGCCGCCGCGCGAACGACTCGTACTCCCGCACGGCACCGGCTCGATCCCCCACCCGATCGAGCAACTTCATCAACCGGCGTAGCAGCCGCTCGTCGAGTGGGGCCAGGTTGACAGCGCGGCGTCCCCAATAGGCGGCTCCCGCGGGGTTCTTCTGATCCAGACACTGCTCGGCCAACGTCCACGCGGCCGTGGCGGCCCCGTCTCGCAACTGGGTCCGGCGCTGGTCGAGCCACATCTCGAATTCCGGTGCGTCCGAGACGAAGAACCCCTGCAGAAAGTCCCCCTGATACAGATCCAGGGCTTCTTCCCGCTCACCGCAATCGATTGCAGCATCAAACGCAGCAGCGTCGGACCAGAACAGGTCCGGCGCCAAGCCGACCTCGTCGTCGCCCCTCCCGACGATCACGTCGTCTCCCATGGCCTGGCGCAGGTGGTACAGCGACTGTCTCAGTGCCCGCCGCGCCCGTTCCTGGTCGACCTCACCCCAGAAGAGTCCCAGCAGTGTGTCCCTTCGCTGGAAGCCACGAGGTGTGCTCGCGGCGAGGAATGCCAAGAGCCCGAGGAGCTTGGGCCGGGCCAGGACGGACGGGTACTCAGCCCCCTCTTCGCCGCCAAGCGCAACCGAGCCGAAGGTGCGGAACCGGATCATAAGCAGTGAGAACCGACGTGCATTGACCGTCACCTCCCAGATGACGGCGGCGGGACGGCGGTGAGACGCCCTCATCGTAGAATCGTGTCAGTTCATTGAAGTTAGGGCTCCGCCGGGAGCTATCAAGCGGTATCGACCGCAAGCTTGCCTCCCATACTGGAGCCACCGGCACTCAGCGATCAACCAGGAGGACACGATGAGGACAACGATTGCTTTACCAGCCACGGCCTTGACCGCCCTGGGGCTGGCCGCGTGCGGCGATGTGACAGGTCCCGACTTCGCCGAGCCTCGTTACACCAGCGTTGTGATTGAGGGACAGTGGCATGGGGACGTCTTGCCCGGCGATCACGTCGAGATCAAGGGCATTGTGGGAACCATCGAGGCTGCCACAGCGCCAAATCAGGAGGTAGTCGTCACATGGACCAAGCGCGGCCGGCAATACGATCCTGCTGGCGTCACTGTAGAGGTTCTCCGACATGCCGACGGTATCACGATCTGCGCGGTCTACCCGGACCTTCCGGGACGACCAATGAACGAATGTCTCCCAGGCGAGCGCGGTAACATGGTCGTGCAGGGCAATGACGTGGCGGTCGACTTCACTGTGACCGTTCCGGTCGGCGTGGACTTCATCGGTCGCACGGTTTCCGGCAATATTTACGCGGACAATCTCCAGAGCGATGCCTTCAGCTCGACTGTCAGCGGCAACGTGAACATCACGACCAGCGAACTCGCTGAGGCGTCCACCGTTTCGGGTTCCATTGAAGCGTCCATCGGTCGCTCCGATTGGAACCGCGGCCTCGCGTTCACGACTGTTTCCGGGAGCGTTGCCGTAGCCATACCAGAGAACACGAACGCTGAAGTCTGGGCCACAACGGTGACAGGGAACATCTTTTCAGATTTTTCGTTGCCTGTGCTACAGGACGGGAGCATCCGGGGCAGCCTCGGAGGTGGGGGAGCGCTACTGCGACTCTCGGCAGTGGCTGGCAGCATTATCCTGAGAAGTGGTTCCTGACCTGACTTCCGTGGTAGGCGCTTGCGGGGTAGCCACAGCCGAGGAGGGCTGAGGCTACCCCGCCGGTTCGTGATACCTGTAGCTCGGATCCTTCAGCATCTGCGGCTGTGTTTGCACTTGCCGTTGTACGGCCGGGAATGCAAACTCCCACGCAATAGAAAATGTGGTACACCGAACTGCACATGTTCAAATGCTCTTCAAGCAAGCCACTCTAGCGGCGATCGCCGCGGGAAGGGTTACGCTGGCGTTCCGGCGCTGGCGACGCCCCACGGTCCGTGCGGGCGGCACGCTGGTGACCCCAGTTGGAATGCTTGCGATAGACGCCGTGGGTGGCAAAGCGGCACTTGCAGTGCTGGACCGACGCGGATAGGCGTTATCCTCCGCTCCGCTGATCCGGAAGTGCGGATAACCCCTGTGACACACTCAGCTCATTGATCTGGGACTTGGACCACCAACAGATGTTTTCGGCATCCACTTGCACGATCATGAGTTTGGGGGACCCCGGTCGCAAGGCCTCACGTATGTCTGCCTGCGAAAGACCACAAACCTGTTCAGGGTTCGACTCAGGACCCACCACGTGGTTGTGCCAGATTGCCAGCGTCGTTGCGGGACAGCGTTTGAATCGAACTCGTTGAGCAGAACTGTGGATTATGACCGGTTCGAATGCCACATCAATGAAGATGCTGTCACCCAGGTCCTCGCCCATGAGGCAGCGTACGGTCTCGGTGTGCGCCGTGTCGGCCAGGAGTGCCAACCCATCGAATATCTGAGGTGCAACGACTACAGGTACGACTCGAGCGGGCCGGGTCGAGTCCAGACTTGCTGCCGCCAACACCGCGAAATCCTGATCGGCGGTGCGATCTGAGAAACCAATGATGTGAAGCAGCAGCAAGTACCAATACATGAGTCAAGCCCTCTACTCTAGTATCGGCACCTCCGTCGTTGCATAAAGTGATGTGGGGCACACGGGTGCCAACCGACGAGCCGGCTGGGCAAGTGGACACCCTCGCTCTCACCGCCGCAAGAACACCACCTTGCGGACCCGTCCACTGCTCCAGGTGAATCCCGTCACCCGGCCGCTGCCGTCACGCACGAAGGTGAGCCAATCGCCACCCGACCGGAACCCGTCACGAAATACGGGCCGAAATCGGTCGCTGTCCTGGGTTCGGTGCAACAGGACAATCACTCCCGGAGTTGTGTCAGCTTCCACCCGGTATTCAGTACCGAGTTCGTCGCTCCAGTACAGACCGACGTAGTCGGCGGGATCGACATCGCTCGCCGCAGGCCCGAGGTAGGTGTAGCGCCGATCGGCGGACTGGATCTCCCGGGGGTGTCCGTTACGCATCTCGACCGTGAGGGTATCGTCGCTGGGCCAAACAGCAAATCGTTCGTTCCCTACTGGAACCAGCAGGACTCCGTTGCCACCGATGCCGAAGCCTCGGGTCAGCCGTGCTTTGCCCTGGTGAATCCAGATGTGGGCCGGTGTGTCCGTGAGCGGGTCGCTATAGAACCCGCTGATTGCTTCGAAGGTAGATCCCCAGCGTTCAACGTCGATCTCGGGTGGACTCTCATCTTCCGCAACCGGCTCTAGCACGTCCTCCAACAGGATGTCGGCAACGCGTCGCACATAACCACCAGGATTGGCCCGCGCGAAGTTGCAGAAACTCACGATCCCCAAATCCGCATCGGGAAACCGCGAGTAGCTGCTGCGGTAGCCGGCGTCGGCACCACCGTGTCCTATGACGCTCTGTCCGCGATACTGCGATACGGTGATACCATGCGCGTAGTTCAGGGTGTCACCGTCGTTGAGAACGCCGCGGTCGAAGAACCGCTCGTAAAGGCCGTCGTCGCCTATTTCACGATCGCGCAGGTTGCGGTCCCACTTGGCCATGTCCTCGACCGTGGTGAACAGACTGCTTGCACCGACGATAGCGAAGTCGGGGATCGAGATCTTCCAACCCACGGTACCGTGATTGCGGTAGCCGTAGGCGCGGTCGGGCACTATGGTCTGGTGGTCGTCGTGAAAGTGCGTGCTCGTCATGCCGAGTGGCGCGAAGATCCGCTCCTTTGCGAACTCCCGCAGCGTTTTACCGCTCACCCGCTCGACGACAACCGCGAGTAACGTGAATCCCGAATTGCTGTAGAGGTACTCGGTGCCCGGCTCGAAGTTGAGCGCCGTCTGCCGCGACATGACGTCTAGCGCATTTGCCTGGGTCACGAGATCTGCTTCCCAACGCCACCCGGCCATGCTGAGAAGATTCCACTGGTCGCGGATCCCGCTCACGTGATGCACCAGATGGCGCAGTATGACCGGCTGTCCGTATTCCGGAATCTCCGGCACGTAAGTCCTGATATCATCGTCCCAGGAGACCGCCCCCTCGGACACGAGCAACTCGACCGCGAACGCCGTGAACTGCTTCGAGATCGACGCGATGTGAAATACCGAACGCGGCTGCAGAGCGATGCCGTACTCCAGATTGGCCATGCCGTAGCCATTTGAGTAGACAACCGCGCCACCGGAGAAGATCCCGAGGCTACACCCTGGGCGATCGCTGCGATTCATGTCGAGAAAGACGCTATCGATACGGGCGACGGGCAGTTCGTCCTGGGCCGCGGCCGGCGCCAGGCCAGCGATAAAAAGGGTGAACGCAAGAAGAGCAGGTCGATTCATCTTTCGTTTTCTCCGGCAGAGCGAGTCGGGTTTGCTTCGGGCAAGTAAACCACGGGTGTGTCGTGTGTCCAGCGTGGTTGCCACAAGCACAATCCGACCCCGGGTCCGTCACCATCACGGCCACCGGGCACCACCGTCACTGCAAGAGACATAACCTCATGTAACCAGCCAAGCCCATGCCATGTTTGCCGATCACGATTTTACATTAGACTTGCGCTCGCTCGCGATTGACGTCAAATGATACGGGGGCTAATTGTTCGTTGAGCACGGTACAGTGGGTCTCTGTGCCCCATGATGCACTGCGCAAGTGGTACGATGGGTGTGGCAGTCGGAGCTACCGGAGGGGCAACAAATTGAGGACACCAAGATGGGCACCGCAATCGGAATCTTAGTTATCATTGTCGGTCTGATAGCCTGGATCGGCCAGACGCTCGCGTTTCTCACACCTTCATTGGCGGTGCGTTTCGGGGTGCTGGAACCGCAAGAAGAGATTGATCCAACTCTTTACATCCTGGAGTCTAAGGCGGAGGGCCTCACCGACATGCTACTCAGTTGGACGTTACCGGCCTCGGGGCTTCTCATGCTTCTAGAACAACCTCTTTGGCCCTATCTTGGTCTCATTGGTGGCGGGGTTTATCTCTACTTCGCGGGTGTGATCACCCTGTCCCGCGTCTTCCTCAAGCGTCGGGGCAAGAAGGTGGGACGGCCTGCCTCCGAAAGGGCTGTGTACGTGTTCAGTGCAATCTGGGCTTCATCCGCTCTGACAATGATCGCGTTAGCTGCGCTCGAACTGTCCGCATAGGATTCATGGACATCCTAGCTGCGCTGCCCGTCGATTCGCGCATCGTTCTGTACGTACTGCTTGCCGCTATCGGTGTGTTCACACTCATCGTCCTCTGGGCTCAGATCGGCTGTGTCAGGGAAAAGCCTTTTGCGAATCCAGACGGTACGAACGACGACTGGCACGAGCAGAAGATATTCTACGGGATCGCCTGGGCTGACATCGTGCTGGCCTGTCCCACCTCTATTGCAGCACTCATTCTGATCTTTGCAGCACCGCGCTGGGGGTTCTACACGATGGGGGCCGTGAGCTTCTGGTTCCTGTGGGCCAACGTGATGACCACCGTTACGAGCCTCCGGTTCGAGAAACCGAAGATCACCTTACATTGGATCATCGCGTTCCCGCTGGGGGCGGTGATTGGGTTGGCATACGTCGCGTGGATGATTGTCAGCTTCGACGCCATCTACGGTGTCTGAGGTAGCCAACCGGCTCAACCCGTGGCCTTGCCGGACTGCGCTGCCAGCAAGTCTCGCTTCTTGACCTTCCTCGGCTCGCACAGCATGCGCTTCTTCTTGCGTGCCTGGCCACACCCCTTGCACACGTACCCACCCTTCTTGGGCTTCTTCCTTTTCTTGTCGCGCGAGCACGGCATTGTTCTTTACCACCCGTTCACTGTGGTGGCCCGCAACCCGGGGCCAGCTAGATCAGAGGCGCCGCAAGGCGGCATGCTGGGAATATAGAATGCAGAATGCAGAATGTAGGAGGATGAACTCTGTAGCTGCATTCATCCTTCAGACCCCGCTGCTTGACAGGCGTCTGCCGCGCGACGATTCTCTAGCTGATGATCCGCCACAGCTTACTTCGGTCCGTGTCGAGCGCACTCATGTGCGGTGTGGTCGCCGTCTCGGTGACCGGCCTGCCTCTGTCGCATGACACCGACCACTGTGCCGACGTCGCACACCTCGAGCACGACCACGGCGGACATGGCACGGTTTTGCTCGAGCAGGATGAGCAGTTACTCAGCAAAACACTCAGTTTCTCGGCGCTCACCACGGTGATAGCGCTGCCAATCATTCAGCCGGCAACGATCATTGAGCCGCCCGCTCACCGCCGGTCCTTGGAGCACCCGGGTCGCGATCCCCCCGCAGAGACCCGACCCCGCGCACCACCTATCCTGACTGGCTGACCGGCTGGCCGCGCTGAGCGGTCCGGGCAGCTTCCGTACGTCCATCTTTGTCACAACTCGGAATGATCCCGCGCTGCTGCTGCCGGGGTCACGACACAGACCCCTCTCGGGAGGGTTGGTTTTGCGATCCAACATCATGAAGATCCTCGGTTTCGTCCTGCTTCACTGTCTCGTGGCGGTGAATACGACATCGGGCCAGGGACAGGTGCGGCGTATCACGCTCGACGAAGCCGTGCAGCTGTTCAACCAAAACAATCTGGAGCTGGAGATCTCCCGGGCTGCCATGCGGCGAGTAGCCGGAGTTGCCCGGCAGACCAGGGCCTATCCCAACCCCGTGGCGTCGGTGACTCACGAGTCAGTTTCGCAGAGCGGGCTCAGCTTCTCGGAGACCTACTATCTGCTGACACAACCGATCGATTGGCCGTGGCGCTATAACAGTAGGCGCAAGGCGGGTTCACGACGTGCCGACGCGGCGACCGCGGAACTCAAGGCGGATAGTGCCCAACTGGTGTTCGAGCTAAAGCGCGCCTACGTGGAGGCCGCCGCCGCCGAGGCGGTCTGGCAGGTGGTGGACCAGGTCACGACCGTGATTCGCGACGCCGAACAGAATGGCACGGTGCGATTGACGGAAGGTGACATCTCGCGCTTCGAACTCAAGCGAGTTCGGATCGAGCGGGCCCGCTACGAGCAGCTCCTGATGGAGGTGGAACTCGAGCTGGCCCGGCTCAGGCGCCAGCTCACCGCACTGACCGTACCAGCCGACGCAGGCATCGAGTTAGCGCCCCTCGGCCCACTGGCCGGCAACCCACCCAGCCTGAGTGTCGAGCCGTTAATGAGTCAAGCGCTCACGTATCGTGGTGAGATAGCCGCGGCGATCGCTTCGGTCGAAGCCGCACACTCAACCGCTAGTGTTGCCAAATCGGCACGATTGCCCGACCCGGCGCTCACGGGCGGCTACAAACGACAGTCTGACGGTTTCGATGGTCCGTTCCTGGGGCTGGCCATTCCGCTCCCACTGTGGAACTGGAGGGGCGGTGACATTGCCGCGGCGGAGGCCCGGGTAGAGGCGGCCGAAGCACAGGAGCAACTCGTACGCATCCATGTGACAAACGATGTGAAAAATGCAGCTCAGGGCTACACGGCACTCGCGAGTCGCGCGGCAATCATCGGCGACCAACTGTTGTCCGACGTAGACGACCTGCTGGACGTAGCATCGCTGAGCTACTCGGAAGGGGAACTCACACTGCTTGAGGTGTTGGACGCCGCTCGGGCGTATAGCGATGCGGGCGTTATGCGGACGCGGCTCAAGGCAGCTTACTGGATCGCCTACTACGATCTCGAGAGAGCCGTCGGTGGCTTCGCCGCTGACGACGGCCGGACGCAGGAGAGCAGATGAAACAGACAGTCAATTATGGTTGGCGAGCGCTGTTGGTCGCGGTGGCATTCGCGTTGAGCCAAGCGAGTTGTGAAGTCGGATCGACCGACGATACGGCGGTGGCAGGCAGCACACAGGGCGGCGAGTCGATCACGATCTGGGCCGACTCGGTCGAGCTGTTCTTCGAGCATCCTCCACTGGTGGCGGGTCAGGATGGCGAGCCGTGGGCAATTCACCTCACGGACCTCAGAACCTTCAGGCCCGTAGAGGAAGGCAGCCTCACGCTGAGGTTCTATACTCCGTCCGGTGGCGAGCTACTGGTTACCGAAGACGCACCGGCGCGGCCCGGGGTATACTCACCCGCACCTACGTTCTCGGAACCGGGGATGTACGACCTGACGATGGAACTCACGGGCCCGCAAGTCAGTGACGAGATATTCGTGGGCCCGATGCTGGTGTATGCAAGTGCCGCGGAAATACCCCAGCTGCCGGAAGAAGAGGCTGTGGGGATCTCCTTCCTGAAGGAACAGCAATGGCCTATCGAGTTCGCGACGGTCGCGGCAGCACAACGTGAAATTCCGCTATCGATCCCCGCCAGTGGACGCATCGTTCCTGTAGCAGGTCGATCGGCGCTGGTATCGGCGCCAGTCGACGGGTTGATCAGCGCCGCTCAGAATCAGTCGGCGCCGACACCCGGTCAGTGGGTGCGGGTGGGTCAGACACTCGCGGTGCTTTCACCGGTGGAGGATGACAACTCGTACGCACATCAGCTTGCGCGAGAACAGCGCTTGACCCGAGAGCTGGCACGGGTGGAACGGCTGCACGCCGCAGGGGCAATTCCGCAAAAGAGACTGGAGGAAACTCGCTACGATCTCGAGCTGGCGCGTGCGGCTCTCGCGGCAATGGGTGTTCCAGCGGACGGGGCTTACGAGCTGGCACTCACCGCTCCCATCGCAGGGGTAGTAGGCGAGCGTAACCTTGCCGCGGGGCAACGCGTCTCGGCCGGCGATCTGCTGTTCTCCATCGTCGATCCCCGAACCGTGTGGATGCGGTTCGATCTGCCCGCGATCGATGCCGCGCTGGCATCCGGTACCTCAGGCGCCACGTTCAGCGTCGAGGGGAGCGAAAGAGTCTATCGAGCGAACAGAGTCGTATCCGTCGGTCAGGTCATCGATCCCGACCGGCGATCGTTGCCGGTGATAGTGGAGATAGGTAACGCCGATCTCAGTCTCAAAGGTGGCATGTTCGGGGACGGCCGTTTGTTGCTGGGCGATCCGGTTGCTGGATTGGCCGTACCCAGTTCGGCCATCCGTGACGAGGACGGTCTCTTCGTGGCATATGTGCAGATCGGCGGCGAAACATTCGAGCGCAGGGCAGTTCGTATTGGTCCATCGGACGGCGAGTGGACGCTGGTCGAGTCGGGAATCAGACCGGGCGAACGTGTCGTCACGCTGGGTGCCTATCAGGTCAAGCTGGCGTCGCTCAACACATCCGAACTGTCCGACCACGGACACGTGCACTAAGGAGAGGCGCAATGTTGAACTACTTGCTCGAGTGGTCGCTGCGCAACCGCCTGGTCACGGTGTTCGCTGCAGCCGCACTTCTCGCGCTAGGCGGCTACGCCGCCGTGACGGCGCCTGTGGACGTGTTCCCCGATCTAACAGCGCCAACGGTAACGGTTTTGACCGACGCGCACGGTGTAGCACCGGAAGAAGTCGAAACGATGATCACGTTTCCCATCGAGACCGCGGTGAACGGTGCTGCCGGTGTGCGCCGGGTACGCTCAGCAACATCGCAGGGCATCAGCATCGTTTGGGTCGAGTTCGACTGGGGAACCGACATCTTCCGCGCGCGACAGATAGTGAGCGAAAAACTGCAACTGCTTGCGGGCCAAATGCCGGAGGGAACCTCGGCACCGGTGTTGGCACCGATCACCTCGATCATGGGTGAGATCATGCTGGTTGGCATCACCAGCGAGGTACACTCAGCGATGGACGTGAGAGCGGTTGCCGATTGGACGGTACGTAAACGCCTGCTGGCCATTCCCGGTGTGGCGCAGGTTGTGCCGCTGGGTGGGGAAGTGAAGGAATATCAGGTGTTGGTACATCCCGACCGCTTACGAGAGTACCCAGTGAGTTTGCAGGATGTATTGCGAGCCGCGCAGGATGCCAACGCCGTAGCGTCGGGCGGCGTATATCAGGTATCAGGACAGGAAATCCTCATCCGCGGGCTGGGACGGGTCCAGCAGATAGAGGACATCGCCAAGACGGTGGTGCTCACGCAGGATGGCAACCCGATTGTGCTGGGTGATGTGGCCGAGGTGAGGATCGGGCCCAAACCGCGATTCGGCGCCGCATCCGTCAACGCCGAGCCCGCTGTGATCCTCACGGTGCAGAAACAACCCAACGCCAACACGCTGGTGCTCACCGAGTTGATCGACGAGGAACTCGATCGGATCCAAGCGGGCTTGCCCGATGGCATGGCCATCAACAGCGACATCTTCCGTCAGGCCGACTTCATCGAGCTGGCAATAGACAACGTGATCGGAGCGCTGCGTGACGGCGCGATCCTTGTGATCGTCGTGCTGTTCTTGTTCCTGTGGAACGTGCGCACCACGGCGATATCGGTGTTGGCTATTCCACTCTCGCTGGTGGTGGCGATACTCGCCATGCGGATCGCAGGGATCACCATCAACACAATGACGTTGGGTGGCATGGCAATCGCGATCGGTGCGCTGGTCGACGACGCAATCATTGATGTCGAAAACACCTACCGAAGACTCAAAGAGAACTTCAGGAAACCGGAAGCAGAACGTCAACCCATGCTGACGGTGGTGTACGACGCCGCCAAGGAAATCCTGGGCCCGATCGTGAATGCGACTCTCATCATCACGATCGTGTTCGTACCGCTGTTCTTCCTGTCCGGTGTCGAGGGCCGCATGTTGCGGCCGCTCGGGTTCGCCTACGCCGTGAGCATCCTGGCGTCGCTGCTCGTCGCAGTTACGGTCACACCGGTGTTGTGCTCGTATCTGTTGCCCCAAGTAGCGTTCGCACAGCGTGAGAAAGAGAGTTGGTTGGTGGAGCGACTGCAGGCTCTCTACGGCCGCCATCTCGCTGGAATATTGGACAGACCGCGTACTGTAATGCTGGGAGCGGCTGTGGCAGTCGTCGTAACACTGGCCGTGTTACCGCTTCTGGGAAGAGGATTTCTGCCCGAGTTCCAGGAGGGCACACTCACTCTGTCCGCGGCCACGATGCCGGGCACCAACATCGACGAGTCGGACGCGCTCGGATCTTTGGTCGAACTGAAGCTATTAGAGCATCCCGCCGTAGTCTCGACTGCGCGCAGGACCGGTCGAGCGGAGCTGGACGAGCATGCGCAGGGCGCAAACGGCGCCGAGATTGATGTGTTGCTCGATCTTTCAGACCACAGACTGGCGGATGTGATGGCGGAGCTGCGCGACGACCTCATGATAGTACCGGGCATGAACATCACCATCGGTCAGCCAATCGGACATCGCATCGATCACATGTTGTCCGGGACGCGAGCCGCGATTGCGGTCAAGATCTTTGGTCCCGACTTGTACGAACTGAGGCGGATCGGCGAGTCGGTGCGCCAGGCAGTGGAGGACGTGCGCGGAGTTGTCGATCTATCGGTGGAGCAGCAGGCCGATGTGCCGCAACTGCGGGTGTACGCCAACCGTGATGCGATGGCGAAGTATGGTGTGACCGCGGGTGATCTCACCGAAGCGGTCGACGTCTCGTTCTATGGCGAAACCGTGTCGCAGGTGTTGGAAGGTCAGAATGCATTCGATCTAGTTGTGCGCTTCGAGGAACAGCACAGGTCTACCGGCGCACAGATCCGGGCTGCACTAGTGGATACTCGGCTAGGTCCGTCCGTGCCCTTGGCGTTGTTGGCCGACATCCGCGAAGAACGAGGGCCCAACGTAATCAGTCGCGAGAACGTACAGCGCAAGCTTGTTGTGCAGTCCAACGTAGAGGGGCGTGACGTTGGCAGTGTAGTGGACGAATTCCGCGCCCGGATCCAGGCCAATGTGGAATTACCCGATGGCTACTACATCGAGTTCGGCGGTCAATTCGAGAGCGGGCAGGCCGCGACCCGCACGATTGCGGTGCTCTCGCTGTTGTCGATAGCCGCGATCTTCTTGATCCTGTTCCAGGAATTCGGGACCATGCGCGCCGCGTTGCTCGTAATGGTGAACTTGCCGTTGGCATTGATCGGTGGTGTGTTTGCGACGTTGCTCTCCGCCGGCGTGTTGAACGTGGCAACGTTGGTGGGCTTCATTACGCTGTTCGGCATCGCGGTCAGGAACGGCATTCTCCTCGTGAGCCATTACAATCGGTTGCTCTCCGAGGGCAAAACCTTGCGGGAGGCAGTCTTCCAAGGGTCCATCGAACGACTTAATCCAATACTGATGACCGCACTCACGGCCGCGTTGGCCTTGTTGCCCCTAGCCATGGGTGGCGGAGAGCCCGGCAAGGAGATCCAGGCACCGATGGCAATCGTCGTGTTGGGAGGGTTGCTGACCTCGACCGCGTTGAACATGGTGGTGGTGCCGGTGTTGTTTCTGAAGTACGGAGTGGCAAAGGGCCGCTGATTGACGCGGATTAGGGCGGATGAACGCCGGGTCGCTGAAAGACGCGGACTCGGCTGATGGAAGCGGAGTGGTTCACGGTATATTCAATACACTGTGACTGACTCTTCCCGACACGAATGCCCTGCCCCGCTACGGTAGTCGGCTGTCTGGTTGGTTCGCTGCTGAATCCATCACTCAGCATCTCTGACTCTACTTTCGTTCTTCATCTAAACGTTCTCACGGCTGTACCGACCATAGACGGAGTCATCACGAACGAAGAGTGGTCTGGAGCTGCGATCGCCAACAGTTTCATTCAGTACGAGCCTAATCGGGGACAGCCATCGATAGTCCGTACCCGCACCCTAGTAGGATACGATTCCCTTCACCTCTACGTGGCGTTCGAGCTGTGGGACTCCGAGCCACCCGCCGCTCAGCTCACACGACGCGATGCCGATCTCGAGAACGATGACGCCGTGATGGTGCTCTTGGACAGTCACAACGATCGTCAGTCAGCTTACTACTTCATGACCAATCTCTTGGGAACACAGACCGACGGTCGCGTGGTCAACGACGGACGCACGGTGGACAAGACATGGGACGCACCCTGGCGTACTGCATCGAGTCGCACCGACTATGGTTGGAGCGTGGAACTCTCGATTCCATTCACCTCGATCAAATTCGATGCCGGAGAGAATCGCACTTGGGGGATAAACTTTGGCCGCAGTCTGCGGCGCACACTCGAGATGAGCTTTTGGGCAGGGCCACTGGAACACCCGTTTCGAGTCTCTCAGGGTGGGTACATAGCGGGACTGAACGTGCCCGCGCCGTTCAAACGCCACCAGGTGATCGTATATGGCCTTTCGAAAGTGCACCAGGACACCGTTGCTGGCTCGCAGGTCGGCGCAACCCACTACAAGATGTCGCCCAACGCGGGAGCGGACCTGCGCTACGCGATCACCCCGGAGATGTCGGCCTACGGTACGATCAATCCCGATTTCGCGACCATCGAAGCAGACCAGGAACGTGTCAATCTCACTCGGTTTGAGCTGAGCCTCCCGGAAAAGCGTCCATTCTTCCTGGAGAGCGCCCAGCTGTTCCGCCAGAGGATCCGCACGTTCTACTCGCGGCGGATTCCGGACATCTATGGCGGAGGACAGATACAGGGCCAGACCGGCCCCTGGACCATTGCGGCTCTTGGAACTGTGGCCAGGGGATTTCAGGACACACCGGCAGCCACCTTTGGCATAGGTCGGCTGCAGCGCAGCGTGCTCGGCTCGTCGAACGTGGCCTTACAATTCGCTAACCGAAACGTCAAAGGCAGCAACCGTGGCTCAGCGGGTATGGATGCCACGCTGTTCTTCACTCGAACGCTTGGCATGACTGCTCAGCTGGTGAAGAGCTGGGGATCTCACACGGCGGGCACGTGGGGTTATTTCATCCGGCCTTCCTTCGACTCCCCGACGAGTCACTTCCACGTCAGATACACACATCTGGGCGAGAACTTCCGTGAGCATGTGAACGCGGTCGGGTTCATCAGGGACGACGATAGAAGGGAACTGGACGCGGCACTGTCGCACACGTTCTGGATTCGCAGCACCGCGTTCGATCGTCTCCGCTACAACTCCAACTACAACATCTACTGGAGCCAGACGGGCCTGCTGCGAAGCTGGCAGATCGATCAATCGTTCAACCTGGAGCTCACCAATCGCCTCAACGCCAACGTGGCCTTTGCCGAGGAATTCAAGGCCGAGGAATTGGGACGATTCGAGCGCGACTTCCAGAACCGACGGCTACGGATCCAGGTCGGGTACAACACCCGCGAATTCCAGTCTGCCCGGGTGGGATATCAGTTCGGTAAGAACTTCGGGTCAGATTTCCAGCTGTTGACTGCCGGCGCCGGTTACAAGATCACGGAACAGTTGTCGCTCGAGTACGACCTCGAACGACTGGTGCTCCAGCCCGACTCAGCCAACCAGAGTACCTGGATTCACGTTGTACGAGCGAACCAGTTCTTCACCCCCGACCTCTATTTCCGCCTCTTCTTCCAAACCAACTCGGCCATCGACCGCACCAACATCCAGGCGTTGTTCGTTTACCGATATCGTCCACCGTTTGGCACCATCCAGTTGGCGTATCAGCGAGGCACAGCTGAGTTCGGTGAGCGCTCAGTGCAGGGTAACACGATCTTCCTCAAGATGACTGCGGTGTTCTAGCGCTCAATCCCAGGGATAGATCACCGCCCCAGTGTCGCTACCCGATACGAACTCGAGGTAGATGCGTGCGTTGTCTACCGCGCTGATCGTGTTGTCTGTGGGCATGCCCATTTGCACAGCGGTCTCGGTGATGAACGGCGGGCTGATGGTGGCTATACGAAGGTTGCGCGGCAGATCGAGCGCAGCCGCACGTGTGAAACTCTCGAGCGCTCCATTCGCCATCGCAAGAGCAGAGACCCCTGGCATGGGCCGCTGACCAAAGATCCCCGCCGTCAAGACGAAGACCCCGCGATCGTCGAGATGATCGATCCCGAAACGGACCAAGTTCACCTGCCCCATCAGTTTGCTGCCGAGCGTATATTCGATCTGTTGCTCCGTCAACTCGGTCAGTGGTGCAAATGCCCCATTCCCCGCGCAGGAGATCACGGCTCCAACCTTTCCAATACCATCGTACATGGCTCGAATGGAGCCTGGATCCTCGATATCGACTTGCACTTCACCATTCCGTGAGGCGCGCAGTACATCATGGCCTGCGTCCGCGAACGTGTCGGCTACCGCCGTTCCAATCATGCCGGTCGCACCGACGATCAGTACTCTCATCTTCGTTTCCTCCTCGCGGGACTTGGTCGATTCATTTGGACTCGTGCTACCTAGACACCCAACGCGTGCGCAAGGAATGTCTGATCGGGACGGCCCCGTTACCATTCTATCTCACACGACCCTACGCGGTAGCCGCGGGTTCATCTTCTGGATCAGTCTCAAATACCTCACCCCGGTCTTGTCAGCTATGGTGTGCGGCAGAATGGCCGGGTTGTCTGGACCGATCAGGGTTGCGACGTCCCCGACTTCGATCGTCTTCTCCGCTCCGATCTCCACTATTGTGTGCGCCGAGTTGACACTCCCAATAACGGCGTACAGTCGATCACCGATCAAGACCTCACACGTGCCGGCCGCCGTATGCGGGTAACCATCGGTGTGCCCCACCGGGAGCAGCGCTATCCATGTGGGCCGCTCGGCCATGTATGAGCGGTAGAAGCTAGCGCCCTCTCCCGGCTCGAGTCGCTCGAGCCGCACAACCCGGGCACGGAGTCGGAACACCGGCCTGAGGTCAGCCAACTC
>JBDGXD010000056.1:0-15998 GCA_039584755.1 Gemmatimonadota bacterium
CCTCAATGACCACAGCCGACCCAAAGATAGCACATTACGACCACCCGACGGAGCACGCTAGGTCGGTTTTGGGACTCTGAGGTACGTAATTGGGACATTTGCCGCGCTGGCTTGGGCTGCGCCCGAATTGACTCGGACCCCGGCACTCTGTAATGTTGACTCGCTCACAAACCACCAAACAAACAACGAGACTCGTCATGTCGGTGGCCACAACACTGAGTTCGGTTCCCCTCTTTTCGCAGCTCCGAGAAGGCGATATCGAGCAGCTCAGCCGGGCCGCGCACGAACGGAGCTACCCCAAAGGCAGCGTCATCCTGTTCGAGAATGACCCGGGAGACGCACTCTACGTGGTGCTCTCAGGTCAGGTGAAGGTTGTTCTCATCGCCGAGGACGGGCGCGAAGTCATCCTATCGATCCGCAGTGAGGGAGATTTCTTCGGAGAGATGTCTCTCATCGATGACGAGCCACGTTCGGCCCACGTGATCGCCATGGAGGACTCCAAGCTGCTTGTGTTGAGACGGGAGGACTTCAATCGATCCCTGCGTGAGATGCCCCAGATTGCTGCGGGCCTGCTCAGGTCGATGTGTAAACGCCTGCGCCAGGCCGACAACAAGATCGGCAGCCTGGTGCTGCTGGATGTTCCCGGACGTGTTGCGCGGCTTCTGCTCGAGATGGCTGACGAGAACGACGGCGAGTGCATCACCCAGCGACTCACACACCACATGATCGCCCAGATGATAGGATCGAGCAGGGAGACAGTATCTCGAACCATGCGCGACCTGGTGGCGCAGAACATAATCGAGGTAACCCGGAGATCAGTCACCATCCAGAACCGCAGGGACCCCACCCCAGAGTCCACAGGCGGTGAGTCACGCAGTAGTCTCATCGAGGTCTCGCGGCGGGTAATAGTGATCTTGAATCGAGAGGCCCTCAAATCCAGTGCAGGAATGGGTTGATAGCGTCAACCGGTCCAGGTTACCTACGGGGTGGTCCCAGACTGAGGCCACCCCGTCGCCTTTTTTGCCCCTCGCTCAGCCGCTGGTTCTAGTCGAGCCTCGGGACACCACCAATAGCGCCACCCTTGAGCCACTATAGGGTCACCATCCAGCCATCATCAATACCAAGACTTGCTGGTCCTCTGCTTCCCCTCCTTCCCCTCCCTAGGGATACCTCCTATGCCACTGTCGACCGATCGCGCCCAGCAACGCCCCAGTTGCGGCGCCTACAAGCCCGCCGCTAGCCAGACCTACAAGGGTTACACCGGGATCGACCGAGCAGTGCGCCGCGTCGCACACACCATACGACACATACGCGAACAAGAGGCCGCCCAAGGCAGCACCCACAGTCCCGCCGATTACGGCTCCCTTCTTTGCCGCAGTTCCCCGCACCCATAGTTGGTCGATCGCAGCAGTTCCGACAGCGTTGCTGCCGCGCTGCGGCCGGAGAAAAAGTGTGTCGTCACTGATCCGGGTAAGCCTCCCGATGTGAAGACCGTGGCTCACCGTCCGGATCTTGATCAACTGCTCGATCTCGAGGGTTTCCAACCGGGCTGGAAGGTGCTGGGTTAGACACGGAGATGGCAACAGCAGCAGGAGACATGCTAATGCCAGGAAAGGACGCGGCCTCGAGGTTGGAGGCTAGCGGTGGTCTAGGTTCTGCGGATCAAGCGAGGGTCAAGCAGACAAGAAACCTGTCCAGCGCCACGCAGGGCAACTACGCCGCCCTGCGTCGCCGGGCTTTCCCTTCAATCGAATAAAGCAGGTCCACGAACTGAACCAGTTGCCGCGGACCCAGGAACTTCGCAATAGCTCGGCGCCGCGCGTTCCTCCCTAGGCGGCGGGCCAACGCGTGGTTGTCCAGCAGCCGTTGGATGGCTGCACCCATGGCGAGCGTATCGCTCGGCTTCTCGAGCAGCAGGCCGTGGAATCCGTCTACTACCTGATCCTGTATTCCCCCCACCGCACTCGCGATTACTGGCCGTCCCTTCAACATCGCTTCCGTGACAGTAAGGCCAAAGCCCTCATGGAGGCTCTTTTGGACAACGATGGCAGCGTGTCGCTGAATCGCGTTCACCATCACGGCATTCTCCTCGATGTCGTCCATCGGAAGACAGACCAGGTGAACCCGATCCTTTGCCGTGCGCGGCAGCTTGTGCCAACGGGCGATACACTCCTCCAGGACCTGGGCACCCTCAGGATCGTCTGTCACTCCACTCACGTCGGGACCCACGAGTACCAGATGTGAATCTCCCATGCCGGCGATACGATCGGTGAAGCCTCGCATCACACCCGCCATGTCCTTGAGCGGATCCCAGCGCGACACCTGAACCACCGTGGGCACATTCCACCCCGGCACTGGATTGGTTTGGATAATGTTGGCCCGTCTGACCACGCGGCCCTCGGAGCCGTCGAGTCGCGTGAAATCCAAGTCTCCATTCGCCACAGTGCGATCCAGCAACCCGATGTGCTTCAACACGGCACGGCATGTAGCCCGTCCCATAGGTTGGTTCTTGACGGAAAAGGCATCGATCGCCGGCGGGATTATGAATACTGGGTGCGAGGCAAGCCAACCGGGCACGTAGCAGGCCCGCGAAAACACGAAGGCATCCACATGCGCCAGATAAGGCTTCAGAAAGGCCCACGCCTCGCGTGCCGCCTGGTTCATCTCGTCCCTGCCTATGTGGCAACGCCACACCACTGTGGCCCCCAACTGAGTCAGGTGACTGGCAAGCCCGGCAGTCTGTGGGTCGTGGAGAACTACCACGTCCCCCGGCCGCACCACTCGCGACACCTTTCGGGCATTCCTCCGGATGATTGCCAAGTAGTGAGAGTGTTCGGCCTCAGCCAGATCGCCACCATCCCCCGGTTTGCCATGTAGCCTATTGTGGATTCGCTTGGTCAGGGAGAAGAACTCAGGGTCACCCTCGATCACCAGCCAGCGAGAGTCTAGACCCGCGCCACGTTCGTACCCCAACAGGGTCTGCAGCATCTCGGCGACGCCACCACCGGCGGCCGTCGAGTTGATGTGCCACATAGTCCTCGCTCCAAGGATCTTGTGGGCATCTTCCACTGTGTGCTTGATTTTGCGAACGTCGCGCTCTCCCAGTATCCCGGAAAAGCGGTCGAATGACAGCGTTGGTATAGAAACAGTCTGCATATGTCAGGTGGTTAAGGGCAACGGGCTAGCGAAGCAACATTCATGCCCCTAGCAGCCTCCTCACCCCCACAACGGGGGTGAGGGAGGTATACAAAACAGAACCGGATAAGCTATTGGGAGAGCGGTGCGGCTGCAAGCGACAGATCGGGGATCGGCACCCAGGCACCGGTTTGAATGCCCTGAGCAGTTGTGCTGACACCGAGAATACGGCCTCCGGATATCCGCAACGGCCGGAACGAGGCCGGAAACTCGACTCGGATGTGGTCAACCTGCTGAGGCTCGTGAATGAGCCAGCTGTTAGCGTACCCCAACGGGTTGTCTTCCACGACGAACTCCTGTAGCCACACCTGCCGGTCGGGGCCACACATGATTCCTGTGGCGTACGGGGCTGTGGGCGATATTTCTAGGAAGCGGTTCAGCATGAACTCCTCGATCGACCTCTCGATAACTGCTGTGTCCAAGTCCCGAGTGGTCTGCTTGTTCCATCGTTGCTCGAACGTGTGGAACAGGTAGCGATCGATATCGTCCTGCTCGAGTTCCCGCAACCGCAGCGACACCGAATCGCTGGACTGCTCCATTCCATCCGGACCGTACCAATGCAGCCGGCTCGCGAAGGGATCGAATAGCACCATCTCACCCGACTCACAGGTCGTCCATAGGGGTATTGGCACGAGCAGTTCGGCAAGTTCGAGAGACTCGATTCCGTCGGCAAACTCTCGTCTGAAGTCAGCTAGGGTGTCGATCTTCTGGCCGAACTGATTCAGAACGGTCAGCTGTGACCTCAGGTAGTCGATGGTCCTAAAAAGTCCCTCGACGTGGTCGAGCATCAGGAACCCATCGCCAAATCTCTGTAGGTTCAGCGGCCGGCCGTAGGACTCCTCGTCTATAGGGCGATACACATCCCGGGCGGAGCGGTCCACCCGAAATGCCCTCTGCAGGCCGCCTGTTGGTCCATATACCATCAGCTTACGGTTGCCCACGTCCCAGACCGACATGGCCTCGTTTTCTGCATGGGTCTGAACCAGCCAATAGGGCAACGCCAGTTGCACGCGTGCGGGTCCAGTCGTGCCAAACAGGTCGAGCAGTTGGCCTTCAGCGGAGTATAGGAACACGTGGGGGCTGTTGTCCCGTTGCAGCACCCAGAACTGCCCAGACTCATCAACAGAGATATCCTGCACCACTTGCAGGGCAGCGTCGGCCTGAAGCGTGGTGATCGTGGCTGGATCGATCGTCACCGCGGGCATCGGTGGTTCGCCACCTCCACAGGCAAGCATCAACAATGAGCCCAGCGTCGCTCCGGAGAGCAAGGGCCTGCGATATCGGTTCATGTTCATGACCGGCTCCTGTGCTGGTCTAGTTATAGGCGTTTGTAGGCACGAAGAATCTAACCGAGCGTAACGTCTTCGGCGAACTGCCACAGTTCTCTGGCCACCCGGTGCTCTCGCATTGCAGCGTTGCGGCCAAATAGACGCCGGCGCCCCTGCCCGTAGTTTCTGATATATTCCCAACACTCCGGTGCAGTGTCGTGACCGCAGTACCCTCAAACATCAGACCTCGAACCGAGACGGTAGCTTCATGAAACCACCCGGCACTCACACATCAATCCCCTGGTCTACTCGGTTGCAAGCCGGCCTCACAATCTTGCTTGCGGCCACGCTACTCCTGTTGACCGTTCCCGCTAGATCCCAGTCCGGGGTCACGACCCCATTGGAGCATTTCGGTTTCAATATTGGTGACGACTACAACCTGGCCACGTACACGCAATTCGAGAGCTATTGGCGACTGCTGGCCGACGAGTCACCACGCATTGTGCTGCAGGAGATCGGCACGACTGCCGAGGGCCGAAGCCAACTAATGGCCATAGTCACATCACCCGACAACCATCAGAATCTGACGCAGTATCAGGACATTTCCCGGCGGCTCGCGTTGGCAGAAGGACTGACGGATGAAACGGCCCGGGCCATGGCTCGAGAGGGAAGGGCTGTCGTCTGGATCGATGGTGGTCTTCACGCGACTGAGGTACTCGGCGCACACCAGTTGATCGAGATGTCCTACCAGATGGTGAGCCGGACGGACGATGAGACGATGCGATTCTTGGATGACGTCATCATTCTCTTCACGCACGCCAATCCGGACGGTATGGAGTTGGTGTCAGACTGGTACATGAGAACGCCGGTTCCCGCGGAGCGGTCAACTTCAGGTGTGCCGCGGTTGTATCACAAGTACGTCGGCCACGACAACAACCGAGACTCGTACATGGTCACACAGCCGGAAACCGAGAACATGGCGCGGATTCTCTATATCGAGTGGATCCCGCAGATCATGTACAACCATCACCAGACTGGTCCAGCCGGATCTGTGATGTGGGCTCCGCCATTCCGTGATCCCTTCAACTACAACTTCGACCCGCTGGTCGTGATGGGAATCGAAATGGCAGGAAACGCCATGCATCAACGCTTTGTGGCCGAAAACAAACCTGGCACTGCATTGCGGAATGGCGGACCGTTCTCGACTTGGTGGAATGGCGGCCTGCGGACTACGGCGTACTTCCACAATGTCATCGGCCTGCTGACGGAGACCATTGGGAATCCGACTCCGGTTGAGATCCCATTCATACCGGACAAACAGCTTCCCGACCTGGACATGCCGTTGCCCATTGATCCCCAGGAATGGCACTTCCGTCAATCGGTCGAATACTCGGTCACGGCGAACAGAGCAGTGATCGACTACGCCTCGCGTTATCGCGAAACACTATTGTACAACATATACTTGATGGGTCGAAACGCGATTGATCGGGGCAGCCGAGATCATTGGACGATTCACCCAACGCGGGTCGACTCGCTCGAGGCCAAGCTCGAGGAAGACGGAGTACGCGACAGATTTGCCGATCTCATCCAAGGTCCTTTGGCCGGTTATTTCCAGAGTGGCGTACCGGCGGAATACCTCCAATACCTGCGCAAGCCGGAACAGCGGGACCCACGTGGCTACATCATTCCTGCTGATCAGTCCGACTTCCCAACGGCCACCAAGTTCGTCAACACGCTGATCAAGAACGGCGTGACCGTGCATAGGGCAACACGTTACTTTCAAGTCCAGGGTAAGAGCTATCCAAGCAATTCGTACGTGGTGCTGACCGCACAGGCGTTCCGACCCCATGTAATGGACATGTTCGAGCCTCAGGACCACCCCAACGATTTTGACTACGAAGGTGGTCCACCCAATGCACCTTACGACAATGCGGGTTACACGCTGGCCTATCAGATGGGCGTAGAATTCGACCGGATTATCGATGGATTCGAAGGCCCCTTCGAGAAGATCGAAGGATATGCCGTCGCGCCGGCGGGCCAGGTAACTGATGAGCAGAATGCAGCCGGATTCCTGCTCAGTCACGCGGTCAACGATGCCGCGATCGCCGTGAACCGGTTGCTCGCGGACAACTCTGATGTCTACTGGCTCACAGAGCAGACGACGGTGGGCGGCAAGACGTACCCGGCAGGCACGGTTTACATCCCTGCCGGTGGATCGACGAGCGCCGCACTCCAATCGATCGCTTCGAACCTTGGTCTGTCTTTCGAGGGTGTGAGGGCGAATCCAGGTGGGAACGCGCTCAAGCTACGCCCGGTGAGAATAGGCCTGTGGGACCAATACGGCGGTTCTATGCCGTCTGGCTGGACCCGTTGGCTCATGGAACAGTTCGAGTTTCCGTTCGAGGTGGTATACCCGCAGACGTTGGACGAGGGCAATCTCGAGAACAGATTCGACGTGCTTGTATTCGTAACAGGGGCAATACCTGCGACCGACCGATCTGGAGGTGATCCCCTCGCCCGATATTTCGGGGGCGATCCCGATCCCGAGTCCATCCCACCGGAGTTCCGTGGCTGGCTCGGTCGCGTGAGCGTGGAGAACACGGTGCCTCGACTGCTGGAGTTCGTCGAACAAGGTGGAACGATCCTCGCCATTGGAAGTTCGACCGTAATAGGCCGCCACGCTGAGTTTCCCATTGGCAATCATCTGGTCGATGAGCACGACCAACCGTTACCGTGGAACAAATACTACGTACCCGGTTCGGTGCTGAGAGTGAGTGTAGACAACAAGCGACCGATCGCGTACGGCTTTGACGAGCAGCTCGACATCTTCTTCAACAACAGTCCGGTGCTCAGGCTGCTTCCGGCAGCTTTCTCGGCTGGCGTTCGACCGGCCGCATGGTTCGACAGCGATGCACCGCTGCGCAGCGGCTGGGCATGGGGTCAGCATTATCTCAAAGGCGGAGTGGCGGTCGCCGAGGCAAGACTTGGAAGCGGTACGTTGTATCTGTTTGGACCGGAAATACTCAACCGCGGACAACCGCACGGGACATTCAAGTTCTTCTTCAATGGGATCCACCTTGCTGGTGCAGAAGAGGTACAGTTGGATCTGACGAACTAGGAGCCAGAGAGCGGGGAGCAGGGAGCGGAGCCAGGCTGGGAAGCCAGTTCCCAACCCAGAGGCCGCCTGGGATCTACCCATGAGCGGTCCGTTCCCCGCTCCCTGCCCCCCACTCACCCACAGGTCGACACCACCAATCAGATGACGTACCCACCTCCATCCCGCCACATCCTGCTCCTCGCCATTGTCTTCGAGGGTGGCTTGATCGTCCTAGCGATGGTGTTGGGTTGGCTGCTGAACCGACCATCGCTGGAGTTGATTCAACCATCCTGGCGAGGAGTTCTTATTGGTCTAGCGCTCACGGTCCCGTTGGTCCCACTGATGCTGTGGTGTTCGCGTTCACGATGGGGACCAATCCGGCAACTGATGGTCGAAGTCGACGCCGTGATCGTGCCATTATTCGCTCGCTCCTCCCTGTTCGATCTGGCAATCATTGCCCTATTGGCTGGCCTGGGGGAGGAGCTACTTTTTCGCGGTCTGGTCCAAAACGGATTGACCGATTTGGCCGGTACGGCAATTGCGCTGGCTGTAACGAGTCTTGGGTTCGGCTTGTTACATATGGTAACGCCCACTTACGCTCTTCTGGCGACCGTGTTTGGCCTGTACCTCGGTGGGTTGCTGCTCGTGACCGGTGATATCGTGGTTCCCATAGTGACGCATGTGGCGTATGATATGATAGCGTTGAGTTATTTGAAGCAGAGGTGGCACGAGGGACGGGTGACAGGGGGAGCATCTCGGTCTACGGTGGCCAAATGAACTTCTATTGTCATGTAGATGGGCCATCTCCAGTCATTGGAGTGATTGGCGCTGTCGCGCTCGCTACACTCGTTTCTTGTGTTGGTGACATTGGCCTGAATCCGCTGCCGGCCGACGAAGGTGTGATCCCGACATACATCGTCTTCTCGGCAGACAGTTCTGACTGGCCTACGGATCCTCTTAGCATCACTCGTACTGCCATCCAGGGTGACACGCTCGAGATTGATGTCGAGTACGCCGGCGGATGCAGGATACACAGGTACGCGTTTGTCGTATCGGCCAGCTTTACGCAGTCAGACCCGGTCCACACCATATCGCTCTTGGCGCATGATGCCAACGATGAAGGCTGTGAGGCACTCGTTCAGCAGTCGCTGAAGGCAGATCTGTCGGAACTCAAGGGCAAGTACCTGCGCGTTATTAAACCCGATTCGGGAGACATGATAATCCGCATCGGCGGAGCATGGGACGTCAGGTACAGCTTTTGAAGAATGTGGAGAGTCCACCTCTAGGCTAAGCTTTCGAAGAAGTCATTCCCCTTGTCATCCACCAGGATAAAGGCCGGAAACTCCACCACGTCGATCTTGTAGATCGCTTCCATACCCAACTCAGGGTACTCCAATAACTCCACCTTCTTGATGTTCTCCTGTGCCAGGATCGCGGCCGGCCCCCCGATCGAGCCGAGGTAGAACCCGCCGTACTTCTCGCATGCGTCGGTTACCTGTTTGCTCCTGTTGCCCTTGGCGATCATGACCATGGACGCGCCCTCTGCCTGGAATGGTGCCACGTATGAGTCCATTCGACCCGCAGTTGTGGGACCGAAGGAGCCAGACGGCAATCCTGCCGGAGTTTTCGCTGGACCGGCGTAGTAGACGGGATAGTCCTTGAAGTACTGTGGGATCCCTTCACCACGATCGAGCCGTTCCTTCATCTTTGCGTGTGCGATGTCCCGCGCAACAATGATCGTACCGGTCAGGGATAGCTGTGTCTTGACCGGATACTTGCTCAACTCTGCAGTAATCTCGTTCATTGGTCGATTGAGATCGATGGCGACTACACCCGTTTCGTCCTGCTTGCGGTATTTGTCCGGAATGAACCGGCCAGGATCATTCTCGAGTTCCTCGATCCAAATACCGTCGCGGTTGATCTTCGCTTTGACGTTTCGGTGGGCCGAGCACGAGACTCCCATGCCGATGGGACAAGAGGCCCCATGTCGCGGCAAGCGGATGACGCGCACATCGAGCGCGAAGTACTTCCCTCCGAACTGCGCGCCGAAACCGCTCTCGTATGCCGCCTCGAGCATACGTTGTTCCAACTCCAGGTCACGAAACGCCTGACCGGCCTGGTTGCCATCTGTCGGCAACGCGTCGAGATAGTGGGTTGACGCCAGCTTCACAGTCTTCATGCATGCCTCGGCCGACGTTCCACCAATCACAAAAGCCAAGTGGTACGGCGGGCAAGCAGCTGTCCCCAACGTCTTCATCTTCTCGACCAAGAACGCTTCCAACTTGTCTGGATGCAGCGTCGCCTTGGTCTGCTGATAGAGGAACGACTTGTTGGCTGACCCACCTCCCTTGGCCACAAAAAGGAATCTGTATTCCATCCCTTCAGTCGCGTACACGTCGATTTGGGCAGGGAGATTGTTGCCTGAGTTCTTCTCCTCGTACATCGTAAGAGGCGATGTTTGCGAGTAGCGCAGGTTTTCCTCGGCGTAGGTTTCGAAGATGCCCCTACTCAAGAACTCCTCGTCGCGTGCACCAGTCCACACGCCTTGGCCTTTCTTGGCAACGACCGTTGCAGTACCAGTGTCCTGGCACAGAGGCAATACACCCTTCGCAGCCACTTCCGCATTCCTTAGCATGGCGAGAGCAACGTTCTTGTCGTTGTCACTTGCGTCGGGATCGTGCAGGATCGCCGCGACTTGTTCCAGGTGAGCGGATCTGAGCAGGAACGACGCATCTCTCATCGCCTTACGCGCGAGTCGGGTAAGGGCGTCGGGCTCGATCTTGAGTACTTCCTCACCCTCGAAGTTGGATAGTGAGACGAACTGGTCGGTCAGAAGACGATACTGTGTGGTGTCCTTGGCGAGGGGAAATGGGTCCTGGTAGATGAACTCAGCCATCAATTGGCTCCTTGAAGTCTCATGTATCGAGCAGCCTCAGAACCGCCCGAGAACTCGGGCGGGAGGCCAACCATTGAATTGCGGTGCTTGAAATATACTGCAGCCGCTCCCGATGCTCTGTGCAGAATCAGGAGCGGTTGGCGAACTAACTAACCGGGTGAGGCTGCTTTTCCTAGGGCTTGGAACCATCCGGGTGACATCCCAGACATGTCGCTGAATCGTAGGCGTAGCCAGTCATGCCGCTGTGTTTGTCATCCATGTCGTTCTGGTTGTGCTTATGGCAGTTGAAACAAGTGAACTCCGCAAAATTCGCCGACTGAGTATGACAAGTTGTGCAACTCTGCCATTCGCCGTCGTGCTTCCCGGAAAGAATCGGGAAGAAATCTGCGTCGTGGTTGGAGCTCGCCCCGGTCCAAACCGTACCGTCGTGACAGGAAAGACAAGTCGTGGGATATCCCGACCCCACATGCTGCCGGTCGTAGTCGCTCTGGTGGCAAGCGATGCAATCACTCTCGTCAACTGGCGAGAACAGCGGCTGGCCAGTCGTCGCGTCGTGACAGTCGGTGCAGATCAACGTCGTGTGCGGACCCAACAAATCGTAGCCACCCGATGCGACGCTGTGGTCAAACGTAGCTCCGGTCCAAACCGTACCATCGTGACAGGAAAGACAAGTCGTGGGATATCCCGACCCTGCGTGCTGTGCGTCGTAGTCGCTCTGGTGGCAGGCGATGCAATCGCTCTCGTCAGCGGGAGAAAACAACGGCACATAGCTTCCCGGTACGTGGCAGCTGGTGCACGCCAGGTTGGCATGGACTCCGAGGAGATCGAAGCCGCCCGACACCGCACCATGATCGATCGTGGCACCTGACCAGGTGGTCGGCGTGTGACATGATGTACATGTGGTGGGAAAAGAAGACCCACCATGCTCGGCATCATAGTCACTCTGATGACATGCGACACAGTCATAGAAATCAGACGGAGAAAACCGCACCCCGTTTCCGGCCCTGACATGGCAACTCGAACATCGGATCCCGACATGTACGCCGAGCAGTTCGAAACCTCCCGCCGCGATCATGTGGTTGTTCTGGAATTGTGTGTGTGTCTCTCCCGCAGGATTGTGGCACAGCCAACAAGACACGGGAGAAAACCCGAGGTCTACGTGATCTCCAACGAGCTGTGAGTGGCACTGACCACAAGCCCGCTCCAGCGCGAATGATGGATCTATCTCGACGGTTGCGGTCCCCTCCACACCATCAATGGAAGCTGCGGCGGTGATCGTCCCCAGGCCCAGGGCCCGGATCCGACCGGCTGTGTCGACCGCGGCTATGGTCGAATCCGAAACAGACCACTGAAAGAGCTGGTTCTCGACCGGTGCACCGAGTCGGTCGTACGCGGCTGCGCCAAGTTGCGCCGAATCGCCCACTCCACCCAATTCGAGTGCCGCCGGGGTTAGAGCAATGCTTGCCACCGCCGGTGAATCACCATCGTCACTAGGGAGGTCCAAGTCATCCCAGCTGCAACCGGAGTGCCAAACCGAGATAGCTAGCAAGATCATGCCGACCGAACTCGGCTGTCTCATTTTGAGCCACCATGAAGCTTGTGGGTTCATCAGACCTCCGTGAAGCTGTTACAACGGTATGGCCGAAGATGCAGAATTGCTCTGGGAGACCCCAACCCGCTGTGATATCTGACCACCGTCAGATTAGCCCAACCTAACCGCATCTGCTAAAGGTTAATCACACGTGACGTTAAGCGATCTTCAGGGAAGCGTACAACGGAGATACCTTATAAGCGGTGCTACAGACTAATATCCGGAAACTGATCGGTCGTCCGGCAAACGAGCAAGGAACCCGATGACCTATACACCTCAACTCTCCGATACTGCCCAGTCTGGCTGGTTCGACTCAGCCATCGCATGGCTCGACCTGCACCCACTCGCGGCCCAGCTGCTGGCAATCACCCTGGTCGGTCTAGCGGCGTATGTCGTCAACTGGATTACCAAGCGAATCCTGTTGGCAACGGTGGGTCAGGTGGTGAAACGCACAACGTTCCAGTGGGACGACGTACTCCAGCGGTTCAAGGTCTTTGAAGGACTCGCGAACTTCGCACCTGCGTTCGCTATCTACTACGGGATTCAGCTCGTCCCCGGTCTATCGGTTGAGTTCACGGATCTTATCCAGGCCCTGGCATTGGCAGGGATGGTATTGATCGGCACGCGCGCTGCTAGCCGACTGCTATCTGCGGCGAACGAGATGTACGCATCAAGTACAATTGCAGAAGGTCGAACGATCAAGGGATATATACAGGTTGTTAAGATCGTTCTCTTCATAGTGGCTGCGGTGCTGGTTCTCGCGACCCTGACAGGTCAGTCACCCTTGGTCATGCTGGGCGGGTTGGGTGCAATGACAGCCGTACTGCTAATCGTGTTCCGTGACACGATTCTGTCTCTTGTGGCCAGCGCCCAGATCTCTAGCTACGACATGATGCGGGTAGGCGATTGGATCGAGATGCCGAAGTATGGCGCCGATGGGGATGTAGTCGACATTGGACTCCACACGATAACAGTGCAGAACTGGGACAAGACGATATCGGCGATTCCGACCCACAAGTTCTTGTCCGATTCATTCAAGAACTGGCGTTCCATGTCGGAGTCTGGTGGTCGACGGATCAAGCGCGCCATCAACATCGATATGAACTCGATTCGGTTTCTCAACGAGGAGGATATCGAACGATTTCGCAAGTTCCTTCTACTCAAGGACTATGTTGAGGAGAAGGTGGAGGAGATCGACGAATACAACACTGAGCATCTACCCGATCCCAGCTTCACGGCGAATGCCCGCCGTCTCACCAACATCGGGACCTTCCGCAAGTACGTCGTACGCTACTTGCGACAGCATCCCAAGATCCACAAGGGAATGACACTCATGGTCCGCCAGTTGAGCCCAACTCCACAAGGACTGCCGCTCGAGGTATATGTGTTCTCCAACGATGTAGCATGGGTTTCGTATGAGGGGATCCAGTCCGACATCTTCGATCACGTCATGGCGATAGTACCGGAGTTCGGACTTAGGTTGTATCAACAGCCATCAGGTAGTGACATAGAGGCGGCATTGGAAGGAAGAGCAGATGCCTGAAGCTGGAAGACTCGAATCAATCTGGCTCAAGCCCGCACACGGTGAAGAGATGGAACCCGTGCTTAGGATTACAGTCATCAAGGGCAAAGGGCCGGTCGGCAATGCCGATTTTGGCGCAGAACGACAGGTCACCATTGTTGAGCGTGAGGTATTCGAGACACTACCGAGTATGATTCGGCAAGCCGTCGACCCATCGGCACGTCGCGCCAACTTCATGATCAGTGGTATCCGATTGGCAAACACAGCCAATCGGATCCTTCAGATTGGTCCTTGCCGCATCCGGATCCGAGGTGAATCCAAGCCCTGCCATAGAATGGACGAGGCCTGCCCTGGGCTCGAGGATGCTCTCAAGCCAAATTGGGGCGGGGGGGCGTGGGGGGATGTACTGGACGATGGCGAGATTCAGATAGGAGACCAGGTAAGCTGGACAGACTGAATCAACGCAGCAGCAGTTCTCTCCCCAAGACCAATATTGCGGCCGCCGCAGAAACAGTCAGAACGGCTACTCTGGTATAACCCTTGTCCAGCGCGCCAGCGGTGTAGCGAGACACCAGGTATCCCAGCAGGGTGCCTGGAAGCAAGGCGGCGGTCAGTGAGAGTTGTTCGCGACCAAACATCCCGATCGAACGCAGCCCGACCAATGACAGCGAGACACCTACAACGAAGTACGCCGATAGCGTACCTCGGATGCGTGCCCCCGAACTGTACTGGTAGATCAGTGCCATCGCCGGACCACCGACCGAGATAGTGGTTCCCATGATGCCAGACAAAGTACCGGAGGCGACCAGCGTCGGTGGACTGATCCTCAAACGCAGACCGGAGGCGCTCATCGCTACAGCAGCCAGGATCAACACGCCGAACACCAGGCGCAATCGATCGGGCGACAACGACGTCAACACCAGAACACCCGCGACGATACCAACCAGTCTGCCTGACAGGGCCCAGCCGAGGTCCGAAAAACGAATTGAATGACGCTCGCGGTGCGTGAGTAGGACCGTCAGAACCAAGGCGGCACACAGCAGCGGCCCTGGAATGAAACCAGGCTCAATCAGCAGGAGCATTGGCGCACCGAACATGCCCAAGCCCAAACCGACAGAACCCTGTAACGTGCCACCGATGGTGACCACGACTGTGGCTAGCGTGAAGTCGAGGATGGTCACGTGATGGATGACTTCACCGTGACTTGTTCATGCCTCCTCGCGCCGTGTTACCACCCACGTCACCAACCACAACAACACCGCTATGGTGAGCCCCGCCAGCACCATCTCAGCGAATCCGGGAATATCGGGTGGATACCCTACAATTCTCTCACCGCCGCGCGCTGCTACCCACAGAGCCAGCACTACACCCGTCAGCCCACCTCCACCAACGAGACCCGAGCCAAACAACACGCCCTTCTCGCGGCGTCGCTCAGCCTCCTCAGGTGATTGGTTTCGGGTCAGCATGTGACGCATGAGACCGCCTAGGAATACGGCGCCCATCGTTGAGAGCGGGAGATACACTCCCACCGCAAAGGCAAGTACGGGGATCTTGAATGTCGCCGCAACGAGCCCTATCGCAACTCCAATGAGAATCAACATCCATGGCAGATTCTGATCCAGAACACCGTCGATCACGAGCTTCATCAACACAGCCTGTGGCGCCGGAAGTTCCTCCCCTCCCAACCCACCGACTACATTCGCGTCGAGCAGCATTACGACCAGGCACACGACTCCCGCCGAGGTGATCACACCGATCAACTCACCCATCTGCTGCAACCTCGGTGTCGCTCCCAGCACATACCCAGTCTTCAGATCTTGCGAAGTGTCACCTGCTATCGAAGCGGCAATACACACCGCCGTCCCTACCATGAGTGCGGTTGCTTTGCCAGACAGATCGGTCCAGCCCATCAAGAAGAAGATCAGACTCGTGCCCAGCAGCGTGGCGATCGTCATACCTGAAGTAGGGTTGGATGTAACTCCCACCAGACCCACGATCCTCGAGCTGACCGTTACAAAGAAGAAAGCGAACACGGCGATCAAGACCGACGCGAGCGCCCTTATCGGAATCGAATCGAGATAACCGAGTATCCCTGGCACGAGGGTCAGCACCAACAGGACGGCAGCGACCCATACCACGACGGCCCTGAACGAGAGATCACGGTCGGTCCGTTCAACGGCCGCACCGTCCCCCCCAGCTCCGATCTGGCTCACGCTGAGTTTGAACGACTCGATCATTGTCGGAATCGATCGTATCAGCGTGATTATCCCACCAGTTGCTACGGCTCCAGCACCTATGTAACGGACGTAGCGATTCCATATCTCGCTGGACGACATGTCGCGGATCAGCTTCTCGGTCTCAGGATAGAGAGGCTCGGTGAGCCCTCCTCCCCAGATGTTGATGGCCGGTATTATCACCAGAGCAGAAAG
>JBDGXD010000057.1:0-15900 GCA_039584755.1 Gemmatimonadota bacterium
CGGAACCGCATCTAGGCTCTCGCAGTCAAGGGGATCTACTCGGGTCGTCGCTTGCTTCGGTTGCGGCGGCCCGCTTCCGTTTCAGCAGTAGGAACGCTGCCCTCTCCTGGAGTACGGTGGCTTCCTGCCAGACGACCAACGCGATTCCCATGACAATGGCGGCACCGCCCGAGGTGGTTCGCCAGGAGAGTTCTTCGTCCAACAGCATAACCCCCAGCAGGACTGCAATGAGTGGAGTCACCAGTGTGATGAGCATCGTCTTGGTTACCTCCATGTGCTTGATCAGCCAGTAGAACAGAACGAAGGCCAAAGCGGTACCGACTACCGCCAAGTAGGTGATGGCGAACAGTGCCAATGGAGTCCAGGTGAAATCCAGTGGACTACCTTCCAGCGTCAAACCGAGCAGCAACAGTGGAATGGTCCCGGCAACCATCTGTACCACCGTTAGCAGAGTCGGATCGAGATGTCCTCCCCGAAGCTTGATCAATACATCGGCGTAGGCTGCCGAGAGCGCCGCGATTACGACGGCCGCACTGCCCCATAGCGCTGCTGACCCTGTCACGGCGAGTTCGTTGGAAAACACCAAGCCGATTCCGCAGACCCCGAGAACAACACCGGCGATCTTGGTTGCGGTCATGCGCTCAGCCGGCAGGTAGAAGTGGGCGATGAGCAGCCCGAAGAGAGGGAACGAACCGAACAGGAGAGCGGCTAGGCCCGAAGAAATGTACTGTTCCCCCCAGAACACCAGACCGTAGGCACTGGTGAATGTTAGGAATCCCGTTCCGATCATGAACCACCAATCTCGCCAGCTGCCCGGCAACGGTGTCCCGCGAATTGCCAGAAGCGGCAGAAGAGCAACGATGGCAACTACGAACCGCAGGGCTGCGAACGTAAATGGTGGCAGATCTTGCAGCCCCAGCTTAATGACCAGCCAAGTCGAACCCCATATGACGCTGAGCAACAACCAGACTAGGAGCGGCCTGGTCATCGGGAGCCTATTGCCGAGTGAGCTGCTGGAATGGGTACCTCCGTTCTTGGCAAGCCAGTGCAAGCTCTCCTATTGCAAGGTGTTACGCCACCGCGTAGGTTTAGGGAACCTACAATTCCCCCACCTGTTCCGCAGGGCACGATGGGGTTTTGTGTAGCCGAAACGGAGCTTCTGCGTGCGTTGTCTTGCACTCAACGCGTCATTTGAGCCGCTAACGCTCGTTCCCGTTCGTCGTGCTCTCCGGCTGGTTCTCGACGGCAAGGCGGAGATCGTAGAGTCCGACGGAAGGCGTGTGATGCGTAGTGCGAGGATCACGATTCCGAAGCCTGCCGTTATCAGGCTCGTCAGATTCATCCATGTTCCACGCAAGTTCCGGCGTCAGGTAACCAACACCTTCTTGTTCGCGCGCGATGGATACACGTGTCAATACTGCGGTAGAAGCCAGGATCGATTCAAGTTCCGCGAGTGTCTGACTCGGGATCACTTGGTCCCGCTGTCGCGTGGAGGCACGAACGAGTGGAACAACGTGGTCACGGCCTGTTCGACGTGCAATACTCGGAAGGGGAACAGTCTCCCAGGGAAATCAGGCATGTACCCGCTGCGTGAACCGACTGAGCCCCACTTCGTACACCTGAGTTGGGCCGTGCGGAGACTCACTCCCGTGCAGGCCAAGTACATACGGATGTTCTACGGAGCCGACACCCTACATCAGTTGGCCCTGGCCTGATCCTTGGCTCAGCCGCTGGTGTAGCGGGGGTTGGAACTCGGAAGCAAGCAGGACGGGGACTCACGGCTCCCATTTTCACTATGATCATCAAGACCATCGGTGAGTGACAGGTCATCGGTTCCAGCTTGTTGACCTCCCTTGACCTGGGTAGCTTAACAGATTGTGGCTGTGTCGGAGAGAGGGTCTATTTGACGGCGTACCGCCTGGCAGATCTGTTCGCCCAGCGAGTGAGACAGCATCCAACCCGTGACTGCTTGGTCATGGGCTCACGCAGGCTGACATACGAGCAGGTAGAGGCGGATGCCTCAGCTCTGGCAACTGCATTCCGCGACCTCGGTATTGAGGCCGGTGATCGAGTCGCGGTGGATCTGCCAAACCAGCCTGAGTGGGTCATCGCGCTGTTGGCGGCGGCCCGGCTGGGAGCCGTTGTGGTGCCCCTCAACCCCTTCCTGGGATACCGTGAGCTCAAGTACCAACTACGCCATGCTGAGGCAAGCCTGACCGTAGCGGTGGAATCATTGGGGGGGCAGGACTACGTCGAGGTATTTGACGAGCTGATTGGCGAGCTTCCCGATCTGCAATACCTCGTACTGGTGGGTCAAGAGGATTTCTGGTATGACGACCGGGTGTTTCAATTCGACAACCTGGTCAAAAGGGGACGGCGGCGCCAGGAAAAGCTGACCGAGTTGGATCCCGCGAGCGGGCCGCTGGCGATTCTCTATACCTCCGGCACCACCGGCAAGCCCAAGGGAGTGATGCTGACGCACCGTAACCTGGTGCAGGATGCGATGTCGACGGGGGAAGTACTGCAGCTGGTTGAATCTGATAGAGTGCTTGTTGCTGTGCCGATGTTTACCATCTTCGGCGTACACGTTGTAATCATGGCGCTCCTCAATGGTAGCACTCTCGTACTGCAGGAGCAGTTCGATCCGGCGCAGACTCTCGAGCTGGTCGAGTCGGAGGAGATCACGGTCTTCCACGGGGTGCCTACTATGTTCGAACTCCTGATGAGGGATCGCTCATTCAGGAGCAGACGGCTAACCACTTTGCGGACCGGCATTGTGGCCGGAAGCCCGGTATCCGAAGACCTGGTGCATCGGATCCGTGAGTGGTGCCAGGTAGAGATCGCGTACGGTCTTACCGAAACGGGGCCAACGGTTACGATCACGCGCGATGAAGATCCGTCCGATCTGCGCGAGACCACGGTCGGGAAGCCGTTGGATGGGGTGGAGGTGAAAGTGGTGGATATCAAGAGTGGAGACTTGCACGGCCCCGAAGCAGTAGGTGAACTGGCGGTCCACGGTCCCAACGTCATGGCGGGCTACTACCGCATGCCGACGGAGACAGGACGGTCATTCACCGCAGCAGGGTTTTTCTTGACTGGCGACTTGGCGATCATTGACGAGCGGGGATACGTAACCATCCTCGGCCGCCGCAGTGAGGTGATCATTCGGGGCGGTTACAACATCTTTCCGCGTGAGCTGGAGGACATCCTCCGGACACATCCAGCAGTGGATGATGCGTGCGTGGTCGGCGTTCCCAACGCGATCCTTGGGGAGCTGGTCTGTGCCTGCGTCATCCCGGTAGAGGGTGCCATCGTTACGGGAGACGAGTTGAGAGATTTCTTCCGTGATCAGGTGGCCGATTACAAGATCCCTGACCTGGTCCGCTTCTTCGACACGTTCCCAGAAACCGGAAGTGGGAAAGTGAAGCGAAGAGAGCTGACGCAGGTGGTGGGACTGGAGTTGAATGTCACGTGATAGACTCTTCGTTCCGGCGCGGTTCGCGCGCCCGGTCGGGATCGTCAGTTGATGCGCCCCATGCGGCTCTACTGATCGATTTCGACAACGTTACGATGGGGATCCGATCGGATCTCCAAAATCAGTTACGCAAGTTGATGAATTCGGACATCATCAAAGGCAAGGTGTCAGTACAGCGGGCCTATGCTGACTGGCGCAGGTACCCGCAATACATAGTACCGCTGTCAGAGGCCTCAATTGACCTCATTTTCGCCCCGGCTTTCGGAGCCAACAAGAAGAACGCGACCGACATCCGGTTGGCGATCGATGCTCTAGAGCTGGTCTTCACGAGGCCGGAGATTGGGACGTTCATCCTGCTCTCTGGCGACTCGGACTTCTCGGCGCTCGTGCTGAAACTGAAAGAGTACGGCAAGTACATGATCGGTGTCGGCATCCGTGAGTCGTCCAGTGATCTCCTGATACAAAACTGCGACGAGTACTTCAGCTACAACGAGCTCACGGGACTCTCCAAGGAGAGTGATCTTGAATATGTGCGACGCGACCCTTGGGAGTTGGTAGTGGAGGCCGTTCAAAAGATGTTGCGTGACGGTGACGTCATGAGGTCGGATCGATTGAAGCAGGTGATGCAGGCCATCGATCCCAAGTTCGATGAGAAGGATGTAGGCTTCAATAGGTTCAGCAAGTTCGCGACAGCGGCGGCGGGGCGCGGTCTCTTGTCTCTGACGAAGATGGAGAATGGCCAGTTCGCCATTGATATGGGATCAAACGCCAATGTACAGGTCAGCGGCGAAGCTGGTGAGACGTCGAAGGAACCTGCAGCCGGTACTCGGCGCCGCGGTGGTCGCAAGCGCAGTGAATCCCGCCCGGCACCTGCATCCCTGACGCTGAGTGAGGGCTTTGGACTCTTGAAACAGGCGCTGACTGCTGCTGGAGCTTTGGGTGACGAGTCGACGGATCATGAGCGGATTCGCGAGCAAATGATTGAGCTACATGGCAGCGACTCGGACCCGCTGTTCGAATCGCGGCGGTTCGTGCGCATGCTGCGCCAGGCGCACGATGCGGATCTCATTGAACTCATCAAGAGTGACGGAGATCAGTATCAACTGAAGTTGAGTCCCACTGCTGTTTCCACGGCCGACAAGGAGCAGGAAATTGTCGTCGCGGCCGAGGCTGAACCTGAGGCAGGGAAACGGAAGAAGACCACCAAGAAGGCGAAGAAGACAGTGCGGCGCACCACCACACGACGGTCAGCACGGACCGACACGAGCACGTCGCCCGAGGTTGATGCAGAATCGTCGGCAGAGGCCGGACAGGCGGTAACGCCGGCTGACCAATCGAAGGATGGGCCCCAGGGCTCGCAAGAGGTCGTTAAGAAAGCAAAGAAGACAACACGACGGCCGAGGGCGACCACGCGCCGTTCCACACGTTCCAAGGAGAGTGCGGAGACTGAAGAGACGGAATCTCCGCCAGTTGTGGGGGCGGAACCTGCGGATACGCCGGTCGCGAAGAAGCAGGCCACGTCTAGCTCCATGTCCTTGAAGCGGCCCTCGGGTGGAAGCAGCAAGACCGCCGGTCGATCAACCCGTTCGAGAACGGGCACGGCGGCAAGAACGAGCGACGACGATGTGAAGCAAGATGAAAGCGGTGTGGCCACGAGCGAGCCGGCGGCCAGCCAGAAGACTCCGAAACCAAATCCACGATACCGGCGTGGATCCCACGGCCCAGCCCCCAGCCCCGCACGGCGCGAGGAGGACGATTCGAAGAAGGATGAAGCCCCTGAGTCCCGGCAGAAGGACGAGAGGTCCCAGGCCGCAAGCTCATCACGCACACGTACCAGCGGAAGGCGGTCGGTGGGTATGAGGCGGGGGAGTCGTGGTGGAAGGGCTGCCAGCAGTCCAGAACCGACACCCACTGGCGGTGACGAGCCGAAACAAATTGAATCGTCTGCGAAAGTAGAAGTCAAGAATGATGGTCCGGTCCAACAGGATTCTGCTCCCAGGGGGGTGTTGGACCAAGATGTTGACGCCGGTGACCATGAACACGGCTTCTTGAATCGGATCAGGGCGGCAATCAACAAGGCCGTCGGAGGAGAGGCGGAGAAGCCGGGTTCAGAGGATTAGATGGTCAACGCGGGCAGCGAACCGCTTCCCGAGAGCTTCTACGCGCGCGACACAGTCCGTGTCGCGCGCGCTTTGCTTGGTTGCGTTCTCGAAAGCGAAGTCGATGGAGACAGGACTGCCGGTCGAATAGTGGAAGTGGAGGCGTATGTGGGGCCCCACGATCCGGCCGCCCATGGTTACGGAAACAAGCGCACCAAGCGAAATGAACGACTCTTCGGCCTGCCGGGGACATCTTATGTCTATTTCATCTATGGGATGCACTGGTGTTTCAACGCTGTTACCGAGAGAGAGGGGTATCCGGCAGCCGTCCTGGTGCGGGCGCTGGAGCCGTGTGCGGGTGTGGCGACCATGGCTCGCCGCAGAAAATTAGAAGACGAGAGGAGACTCTGTTCCGGTCCTGCTCGGTTGTGCGAGTCTCTGGGCATCACGGGGTCGATCAACGGAGCGTCGCTGTTGCAAGGCCCCGTGCGAATAACGCGACCACACCGGGCTCGGAAGGTGTCAATCGTGGCTGGGCCGCGCATTGGGATATCCCAGGCCACCGAGTGGCCGCTGCGCTTTGTCGAGCGCGGCTCACCATGGCTGTCGCGCACCTGAGTCGACTGGTGGCTAGGAAACAGAAAAGGGGCGCAGCGGTTGGCACCACGCCCCATTTTGCAGATTTTATTTTCCGGTGTCAGCGCTCGGTCGTGACTTGCTCGCTGGCAACGGTTAGGGCGTATGAGATGCCCGCCGTGAGGGCATGCGATCCGCTCGTAATCAAGAATTCTTCGCCCTGCGGCATGTACTGATATTTGGCAAAGGCCGCCCACCGCTTACGCACCAAATACCGCACAGTGGCGCCTAGGGTCAGAAACGCCTTGCTGGTCACGTCCGCCACAGCGCGTTCCACCGCGTCTTGTTCCTGGGGTGAGGCGAACGAACCGGTGGATTGTGCGTTAGTGATATGGTGGATCGCGAAACCTCCGGTTGCCGCGATCTGGAGTTGTCCGGTGTGAGCGAAGGCATACATCTCGCCCTGCCAGCGCTGCATACTCGAAAACGTAACGGCGCGAAGTCCCCCAACACTGCCAGCGTCCGGGATTGCACCGGTGGTCCCGTCGGCGAACATGACCTGGTCAAAGCCGAGGCGCAGTCCGACACGCTCAGCGGTAATGAGCCAATCAAAGCCGAAGTCGAACGCCGTTGAATTGCTCTGAGTTGCAGTGGAGAAGATGTAGGCTCCCGCCTGTGCTCCCCAGTACCATTGATTTTTCCACGAGTCCTCTTGGGCGGAGGCCGGCGTACTAAGCACTCCAAAAAGCACGACGGTTGGGAAAACTCCGGACAGTCTCCGCATCAACCTAACCTCCGTGAGTGGCTCCAGGTCCTTCGTTCAATTGATGTAGCGCCGGTGGCGCCTGAACGATTTGAAAGAATAAGCAGCTTCTGTCCCACGGCAGTGGCGCGGGTCACATCTGCGGCCCTTCGAGCGGATTCTGAACCAGCCCACCGCCAGAGCCACCCGAAGATAGGGCTTCCCGGGAAAAAACGCGAGCCCCAATTTGGCTGGCCCGATCTAGCTAGCATGTTGCCAGCAACGAGCTTATGTGCCGAAACCGCGAAATCACTTGAACCGTATGGGCGCGCAGAGCCGCTGCGCGAACCTCATATTAAAGTGAGCGCTCACATGCCGCGCGACAGCCGTGGCCGCCGATTGAGCCCTGTCGCCCCCCATATAGATGATATTCCTTAACATCTATAACGCTGAATTGGCGCGTATTTCACCGCCCAATGGTGCAGTGGCGCCGCGGTGAGTGATCAGTATACTTACGAGGCACCAACCGAGTGCCGCCCAACGCCAATCATGGTTTGCCAAACAGGAGTCATTCACATGGAAGACGTGATTCTGGAATACATCCGTGACGAATACCTGGATGAAGATGATGACGACGAGGAGGTTGAGCTCGATTCCAGTACTCCGATCATCTCGAGTGGGATTGTCGATAGCTTCAGTATGGTGAGTCTCAAGCGATTCCTGGAGAAGAAGTACAGCATATCCATACCGGACGAAGAGGCTTCAGCCGAGGCCTTCGATACGGTGGCGAGCATAGTGCAGCTGGTGCAACGGCATCAGGGGGACGCCTGAGATGGCATATCCAAGTGCGATAAAGCAGGCGTACGGCGCCCAGCTAGCGGAGATTCGACAGAGGGGTCTGTTGAAGGAAGAGAGGTATATTCACTCGCCGCAAGCTGCCAATATCGACGTCGAGTATCCCGCCGGAGCTGACCTGAAGTCGGTGACCAACCTCTGTGCCAACAACTACCTCGGCCTATCGTCCCACCCCGAAGTGATCCAAGCAGCTCACAAGGCCTTGGACGAGCGCGGTTACGGCCTGTCCAGTGTCAGGTTCATCTGTGGAACCCAGGACATTCATCGGCAGCTAGAGGCTGCATTGACAGAGTTTCTGGGTACCGAAGATACGATCCTGTTCCCCAGCTGCATGGACGCCAATGCGGGCGTGTTCGAGGCTTTCCTGGGTCCAGAGGACGTGATCATCTCCGATCGCTTGGTGCATGCATCGATCGTAGATGGTATTCGTCTGTGTAAGGCCGTTACAGATACCTACAAGCATGCCAACATGAAGCACCTCGCGCAGAAGCTCGAGGAGCACGCAGACAAGCGTATCCGCCTGATTGTTACTGACGGCGTGTTCAGCATGGACGGAGACCTGCCTCCGTTGGACGAGATTTGCGCTCTGGCCGAGAAGCATGACGCGATGGTGTTTGTGGATGACAGCCACTCGACTGGATTCATGGGCAAGACCGGTAGGGGGACTCACGAGCACTTCGGGGTGTTTGGGAAGATAGACGTGATCACTACGACGTTGGGCAAGGCACTGGGTGGAGCAGCTGGTGGCTGTGTGTCGGGTCGCAAAGAGGTAGTTGAGCTGTGCCGCCAGCGGGCGAGACCCTACTTGTTCAGCAACACGATGGCACCACCCCTCGTTGCCGGGGCGCTCAAGGTGCTCGACATATTGAGCGGCAGCACCGAACGGCGTGATAAGCTGGAGGAGAATACCAAGTTCTGGAGGAACGGACTCACCGAAGCTGGATTCGTGACAAAGAAGGGTGATAGCCCAATTGTGCCTGTCATGCTCTACAACGCGAAACTCAGCCAGGATATTGCCCGGGATCTCTTCAACGAGGGTATCTATGTTATCGGGTTCTTTTTCCCAGTTGTGCCACAGGGGCAAGCCCGGATTCGTACCCAGTTGTCCGCCGGTCATGACATACCTCTGCTGGAGGAAGCGCTCGCAGCCTTCAAGCGGGTCGGTGAGAAGTACGGGATCCTGGGTCTCGATAAGAAGGGAATCATCGAGAAGTACGGTATGTGAGTCCTAACCCCGGTCATGCAATGCAGGATCATCGCGACCTTTGGTGGAGCTCGCCCACCGTCGAACTTGGCGAGGTAATCCAGCTTGACCTGGCTGAGCCGTTCACGACCGTCCACGGCGGCGAGCTGCCCTCAATCCAAGTCAGCTACGAATCATGGGGTGAGTTGAACGCTGCACGGGACAATGCAGTGCTGATTGTCCATCCTATGACTGCGGACTGTCACGTGACGGGCGAGTTCGTTGGTCAACCCATGGGCTGGTGGGAGCCGCTGGTTGGACCAGGGAAGGCGATAGACACCGACAGTCACTTCGTGGTTTGCCCCAACCTGATCGGCGGATGCTACGGCACGACCGGACCGAGGTTTCCGGCTCCCGATGGCAAGCCGTATCTCGACAGGTTTCCACTGTTGACACCAAGAGACATGATGCGAGTTCAGCGTCTCTTTCTCGCAGCAATCGGCGTTGAACGAGTCGCCATGGTCATCGGTCCGAGCATGGGGGCGATGATTGCGTGGGAGTGGGCCATTGAAGCTCCTGAAGCCGTGGATCTGGTGGCTATCGTAGCAGCGCCGCTGAGGACATCACCATACCAAATAGGACTCAACTGGCTGCAGCGGCGTGGTATAGAACTCGACATCACGGAAAACGAAGTGGTCGCGAAGGTCGGTCAGATGGTTGCTCGTGGCGTTGGCATGATGAGCTACCGATCTCCGGCAGGACTCGAGGTGAAGTTCGGCCGCGAGTGGTTCAAACAGCCGGGTGTGACCCTGAAAGACCGGGGCATGTACAATGTGGAGTCGTGGTTGCGACACCACGGCAGGCGAATCACCAAGCGTTTCGACCCGTATACATATCTACTCTATAGTCGAGCGATGGATCTGCATGACGTGAGCAAGGAAAGAGGAGATGTGGTCAACGCACTCAACCGCGTGACCTGCCGGGTGCTCGTGATTGGAATAAGCTCCGACAACCTCTATCCGGCAACGGAAGTCAAGCTGGGCGCCGACTTGTTGGCCCGGCTCGGCCGTGACGTGAGTTATTCCGAGATCCGTTCCCCCAACGGTCATGACGCGTTTCTACTGGACACGGATCAGATCGAGACTGCATTACGGAACGTGCGGTCCGGAGAGATGGCCGACGTGAGTGTGCGTGATGACCGACAGATACGACACGTCAGAGTCGGCATTCTTGGCGCAGGGAAGGTGGCTGCTTCCTTTGTCAGTCTCGTGGCGGCGCGCCAGCCTCAGATTATCGAGCGCAACGGCCTATCTATCAGCGTGCAGTGTGTTGCGGAGATCGACACTGAGAAGGAGTTGGATCCGGCCTTCCAGGATATGGAGGTCCAGTACAATCCCGACTCGCTAGTGGACCGGCCCGATCTCGACGCGATTGTCGACTTGACACGCGGTCCAGGTGCAATTGCTTTGCTGGCCAAGGCGCTTCACAATCGCAAACACGTGGTGAGCCCGAACAAGGTGCTTTTGCGGGAACACGGTGATTTGCTGGACAGGCTCGCTCACGAATATGGAGTGCGCCTTGCCTACCATGACTCGATCGCAGCTGGCTGGCCTCTCATTCACGCGTTGCAGCGACCCCTGACGCAGGGCAGGGTGTGGCGGATACAATCCATTCTGTCCAGTGCATGCAATGTCGTTCTGGAGCGGGTCGAAGAAGGTCTGGACTTCGATTCCGCAGTTGCTGAAGTCGAACGCAGGGAACTCACAGAGCCAGATCCGGAGCTGGACATCTCTGGGTGGGATACGGCTCAGAAACTGACGCTGCTGATTACTCGAGCCACCGGCAGACGCTACCTGGGACAGGAACTCGTGACTGTCGGGATCGATACAGTGGACCATGAGTTGGTTAGGAAAGCGCCGCGTGCAGGCTTCAAGGTGAAGTTGGTGGGTCTAGCGGATACTGCGGGTGGTGGTCTGACTGCAGCTGTGCGCCCGTTGGCGGTACGTGCAGATAGCCATCTGGGAATGGTACGAGGTGAGAACAACGTGGTCGTGATATACGCGCCGGACGGCGGAGAGATGGTGTATCTCGGTTCCGGTGGTGGTGACCTGCCCGTGGCCACGGCAGTTCTGAACGATCTCATAGGCCTGTTTGATACAGGTCACAGTTGGACTGGTCGCTTCCCGGCGGTCGACCAAAGCCTACCGGCTCCAGAGTTCTCGAGCTGGCTCGTCCTCCATGACGGTAAGCCAACAGTCGTAGGTGATGACCGAGAGGATGGAGTGCCGGTGCTCGGCGTCGTCCGCTGAAGTTGGCCGCAGAGTGATCAATACCTTCTGACTGACATCAACGGAAAAGAAAGACATGAGCAACATCAGATCATACGAAGAGAAGCTACGAGACTTCAGTTGGGATACAGGGAAGGAACTCGTGGACTTGAAGGACGGTGAGGTGCTAAACATAGGTTCGTTATGCTCGGACCGAATCTGTGCGCGTGGGTTGGGATCGAAGCCGGCGTTGCTATGGGAGGGCTTCGGGGACAGGAAGCAATCGTATACGTTCGATGAACTTCGAGTTTACTCCAATGCCTTTGCGAGGTTTCTCGCAGATCTCGGTGTCGTTGAAGGCGATAGAGTCTGCGTGTTCATGGACAAGGTCCCCAGCTTGTACTTCTCGTTCCTGGGCATACTCAAGCTTGGTGCGATAGCGCAACCGCTCTTTTCGGCGTTTGGGGACGAATCTCTCGAGGTGCGACTGGCAAGCGCTGGAACCGTCGCGATTCTCACCACTCAGAAACACGTGAAGAAGGTGCGGAAGATTCGAGCTAAGCTACCAGCCTTGAAGCACGTGGTTGTTGTAGAGGGCAACGCAGGCAAGCTGAAGGCCAGTGAGGTCTTCTTCGACGTCGCAGCCGCGCCCACGGTTGAGGACTATCCGGTGTTCGAGGCTGGACCAGAGACTCCGTCCGTCCTACACTACACGTCAGGTACAACCGGCCAACCCAAGGGTGCCCTCCACGTTCATAACTCGGTTGTTGGTCAGTCTCTGACCGCAAGTTGGGTGCTGGATCTCACCGACGACGATGTGTACTGGTGTACGGCTGACCCTGGTTGGGTGACAGGGACGAGCTATGGGATCATCGGTCCTTGGGCTCTGGGAGTCACGCAGTGCGTCCTCGATGCCGGATTCACGACGGCTAGGTGGTACAAATTCATTCAGGACAATCGGGTCAGTGTGTGGTACTCAGCCCCCACCGCAATTCGCTCCCTCATGCGCGAGTCGGGGAAACCCGAGCAGAAGTTCGATCTATCGTCGCTGAGACATCTAGCGTCTGTGGGCGAACCGCTGAACGCAGAGGCCGTTGTCTGGAGCGAGCGCGCATTCGGACTGCCGTTTCACGACACATTCTGGCAGACAGAAACAGGGGCAATCATGATAGCGAACTACCCGGGCATGCCGATCAAGCCCGGATCGATGGGCAAACCCTTCCCGGGTATTACCGCTGCTGTACTCGATCTCGAAACTCACCAGCCTGTCAACGAGCCTGGCACGGTGGGTCTGATCGCCTTCACACCGGGATGGCCGTCCATGTTTCGCACCTACTGGCAGAAGCCTGACGTGTATCGCAGCAAGTTCGTCGGAGCTACGGACGACGCGGAACCAGAGCAGTTGCGAACAAACTCCGATCTTTGGTACGTATCCGGAGATCGCGCAAGTATCGATCGGGACGGCTACTACTGGTTTGTTGGACGGGATGATGACGTGATCAATACGGGTGGTCACTTGGTTGGGCCGTTTGAGATTGAGTCAGCTTTGATTGAGCATGAGGCCGTTGCCGAAGCCGCCGTTGTGGGCAAGCCAGATGAGGTCAACATGGAGGTCGTCAAGGCGTTTGTGGCTTTGAATCCAGAGTACGAGAAGTCAGATGAACTCGAACTGGATATCATGAACTTCATTCGCAAGAAACTCTCGCCTCTTGCCATGCCTCAGGAGATCGAGTTCTCCGACAAGCTGCCCAAGACACGGTCAGGCAAGATCCTCAGGCGTTATCTGCGGGCGCTGGAGTGGGGCGAGGAAGTGGGTGACCTCTCGACTCTAGAGGATGATTGAGTATTCTGGCGACGGGTCCGACTCGCGATCCGTCGCCAATCACAACCCGCATGATCCTGCGCCCGTATCCTCCATCGACCTGAAGTGCCGCTCAGGTCGTGTAGTCATCACGACTGTGCTCGGCCTGCTCGAGTCGCGTCACATAGCGACCTGTCGGGGCCGTCCGACACGCTTCCCGTACTAGTGTTGCTCCGATTGCCAGTCCGAGCCCACTCGTGGGCCGGTACGTTAGAGCAACTCAATCGCCAGTGTTCAAATCTTATTGCACATTGCCGACAATGATCAACGATGTGACCCCTGCTCTGCTCGTCTCCCAACTCGGCTGGACAATTGCTACAGCAGTTTGAACCTCTCCAACTCTTCGGAACCGTGATGATGGACTGCAAAGTGAGCGCACATCGGGATCCGAAACGCGTCTTTGAATGTTCCGCTCGGTAAATCAGTAGAAAACGAAGTGGCCAAAAAGTATTGCGTGTTCTAACGGTATCTATAATATTCGCACCGACATGTCCGCTGTCTGGAGTACAACGAATGCGACAAACGCGACGCGACTTTATCAAGAACACGTCTCTTGCTGCTGCAGCACTGGCATCTGCTCGAGGCGATCTCTTGGCGTCGTCACTTCCAGTTGTTGATCAGTCGGCATCTCCTCTAAGAGAACTCTGCCTACTTGCGCTGGATGCCGCTCGAACGGCAGGAGCAACTTATGCCGATGTACGGATAGTCAACGTGCGTGACCAGTTCGTCGGCACACGCGAGGGTCGTGTTACTGCACTCAGCGACAGAGAGACGTTTGGAGTCGGCATCAGAGCATCGACAGGTGGTGCATGGGGATTTGCCGCGGGCCGACGTTTGACGCGAGATGAGTGCCAGCGAGTCGCACGAGAAGCTGTGATGCAAGCTGAGGCCAATCGTGGGGCAGACATTGGATCTCTGGATCTGGCAACTGTTGAGGCGTATCCGGATGGAGCCTGGCGTAGCCCGATCCGAACGGACCCTTTCCGCGTGCCGGTCGAACAAAAGATCGATCTGCTGTTGGCTGCCAACGCAGAAGCCCTGAGCGTGAGCGGGGTGAAGTTCGTCAACTCGGCGATGTCATTCGTCCGGCAGCAGACGACGTTCGCCTCTACCGAAGGCAGCATCATCGAACAGACGGTGTATCGCAGCGCTCCGACTATGACGGTAACCGCTGTAGCCTCTGACTCGTCGGAGGTCCAGTCGCGTTCTTCTACTGAGATCGCACCGATGGGCCTCGGCTACGAGCATGTCGAAAAGGCCAACCTGTTTGGGCTGGCACGTGTTTGGGCTGAGGAGGCTGTGGAAAAGCTCTCAGCAGCTTCAGTCGAGCCTGGCCAATATGATCTGATCCTCGATCCGACCAACCTCTTTCTGACAATACATGAAACGATAGGACGCCCGACTGAAATAGACCGTACATTGGGCTACGAGACCAACCACACAGGGACTTCCTTCTTGGCACCACCCGAAGAGACGATCGGCAATGTGCAGTATGGACCAGAGTTCATGAATGTGTGGGCCGACCGGACGCAGGAGGGAGCTTTGGCGACGGTGGGATGGGACGATGAAGGAGTGCCCGCCGATAGCTGGGCGATAGTGAAGGACGGTGTTCTCGTCGACCTCCAGACAACACGGGAACATGTTGGCAGAATCTCTGAATTGACCGGAGTGACTCGTTCTCACGGGTGCTCGCGTGCTCAATCGTGGGACTCGGTGCAGTTCCTCCGAATGCCGAACATCTCGTTGATGCCAGGTGAAGATGACTATGTAATTGACGATCTGATCTCAGCAACCGATCGGGGGATCCTTGTCAAAGGTCGAGGGTGGCACAATATCGACCAGCGACGCGACGACTTTCAATTCGGCGGACAGGTCTTCTACGAGATTCGTAACGGCTCGATCGGCCGCATGCTGCGGGATGTGGCCTATCAAGGCAACTCTTTGGAGTTCTGGAACTCGGTGGATATGCTTGGTGGCCCAAGAAGCTATTTCATCGGCGGCACGTTGGGAGATGCAAAGGGGCAGCCAGCTCAACTCAACCCCGTGAGCCACGGCTGCCCACCTGCCCGGTTTCGTGGCAGCGGCGTCATCAACACGGCTGGTCGGTAGCGGCAGTCATGGCGGAGTTCTACTCGGAATCAGAAGCTCGAGAGTTGTGCGAGCTCATACTCGGCCACAGCAGCGCCGATAGTACAGAAGTAATGCTCTCATCCGGTGGGACGGGTTACACACGTTTCAATCGAAATGAAGTCACCACGTCAGCTGAAGTTTCTGTGGTGGAAGCGACAGTCACAAGCGTGCTCGGTGGCGGCAGCGCATCTGTGAGCTGGAATGACCTGAGCTCCGCTGCCATACAGCACGCGTTGGCCCGGTCGGAAGAACTGGCTCGGATTACACCGCAAGATCCCGAACGGATGCCGCTTCTCGGTGCCCAACAGTACCTCGAGAGCGAGGCGTTCTTCACAGCTACGTCGGAGTTGAGTGCCGCTCGCCGGGCCGAGGCCGTTTTGACCATAACCGACCGTGCGGCTGCTGCTGGACTCATGGCAACAGGGATCCTCCATGGGTGGGTCGGTTCTGTCGCCGTCGCGAACACCAATGGGCTCTTTGCCTACCACGATTCCACGCAGGCCTCGTTCGCTACGACCGTGCGTATTCCAGACGGCAGTGGATCGGGATGGGCGGGGACAACGCACAATGACTGGTTGGGCATGACTTCGGCCGCTCAGCTCGCAGAAGAAGCAATACAGAAAGCGCGCATGAGCCAGGGTGCCGAACCGGTACCGCCAGGCCCTTTCACCGTCGTATTGGAGCCAACTGCTGTTGGTCAATTCGTGCAGCT
>JBDGXD010000058.1:0-15819 GCA_039584755.1 Gemmatimonadota bacterium
TGCGACCCGAATACGCGTACCGTAGGGCGATGACATCGCTTCTACCGGTGTACATGCATGCCAGCATCACGGCGGTCTCGACAGCCTCAGTTCCGCTATTGGTGAAAAACGATTTGCACAGCTGACCGGGCGCCATCTGACTCAACCGCCTGGGAACTTTGGTTTGATTCTCGGTCAGGTAAAGCGTCGATGTGTGCCCTAGGATCCCTAACTGGGTTCTGACTCGCTCGACCACTTCGGGATGACAGTGACCGATGGCGGTAGTGAGAATCCCGCTGAAGAAATCCAAGTACTCATTGCCATCCGAATCCATCACGGTCATGCCGTGCCCTTCGACCAATACCAGCGGATCGTCGTACAGCGGCGGCGCGCACGGGAACATGAACTCGCCGTGGGCGTCTTTCACCTCACCTGTACTTGCCTGCAGCGTCGACTGCTCTGTCACACTCATGCCTACCACCTCGATATGACCACTCGCTTGTCAGTGTAGAAATTGATGGCATCTCGTCCTTGAGCCTTGAGATCTCCGTAGAAGGAGCCACGGGAGCCACCAAATGGGAAAAACGCCATCGGAGCAGCGACACCGATGTTGATGCCAAGCATGCTGATACCGGCATGATAACGGAACTCTCGGGCCGCGCGCCCGCTAGTGGTGAAGATCGACGTCATGTTGCCGTAGCTGATATCGCGAATCAGTTCGATGGCTGCTCCCATCGAATCCGCGCGCGCCAATCCCGCGACCGGCCCGAAGATCTCCTCCTTGCCGACCACCATCTTGGGATGGACGTTCTCGAACACCGTCGGCCCTATCCAATGCCCATCCGGGTGAGCCTCTACGGTGCGGTCCCTTCCGTCAAGAACCAGCTCCGCACCCTCCGCGATACCCTCATCGATGAAGTTGCTGATGCGATCCCGATGGGGTTTCGATATCACCGGACCCATGTCGGGGTTGCCCTCGAGCGCGTACCCCAGTTGAATCGACGCAGCGCCGTCGAGGAATCGCTCACGGAAGGCCGGGTATGCGTCCTGCACACCCACGATGACGCTGCCCGCCAAACAGCGTTGACCGGTCGAACCGTACACCGACGCGAGAATGGCATCCGCAGTCAGGTCGAGGTCTGCATCGGGTAGTACGACGAGGTAGTTCTTTGCACCACCCAGCGCCTGCACCCGTTTACCATTGGCCGCCGCACGTTCGTATATGAGGCGGCCGACCCTACTCGAACCCACAAACGAAACACCCTTGACGTCAGGGTGATCGAGTAGCGCGCTGGTTGCTTCCTGGGTACCATGGACCACGTTGAGAACACCAGGGGGCAATCCGGCATCCTGAGTCAGTTCGACCACGCGTTCGTGGGTCATGGGATCCTGCTCACTGGGCTTGAGCACAAAGGTGTTCCCCGTTGCGACCGCGTAAGGCCAGAACCACATGGGAATCATCACCGGAAAGTTGTACGGTGTGATGCCGGCAAATACTCCGAGTGGTTGCAGCATGGTTTCGCAATCGATTCCGGGGGCTACGTCTTCGAGTGTCGAGCCCATCATCAGAGTGGGAACGCCGCACGCGTGTTCCACGTTCTCAATTCCGCGTCTGATCTCACCCTTACACTCGGCGATCACTTTGCCATGCTCACGCGCCAGACTCACTGCCAAGGGGTCCAACTCTTCTTCCAATAGCATCTTGAGCCGGAACAGGACCCGAGCGCGCTCTACTGCCGGTGTAGCGCGCCAAGCCGGGAATGCCTGCTTAGCAGCCTCCACTGCCGCCGCAACGTCAGCAGGTGTAGACAGTGGTACATGACCGAGTAGCTCATCTGTGGCCGGATTGCTGACCGGAAGCGTATCAGAACTAGACGCGGACACCCATTGGCCGCCAATGAAGTTCTGCACCGACCGGACATCCGTTGCTGCGGGCGACATGCTTCCTCCGTATGCTAGGCGGGTAGGCGGCGGTGAGTTCCCATATCATTTAGCGCCTGGTGACGATTGCGGCTAGGGGCAGTCGCCAAGCTACAAACGACCAGAATACCGAACGAACTGAGAGTATATTCGCTACATGTCCTCCCAGCCCTGGTACCATTACGGCCTGCGATTCCAATGCACCCGCAGTGGCAACTGCTGTGGCGGCGCGCCGGATGTGGTGCGGATCACGAACCAGGATATCACTGCTCTGGCGGAGCACCTTGAATTGGGAGAGGCCGAGTTTCGGCAGACCTACACGCGTGAGGTCGGTGAGAACGAACTGAGCCTCAAGGAAAAATCGAATCACGACTGCATCCTCTTTGAGAAGGACAAGGGATGCACCGTGTACGTGCAGCGGCCATGGCAGTGTCGTACCTGGCCTTTCTGGCACCACGTTGTGAGCACACCTGAACGATGGGCCGAGGAATCCAAGCATTGCCCGGGAATGAACCAGGGCCCATTACATTCTGCGGATGAGATCGAGCGGATCAGCAAGGACGACGGAACGTTCGGGGCTGTCGGGTAGAAACCCGCAATGGCTGGGACGCATCGACGGCCTCCCAAGAGAAACCCCGGACTTGAAGCCCGGGGCCAATCTCACACCAGCAAGCTGTTGATCTGTAATCAGAACATCCCTTCCCTGACCTGCCCCTTCCTGAGTCCCTTGCGCAGCTGCACGATCTTCTCCGGTTGGATCGATTCGTTCTCCGGTAGTGGCACATCGCCCTTCTCCTTGCCCAGTTGGGCCACGCTCTTGAGCTTATTCAAGATCTTGGACCCTTTCACCGCGTTGGCATCTTCGTCGTAGTACTCAAACCAGGGAATGCCATGGTTCTTGTACTCCCTGGATGTCAGGGGCGTCGTCGGTGGCGCCTCCTGTGTGACCGTGCGCCAGACCAGCGAATTGCAGATATGGACGAAGCAGCGACTAGAGTGAGTCTGATCCCAGTCAGCCAGCTTGTGGGTATCATCGTAGATCTCCTGTCGCATCTTGCCGCCGGGCGCGAGCCCCATATCGAGCGCCGCCGCCGGCGCCGCACAAGCGAGCAGCGACTCGAAAGCCAGGGCACGCTTCACATGCCGAACAGGCCGGTATAACTCCGGCTTCAGCGGATACACCATGATCTGCAGGCCACCGAATTCGGCTTCCCCTGTTATCTGTTCCTCGGCACTGTAGCCACTGCCCAGCGGCATCGCCACGAACTGCCGAATGATCCCTTTCTTGACGCAGTAGCCATCAAGCCACGGCTGCCGTGGCACTGCCAAGTAGTCCTGCGGCTGCCGGTGAAGTTGGTTGGTCCAAGAACCACCCGTGACCGCGTCGATCTTTCCGGCAGCAACTTTCACGGCAAACGGATACTCAGAAGTGAAGTTGATCCACAGTGCTTCCGATTGATACATGGGAAGCATGATTCCCCCGTGCTCAATCCACTTCTCCGGTACCCGCTGCGAAAAGTCATCGACATGTTTCAGTGGAAACCTGCCGAGGCCGGCCGGTAACGGATAATCCCCGTCATCGTCCGGGATGCGCAGCGTACGCTGAAAATCGATGCGCATCTCCGCATCTTCGTGCACCTCAGGAAATCGAAACACCATTAGGTCATGTTTCAGCTCAATCATCTCAAACCTCCTACCACTGATCTATCTCGCTGGTACCCTGTCACACATCCCCGATCATTATCTGCAGCTCTTTCGCACCTCTCGCGCCCACCCCTGCACTCTGCACTCTGCACTCTACCACCTGCCGTCTCTCACCTCCCGCACCACCCTCAGCACCGCCCGATCCGGTAGATCCTTGAGCTGCCGGATCAGTGCCGAGAACAGCTCGGGTCGGGCTAGAATGGTCCGCTTGAGATCGGACGACACCTTGCCGCCCATGGCCAGCAACACGTCAGGGTCCTCGCCCAGGTCCTTGGCAAGCCGAACGATCTTCTCTTCAGATGGCGGTGCTTCCTCGTCCCGCTCCACCTTGGACAGGTACGAGGGCTCCACCCCGATTCGCTGGGCTACCTGCCGCACCGAGTAGGTAGGATCCTGTTCCCGCAGCGCTTCCCTGCGGCGGCGCACATAGCGACCGAACGAGCCTGACATGATGTGTAGTGTATACTACACACCCCACGTTGTCAAGAGGCCGAGGCTGATGTGGCTGAGCTTCGAGTGCTGACGGGTTGGATCGCACATCTCGCCGTCGCCAGAGATCGTTGGACGGCGGGAATCTGTCTGGAGCGGGGACTCGGAGCTGGGAGTCGGACCAGACGTCACAGACAACAGTCACATGGACGTGCGCGCACGGCGCCTACTACGTCATCGTTTGGTACCGCTCCCCGCTCCCTGCGTCCCGCTCCTGTCTAGCGGCTCTGCTCCCGCTCCAGGTTGAGCTGGGCGATGTCCGGCTTCCACCGGGTATCTCCCAGCAGGTGCTTCACGAAGTACTCGGCCCGAAGCCAGAACCAGTAATCCCCCATGTTGCCATAGCCGTGACGCTGACCGGGGAACACGAAGAAATCGAACCGCTTGTTGGCCTTGATCAGCGCTTCGGCCATGCGCAATGTCCCAGCCGGGTGAACGTTGTTGTCGATGTCACCTGTGGTCAGCAATAGATGACCCTTGAGATTCTTGGCGAGGTCCGAGTTCTTCTCGATACTGTACTCGAAGGTCACCTTGCCGGAGTCATCTACGACTTCCTTCACACCGTGATGTTTCTCAGACCACCAGCGGTTGTAGACATCGTTGTTGTGGTTGCCCGACGACGATACGGCAACCTTGAAGAAATCGGGATAGACCAGCATTGCCGCAGTCGACATGAAACCGCCACCCGAGTGACCGTATATCCCTACTCGATCGATATCGATGAACTCGTGACGGTCAGCAAGCTGCTCGATCGCAGCCTTCTTGTCCGCCAGACCATAGTCTCGCAGGTTGCCGTAGCCGTAATTGTGGTACCACTTGGAACGGGCGGGGTGACCACCACGATTGCCGACCGTCACCACGATCATGCCGAACTGTGCCAGGGCTGTTTCATAGCGGTTTGTCGAGAAGGACTTGGACACTGACTCCGTCTGTGGGCCGGGATACACATACGCTACGATCGGGTATTCTTTCTCCGGATCGAAGTCGAACGGCTTGTAGATGACTCCGTAGAGATCGGTCACGCCGTCCGCAGCCTTGACAGTGTATGGCTCCGGAGACTCATACCCGGCTTCCATGAACTTGGAGAAGTCAGCTTCCTCCAAGTCGATGACCTTCTCGCCGGCGCCGTTGAACAGGGCTGCGGCTGGCGTGGTGTTCACCCTCGAGTAGTTGTCAACAAAGAATCGATTCGACTCGCCCATACTCACTCGGTGATCGAAATCGCCGGGGTCGAGTAACTGTACCCTGCCGCCATCCAGGCCAACGCGGTAGAGATGTTGATAGTAGGGATCTTCGCCCGGCTCGCGAGCGTTGGCAGCGAAGTAGACAATACTCCGCTGCTCATCGATGCCGACGATGCGTCGTACCGATCAGGGTCCTTCCGTAAGTCTGTTCTTCAGCATGCCGTCGGGGCCAAATCGATATATGTGGGCCCAGCCGTCACGTTCCGACCACCACAGCATGTCACCCGAGGCAAGTAGTTCGAGCCTTTGCTCCTCTAGATAGGTGTTGAGCCGCTCCTCAATCAAGACGCGGACTTCACCAGTGTTCGCATCAGCCACACAGACATCGATTCGGTGTAGGTCACGACTGCTGCGAGTGAAGTAGAGTTGGTTCGCGTCTTCCGACAACCACAGCGTGCGCCTTGGTTCATCGCTGTCGGGATAGAGGAACTGGCGAGCACTCGAGATCCGGATCGACTGATCCTTGAAGCCATCCGCCTGTACCTGTACCATTTCCCGTGCTTCAAGATCGTACACCAGCAGTTCTTGCTGTGACACGTCCTTCTCACCCGGCATGTCGTACTTGTATGTCTCCAACTCGGGACGCTTGTTGCCGACTGAGTGAATGACCCACAGCTCACCGGACTTCCGTTGATCGCTGCGGGTCATGGCAAAGCGCTGTGAGTTGTGTGACCAGGTGATACCGGCACGCTTGCGCTCGTCCTTCTTCTTTTCTCTCTCAACATCTGTATCCCCACGGCCACCCGACGCGTAACTGTAGTGCTCCTCACCGTCTTCGGTTAGCTGGACCTCTTCAACCTCTACCTTTTGGTCCGCGCTGTCGGCCTCCTCCCCATCCTTGCCACGACGAGCGTCCAGGATCTGCTGGTATGACTCGCGCGTCATCATAAAGAGGTTGTGGTTGCGGGCGAACACGATCGTGTTGCCGTCGGGCGAGACACTGGCCCACGAGGGATGGTCGTCTGGCTCTTCCCAGTCAGCCAGTTCGCGGAGTGTCTGCGTGTTTACGTCGTATTGGAAGTGGAACACCTTCTTCTTGGGGCGTTTTCGGTCACTCTCTCCCTCTTCCTGTTCCTGCTCCTCTTGTTCTTCTTCCTCTACCTCATCCTCCTCTTCCTCTTCGTCCTGTGTGGACTCGACCTCGAATTGCAGGGTACTGGAATCGATGAACTTGATCGCCCTTATCGGCAGGTGTTGCCCGTCGTACGGATCCTTGGTGATCCGAGTGAGCTCTGCGGCGATCCTGTCATTGTCAAAGATCTGCCGCTTGGTGCCGGCCGCCGGATCCACTATAAAGAAGAACTTACCATCCGACGTCTCCCACTCGTACCAGAACCGCTCGCTCCCCTCTATCCAACGGGGATTCACCGAGGTGCTGTACACGAGCTTCTGGATCTTGTATGGAGCAAACCTGGCAGCAAGTTCGTAGTTGGCTCTGCTTTGGCTGCGCCGCACTGTCTGTGCTGGTAATTGTGTCGTTGAGGCTACAAGTGCGATCACACAAACAGCCAACACAGCCCATCTGGAATGCATGCTATCTCGAGTACGGAACGGTCGTACCATGAGGAGTATCCTCTCAATCGCTGAATGCTTCCGGTTCATACCGTGAAACGGAGGGGTTGAAACGCGGCGCCAGGGCACCATGGATTGGATGCTAAACGTTGTTAACAAAGTTGGCTAGGGGTCATTACGTTCAGTCTTGACTGAACGTTCTAACCACACTATCCTCTGCGGATGCCGGCCACAATGCATCCTGCCGCTGAGCGGCTCATCGAACAGATGGGGCTTCAGTGGGAATCCGAAGGCCGCCCGCGGATCGCGGGCAGACTCTTCGCCCTCATGTTGTTGCAGGACCGTGACTTCACGCTCGAAGAGCTAGCCGATGTCCTTCGGGTGAGCCGCGGCAGCATGAGCACCAACACTCGGCTACTCGAATCACAAGGCGTGATAGAACGCGTCGCCAAATCCGGCGACCGCCGCATTTTCTATCGACTGACGGTTGACCCGTATCGCGCGATGATAGAGTCCCACTTGAAGCGCATGGAACGCACTCGAGATGTCGTGGCGCAGGCTCGCAAGGAGCTGGCCGCCGAGACGAAGAAGAAACACATGCGCCTGGCAGAGATTGAGCGGTTTCACAAGTTCGCGATCACTGCCATCAACGCGCTGCTGGCCGAGCACTTCAAGCAAGAACCACGATGACGCCCACTCGAGCCGTCGGGCTTTCACTCGATTCAACAGTGACGAAAATGAATGACTATCACTCAAAGCCGAAGCTCTGGTTGCTGCCAATCGTCCTGTCGCTACTGTCGAGCGCCCAGCCGTTGGTGTCACAACAGACCACGCGCCAGGACACGCTCCATATTTCGATAACCGAAGCGGTAACGCAGGCACTGCAGGAAAGCGAAGAGATTGCGGCCGCCCGGGCTATGGTGGATCGGGCAGCCTCGCAGATAACCCAGGCTACGTCCGCTGCTCTGCCTCAATTAACAGGCAACCTAACTTACAACCGAGCGATCAAGACCATCTTTGACGGAATCGAGTTCGGTGCACCAGACGACTCTGCGGCCAATGGCGCAGATGATCCATTCGCCGATCTGCCATTCGGTCGACCGAACAACTACATCGCAAGCCTGCAGCTGTCACAGTTGCTGTTTGCCGGTGGTACCGTTGGTGCCGCACGGAGGATAGCGCGCCATTTTCGGACGGCCGCCGAAGACCAGTACTTGGAAGCCGAGTCGGAACTGACTCTCCAAGTGCGGCTCGCCTACCTCAATGCGGTCGCAGCGCAGAGCTTGAACGAGATCGCGATACAGAGCAAGGAGGTCTCCCAAGCTCACTTGAGTCAGGTCGAGTCATTTCACCAGGCAGGCACGGCGTCCGAGTTCGATCTACTCCGGGCCCAAGTCGACTTTGAGAATCGGGATCCGGCCGTAGTGCAAACTGCCAACGCCGCGGAACTCGCTCAGCTCGAGTTGAAGCGGTTGGTGAACATACCGGCCAACCGGCCGGTTGTGCTCACGACCCAAGAGGGTCCCGGTATGATTGACGTCGATGAACTGACTCTGTCCCCCCTGGTGGAAGAGCGGCCTGCTCTCCACGCTGCTCATGAAAACGTACTCATGCGACAGGCCGCCATCAGCGCCTACAACGGACAGCGGTTTCCATCGATCAGATTGTCGGGAAACCTGGGATTCCAGGGCTTTCCATCCAGTGTTGCTCCTCCCGGATACAACGACTGGCGCAAGGACTGGTGGATCGCACTAGGAGTCAATTGGACGATCTTCAGTGGACTCCGGATCAACGGTGAGGTTGCACAGGCACGCGCGGAGCTCGACCAGGCCCAGGCGGAAGAAGCTCAGCTCAAGGAGGGATTGGAGATCGCGCTGGCTGCGGCGATGGCCGAATACAGGATGGCGCGAGCCCAGATTCAAGCACGACAGCATACTGAGACCTTGGCCGAACGTGCGCTGGAACTGGCCGACTCGCGCTTCGCCAACGGTTTGTCCACACAACTCGAGGTCTCGGACGCTCAGTTGCTACTCGACGAAGCCCGTGTCAATCGGGTACAAGCTATGTATGACTACATAAGAGCCCTCGCCCAGTTGGAGCGTTTGAGCGGTGGAAGGCTACAGCTCTTGAGGTTCCCATGATCAAACGCATCGTAGTTGGAGTAGTAGCCCTGGCCCTAGTGGCCGTGGTGATAATTCGCATCATCCAAGGATCGGCTGAAGTCGAGCCGGCACCGGACGTCGCCGAAATCAGACGCCAGACTGGCATCCCGGTGGAGGTAGCCCAGGTTAGCGTTGGTGCACTAGTCGTGCGACGTGAGTTCACGGGCACCCTACGCGGGATCCGGAGCGCCACCATAAAAGCACGCACGGAGGATGAGATCATCGACATACCGGTCAGCGTCGGTCAGCGTGTCAGCGCTGGCACCGAACTGATCAGACAGTCGAGCCAGGGATCGATGTCGTCCGTGCACCAGGCCGAGGCGGCGCGGGAACAGGCGAGCCGCATGGTGGAACGTCTGAGACCGTTGAGGGAGGAAGGTGCCATCAGTGAGCAGGATTGGGACGACGCTGTAACCGGGCTGGCCGTCGCCGAAGCCAACCTGGCCGCTGCTCGCCGGTCGATCGTGCTCACCAGTCCAATCGACGGAATCGTTACTGATATACTCGAGACAATCGGAACGGTACCATCGTCAGGTGACCCGCTGGTCCGGGTATCAGACCTCTCTCAACTACAGGTTCTACTCCAAGTCAGTGCAGGCCAAGTACGGGAGTTGGCTTTGAGACAGGAGGCAGAGCTACCAGATCACAACTTGACCGGACGGATCACCAGGATAGCACTGCAAGCCGACCCCGAGACGCGTCTGCTCGAGGTTGAACTCACGTTCCCCGGTATCCGCTCACGCAGCGAGCAAATGGTGGTACCCGGTTCGCTAGTCCGGACCCAAGTGGTGGTTGGCCGTCGCGAGGCTGTGTTGATGGTTCCGCGTGTGTCTGTACGAGAGGGAATCCTCTGGGTTGTGGATTCTGAAGGCATGGCACATCAGCGCTCCGTAACGATCGGCCTTTCCGGGGATGAGGGGATTGAGATCCTGGATGGCGTGGCTGAGGGTGAACAGGTCGTGATTGCCGGAGCGTCCCTCCTGTCGGATGGCGCGCAGACCCGGATAGTCGGAGGCTAGGCATGTTTCGTTTCTTTGCACACCTCGCCGTTGCGCGACCGGTGCTCACCAGCATGCTGGTGGCCGTGTTTGTGTTTCTCGGGGCCTTCAGCTATTTGGCGATCCCGCTGGATCTGTTTCCCACCGTCGATTTCCCAATAGTCACTGTTACGACGATCTACCCCGGCGCCGGACCCGAGGAGGTCGAGACCGAGATAACCGAACCCATCGAGGACGCGATATCTACTATTGCGAACCTCGAGTCGCTGTCGTCCTTTTCTCAAGAGAACGTTTCCACCATCATCGTGGAGTTCGACTTCGATGTCGATGCCGATCTTGCCGCGATCGAAGTCAAGGACAAGGTGGACGCGATCCGAGCCCGCCTACCGTCTGATGCCGAGCCTCCCACAATTTTGAAGTTGGACATCAATGCGATGCCCATCATGGATGTGACCATCTCGGGCCCGCAGGCTCTGGAGGCTCTGACGGACTTCGCCGACGATGTCCTGCGCGAACGGCTGGCTCGAGTTGAGGGAGTGGCGTCGGTTTCGTTGGCGGGTGGTCTCGAGCGCGAGGTCCAGGTTCTAGTTCACCCGGATCGGTTACGCGCGTACGGCTTGTCAATAACCGAAGTAGCAGCACTGGTTGGCGGAGAGAACATCACGATTCCGGCTGGTCGTGTCACCGAGCCCGATGCCGAGTTTTCGGTCCGTGTCGTGGGTGAATACACATCTGTCGCTGACATCCAAGATCTTCCGCTGTCACTGCCTCAGGGTGGGAGGATCCGCCTGGCCGAGGTTGCGACGGTCCGCGAAGGTTTTGCAGACGTCCGCGAGATAGCCCGTTACAACGGTCAACCCACTCTGAGCTTGTCTATCCAGAAGCAGTCCGGCGCCAACACCGTCGCCGCAGCAGCAGGGGTGTTCGAGGCCATCGAGGAGTTGCGCGAGCAACTCCCTGCCGGAGCGGAAATGGAGATTGCCCGCGACGCGAGTGAGTTCATTCGTGACGCAGTGCGGGACATCTTCAAGAACATCCTAATCGGGATAGCTCTGACAACCGCGGTTCTGTTCCTGTTCCTGCACTCCTGGCGTGGAACCGTGGTCGCCGCCATTGCGATGCCAGCGACAATCATTGCCAGCTTCCTGGCAATCGATCAGGCCGGATTCACGATCAACATCATGACTTTGATGGCGCTGGGAATCACGGTCGGGATCCTAGTGACCAATACGATCGTGGTCCTGGAGAGCATCTACCGACACCTGGACGAGGGCAAGTCTCCCGGCGATGCGACCGAGATCGGCACCACAGAGGTTGCGGTTGCCGTAGCGGCTTCGGCATTGACCAACGTCGTAGTGTTCACTCCTATCGCGTTCATGCAAGGCATCATTGGTCAGTTCTTCGTCTCGTTCGGACTGACGGTTGTGTTCGCTACCTTGGTGTCCGTGCTCATCTCGTTCACACTGACACCGATGCTCGCGGCAAAGCTACTGCGCACATATGAAACGAAACTGGAGGAAACGGAGGGCTTACTCTCCGGATTCTGGCGTGCCTTTGATCGTGGATACGAGAGTCTTCAAGCGGACTACCGTTCAGCATTGGGTTGGGTGCTTGCCAAGCCGAGCCATGGCTGGGCGGTGATCGGCGGAACCGGAGTTCTCTTTGTCCTGGCTCTCGTGGTTCAAGTCGCATTCGTAGGCGGCGAGTTCATGCCGGAACAGGACGAGGGCCTGGCGCTGATCACTTTGGAGTTCCCGCCGGGAACGCCGCCGGAACGTAGCTCTCAGACTGCCGCCAGAGCCGAAGCGCTGCTGGCGGAGATACCCGAAATAACGACGACGCTGACGCAGATCGGAGGCCAATCACGTTCGTTCGGCGGTGGTTCCGTTTCCGAAGTGAACATCGCACAGATTCAGGTTACGGTGGAATCCGAGCTACCGACCACGGAGCTGATCCCCCTGTTCCGGGAGAAGATGGCGGCGATCCCCGATGCCGACGTGACGGTCACTCTCACTCAGTCAGCCGGACCAGGCGGTGAAGCACCACTCATGGTCCTGATCAAGGGACCGGAGCGCGGCCGACTCGAAGCCCTTGCCCAAGAGGCAACCGCGGTAATGGCGTCAATTCCGGGCCTGGTAGACGTCCGGAACAGCATCGAGAACCCGCGCCGCGAGATGGTCTTCCGACCCAATCGCGATGTGCTCGCCGACCATGGCCTTTCCGTCTTCTCGGTGGGTGGAACACTACGCGCTTCGATCGAAGGTGTGGTTCCGGGAGTCTACAGAGAAGCCGGTGACGAAAGGGATATTCGTGTTCGCTTGACGGAAGAATCCCGCAATCGCACTGCCGAACTCGGATCCATGCAGGTCCGGAGTCGCCGTGGCATGGTGCCAGTGAGTAGCCTCGGCGATGTTGAAGAAAATGCCGGCGAGACGACTATCCAGCGTGACGAAAAGCAGCGGACTGTGCAGATCGATGCGTACATCGGTGGAGGAAACCTCGCGGCCCTGGCGAGCGAGATCCAGCTGGGGCTGGACGAGATCGGTTTTCCGCCGGGATACAGCTACGAGATCACTGGCGAGTTCGAGATGTTCCAGGAGTCATTGACGGAGATGCTCAAGGCTCTGGTTATGGCGATCGTGCTGACCTACATCGTGCTTGCGATGATCCTGGAGTCGTATGTCCACCCGTTCACCATCATGTTGACGTTGCCACTGGGTTTCGTAGGTGCAGTGTTCAGCCTGTTCTTGGCCGGCGCTTCACTCAACATCTTCAGCATGATGGCAATCATCATGCTGGTCGGGATAGTGGTCAACAACGCCATTCTCATTCTGGATTTTACCCATCAGCTGCGTGAGCAGGGTATGGGAATAGTCGAAGCACTCATGGAAGCGGCACCCATTCGACTAAGGCCGATCGTGATGACCAACATTGCCATCGCGATCGCTCTGTTACCGCAAGCAACTGGTTCGGGAGCGGGCTCGTTCTACCGCATACCGATGGCGGTGGTAACCATAGGCGGAGTATTGGTGGCAGCGTTGTTTACACTATTCCTCATTCCTGTCATTTACACCAAACTCGATCGGTTTGCCGCAGCTTCTGTACGGAGCAGACGGCAGGCTCGGAAAGAAGAGAAGGAACGAGCGACGGGACAGGCGGAGGTGGTACCGCAGGAAGGGTGAGGACTGTGATTTGTGATGTAGGATGTACGAGGTGCGAGGTGCGATCGAACGCACATCACTGGATCTGGCCAAATGCTATTGAGGCTCATCATGCGCTACGACCCTATGATAATCCCACTGAGTTTGTCGTTCGCTCTTGCCGCGCCTGTCTCAGGCCAGGATCCAACAAACCAACAGATCGACTCGGTCTTCGCCGAGTTCGATCGACCAGGCTCCGTGGGATGCGCACTGGGAGTTGCCCGGAACGGTGAGTTTCTGTACAAGACCGGATACGGCTACGCGAACCTGGATTGGGACATCCCGATCACAGCGACAACCGTCTTCTACGTCGGCTCTGTGTCCAAGCAATTCACCGCTGCAGCCATAGTGTTGCTGTCACAAGAGGGAAGGCTCTCGCTCGACGACGACATCCGAGAATTCCTGCCCGAGATGCCGGCGTACGATCTGCCGGTCACTATCCGCCATGTGATACACCATACCAGCGGAATCCCCGACATGTACCGCGTGATGACCGAGAACGGCTTGACGACGTGGAACCGGTTCAGCCGTGAGGAGGCGCTCGAGTTGTTGTCGCACCAGGAACTCGATTTCCCACCGGGAGAGCGGTATCAGTACTCCAATGGCGGTTACTTCGCGTTGTCGATGATCGTCGAACGGGCTAGCGGGAAGACACTGCGCGAATACACTCAAGAGAAGATCTTCGAACCACTCGGCATGAGCGACACGCACTTCCACGACGACCCCGTGCATATCGTGGAGCGGCGGGCGATGAGTTATATGGAGAAGATTGAGGAGGGGAAGGAGATAGAGTATTACCAGAGTTACCAGGGCAATTTCGCGTTGCCAGGGGCGGGTGGTCTTTATACCACGGTTGAGGACCTGCTGAAGTGGGATCGCAACTTCCTCGACAATCAACTGGGTGACTCGACCTTCCTCGATATCATGCATACCAAGGGTGTCTTGAATAGTGGCGAGGTGTTGGATTATGCATTTGCCATTCGTGAGGACGAGCACCGTGGCCTGAAAACGCTCGGTCACACCGGATCGTTCATGGGATTCAAGGCCTACTACATCAGATTTCCCGAGCAACGTTTCTCCACTTGGGTATTGTGCAACATGGGCCAGATTGTACCACAAGAGCTGGGATTAACAGTGGCAGAGTTGTATCTAGGGAATCAGATGACGGCGGGCGGTCGGCCGTAGGTCTGTCAAGGTCGCGTGATCCCGGCAATGAGCGCAACTGTGCAGCCAGGTGCGATATCGGTTCAGGCCCCGGTTTGATTTCTGCGTCCAACTTCCCAATAATTGACGGCCAGCTTAGGTGCGCAATCTGAGTGAGTTGGTCTCCCAGAGACCGAACTGACCATTATGAGCCAGGGCTCACCGTTACCCCACAGGCGTGAGGTGTCCAAATGAAACTGTTCTCCAAGGGCGAAGCGATCAAGTTTGGATGGACGACCGTTATTGGCAATCTGGGTCTCTTCATCGTTGCGATCTTGATAGTGTGGTTGATGAGCGCCTTCCCTGCGATCTTCGATTCCTGGATCGTCTATTTGGTTTCCTGGCTATTCGCAATGGTCGTCACCCTCGGAGTGATGCGAATGAGCCTGCGGTTCGTGGACGATGAACGTGGCGAGTTGGTTGACCTTTTCGCCAAGATACCGCTGATCATCCCCTACCTCATTGCTTCGATCGTCGTCGCAGTCATCGTGATGGTCGGCTTCATTCTGCTGATCATTCCGGGCATCTACCTGGCCCTGAGATTGCAGTTCTTCGGCTGGGCGATAGTCGACAAGGATCTTGGGCCGTTCGCCGCCATACAAGAGAGCTGGGAGATGACCCAGGGATCTGCCTGGAACCTGTTCTTACTATGGTGGTTGCTACTCTTCGTAAATGTGGCTGGCATGCTAGCGCTCGGCATCGGCTTGCTCGTAACCAGCCCGCTCACATTGGTGGCAATGGCGTATGTCTATCGCAAGTTGGAGAGAAGTATCGAATAGACTTGACGCCGAGAGGTAGCAACACATGATGGTGGCGACGTGACAGATGCTGCGGCGGTCACGTCGCCACAGATCGGTTGTCGGCGACTCGATCGGACGAAGGCTCTTGTTGCGAGGCCTCAACCTTGGATGGCCCACGCCACCTAATCACTTGCATACATGGCCGTATCAAGAAGACGTTCCCAGCCAACCGCCCCGCCAAGAACGCGGCGACAGCAGCAGTCACACCGATCGCTCCGAAACCCCGGGCAAGTATGGGAAAACCGAACGCCACCACGGCCACCTCGACCACGGTGGCCCACGTTATCGGCCTCGTCTTGTGCGCGTTGACCAAGATCCCCCGTTGATAAGAGAGGATCACCGACAGTAGCGGGATCGGGACGAGAATCATCGTCGGCAGGATCGCAAACCCTGCAAGGTCAGAGCTCAACCCTGACACAGTCTCATACCAGAAGACCGCCACTGGTGTGAACGCGACGAGCGCCAAGCCAGCGGACGAGGCGACACCCAGTAGCCACGCGAAGCGGCCGAGTTCATTCACATGCTCAAATCGCGGTCCCATCAACGCTATTGCCACTTCCTGATAAGAGAGACCCATCGCGCGGAAAAAGAAGGACAACGCGTGCACA